>NZ_CP097635.1:1869497-2181080 GCF_023573145.1 Aquincola tertiaricarbonis
TTCTTGTTGCCCTTCTTGGGGGCGGGTGCAGCGTCGGTGGCAGCAGCGGCTGACATGCGGGCTCCTTGGAGACTCGGGGTCGCGAAGGACAGGCGCCTTCGCACAACTTGAGTGCCATTATTCGAGCCGGGTCCCGGCGCCGATGCCGGGAAAAGGGGCCGGTTTGCTGTGCAGACCGGGGTCGGGATCAGCTGATCAGGCGATCAGGTCGACGACGCCGCGGGCGGCCCGCAGGGGTTGGGCCGGGGCCAGCGCGGCCAGGTCGTCGCCGCCTGCAGTGCCGCCGACGCCCCGCACGCCAGCCTCGCGGCGGCCGTTGTCGTCGCGGCCGGGCTGGCCGCCGGCGCCGGAGTTCTGCGCGAACACGCCGCCGCCGGCCAGCGTGAAGCCGCCGGCGCTCAGCGCGGCGGCCAGGTCGGGCAGGCTGTTTTCCAGCGCGGCGCGGGTGGCCGCCATGTCGGCCCCGAAGGACACATGGGCCTGGGTGCCGGTCAGGTCGATCTGCACCGAGATCGGCCCCATCTCGGCCGGGTTCAGTTCCAGCCGTGCCTGCTGGATACCGTCGCGCACCAGCATGCTGACCTGCGCCCCCAGCGCGGGAGCAAAGGCCGGTGAATCCAGCGCCGCCGCCAGGTGGCTGGTGAAGGGCGCTGCCGGGCCGGCGGCTTCGGCCGGCGCGCTGGGCGTGGTGCCATCGGCCGCGGCCAGGGCACGCACCGCATCGGCGGCGGGCGCGGTGGTGTCGCTGCGCTGGGCGGCCTGCGGCGCGGCGGCTTCGGCCTTCTGCGTGGCCTCGGCCAGGGCGGCTGCAAAGCGGCCCGCGGCCTCGCCCGGGGCGGCCTGCGCGCCGTTGGCGGCGCCTGCCGTGCCGGCGCCGGTGGCGGCCTCCTGGCCTTCCACGCGGCCGGCCAGCTCCGTGCCGGGCGCGCCCTTGGCCGTGCCCACGCCCGCGCTGCGGCGACCACCGGGGCCACCGTTCTCGGGGCCCGTGTCGCCCTGCCGGCCACGGGCCAGGCGTTCGGCGCCGCCGGGCAGCAGGCTGGCCAGCCAGGCCGCGGGGTCGGTGTTGCCGGGGGTCTTGCCGGTGCCGCCTTCGGCCGGTTCGGCCTCGGCCTCGTCGGTGGCTTCGGCACTGGCCTCAGCGGCCGGCTTGGCGCTGGCATTGGCATCCGCGCGCGGCGCTGCGGCTTCGCGGGCCAGCCGGTCCTGCGCCTCGCGGGCAGCGGCGGCCGCGCGGGCGGCGTTGGCATTGGCGGCGGCGGTCTTGGCCGACTGGGCCTGCGCCAGCTGGCGGGCAAAGGCGTCCGGCGCCTCGTCGGCCGCGGTGGGTGCGCCGGCTTGCCCGTTGGCGGGCTGCGGGGCACGCGGCGCCTGCAGGCTGGGCAGGTTGCTGGACGAGACGGCGGAGTTCAGCATGGCAAACCTCGGGGCGGGCGGAGGGGTGGGCGGGTGAGGCGGGGCTATCAGCCGGCCGTGGCCGGGCGCCAGGCGGCGCGGCTGGCGGCTTCGTCGGTCTGTTTCTGGTCTCGGCGCTCGGCGGCGCGCAGCGCCTCGGCCTGGCGGCGCTCGATCAGCTTGCGCACCGAGGCCACGCGGATCTCCTGCGCCGTCAGCGCCTCGCGGGCGCGCTGCACCTGCGTTTCGGCATGGGTGGCCACGCGCGCCTGCTGGGCGATGGCTTCTTCCAGCCGCTGCGCAAAGTCCTGGTAGCAGCGCACGATGTCCATCGTGCCGGCGGTGCGGAACTGGCTGGACCAGCGCTTGTGATAGTCGTCGCGGTAGACCACCAGCTGCTCGGCCTGCTGGCGGGCCGTCTGCGCGCGGGCCTGCGCCTGCTGCAGCGCGCTGAGCAGGTTGTCGCGCTCGGTGGTCTCGCGCTCCAGCAGCGTGGCCAGGGCCTGGGTGTTGTCAGCCATCTAGCGTCATCCCCCCAGTTGGGCCAATTGGCGGCGGCTGGCTTCCAGCGTGGCCTGCTCGTGCATGCCCTGCTGCAGCAGCGACACCATCGCCGGATGGCAGCGCACCGCCAGGTCCAGCTCATGGTCGTGGCCGGGGGCATAGGCGCCCAGCTGGATCAGGTCGCGCGCCTTGTTGTACTTGGCCAGCAGCTGGCGGCCGCGGCGGGCGGCGTCGATGTGGTCCTTGGTGGCCACCGAGGTCATCACCCGCGAGATGGATTTCTCCACGTCGATGGCCGGGTAGTGCCCCGCCTCGGCCAGCTCGCGGCTGAGCACGATGTGCCCGTCCAGGATGCCGCGCGCCGCGTCGGCGATCGGATCCTGCTGGTCGTCGCCTTCGCTCAGCACGGTGTAAAAGGCGGTGATGCTGCCCACGCCATTGAGGCCGTTGCCCGACCGTTCCACCAGCTGCGGCAGCTTGGCAAAGCAGCTGGGCGGGTAGCCCTTGGTGGCCGGCGGCTCGCCGATGGCCAGCGCGATCTCGCGCTGCGCCATCGCGTAGCGGGTCAGGCTGTCCATCAGCAGCAGCACATGCTGGCCGCGGTCGCGGAAGTGCTCGGCAATCGCGGTGGCATAGCTGGCGCCCTGCATGCGCACCAGCGGCGGCGCGTCGGCCGGCGCGGCCACCACCACCGAGCGGCGGATGCCTTCTTCGCCCAGGATGTCCTCGATGAACTCCTTGACTTCGCGGCCCCGCTCGCCGATCAGGCCCACCACGATCACGTCGGCCTGGGTGTAGCGGGCCATCATGCCCAGCAGCACCGACTTGCCCACGCCGGTGCCCGCGAACAGGCCCAGGCGCTGGCCACGGCCCACGGTGAGCATGGCGTTGATGGCGCGCACGCCGGTGTCCAGCGGCTGGCGCACCGGGTCGCGGTCCATCGCATTGATCGGGCGGCGCACCAGCGGCTCGGTGTCCACGCCTTGCAGCGGGCCGCGGCGGTCCATCGGCTGGCCGTGCGAATCCACCACGCGGCCCAGCAGGCCGTCGCCCATCGGCAGGTGCAGGCCGCGGTCTTCGCTGCGTCGCCAGGGGCGGTTTTCCACGCCCAGGCGCGGCGGCACGCGCGGGGCGGCACGCGGCACCACGCGGGCGCCGCTGGCCAGGCCGTGCAGCTCGCCGGTGGGCATCAGAAAGGCGCGGTCGCCGTTGAAGCCGACCACCTCGGCCAGCACCGGCGGCTGGCCGTCCATGCGCACTTCACACACCGCGCCCACCGGCGCGCGCACGCCGGCCGCTTCCAGCACCAGGCCGGTCACGCGCACCAGCACGCCTTCGCTGTCCAGCGGCAGCGGGGCGGCGGCAAAGGCCTGCAGGTCGGTCTGGAAGCGCTGCCACTTCTCGGCGCGGCTCATCTCCGCGCGGTTCATCACCGGGGCCGTCATGCTTCGCCCTCGTAGGGCACGTCCTGCCCCAGCACCGCGGCGGCCTGCGCCCAGCGGCTGTCGATGCGGGCGTCGATGCGGCCGACGTCCGATTCGATCAGGCAGCCGCCGCGCAGCACCTGCGAAGAAGGCATCAGCCGCGCGCCGCGGGCTTCCAGCGCTTCGGCCGCGCCGCTGGCCACGATGCTCAGGTCGTCGGGGTTCACGAACACGCGGATGTGGCGGGCCGACAGCAGCACCGCGTTCACCGCCTCCTCGGCCACGCGGGCCACCAGCTCGGGCCGGGTGCTCACCTCGGCGCGCACCACCTGGCGCGCCAGCTGGGTGGCGGTGGCGGCCACGGTGGCGGCCAGTTGCTGTTCCAGCGCATCCAGCTGCGCCTGGAAGGCGTTCACCAGCTGGCCCACCTGGGCCATGGTCTGCTGCGCAAAGCTCTGCTTGAAGCCTTCCAGCGCCACCAGGCCGTCGCGGTAGCCGTCCTGGTAGCCACCCTGGCGGGCTTCGGCCACGGCAGCCTGCAGCTCTTGCATCGTGGGGCCGGCCGGCGCGGCGGGTGCGGGCTCGGGCATCGGCTCGGGCGGCGGCGGGGCCGGCGGCGGCTCGGGCGCGCGCCGCAGGCTGGCCGGAATCTCGTCGAAGCCGCTGCCGAAGCTGTCGGGCCGCCAGGCGGCAAAGCCCTGCAGCTCTTCGCGCGGGATGAAGCGCGCGTAGCTGGAAGCGGGCCGGTTGCCACCGGCCGGGGGCTTGGGCGCGTCGTCCTTAGACGAAGTCGTCATCGCCTGCGCCTCCCAGCACGATCTGGCCTTCGTCCGCCAGTCGGCGCACGATCTTCAGCATTTCCTTCTGCTCGGCTTCCACTTCCGACAGCCGCACCGGGCCGCGGCCTTCCAGGTCTTCGCGCAGCGTTTCGGCGGCGCGGCTGGACATGTTGCGGAAGATCTTCTCGCGCAGCTCGGCCGAGGCGCCCTTGAGCGCGATGACCAGCGACTCGCTCTGCACTTCCTTGAGCACGGTCTGGATGCCCTTGTCGTCCACCTTGTCGAGGTCGTCGAAGGTGAACATGTTGTCCATGATCTTCTGGGCCAGGTCGTTGTCCGACTCGCGGATGTAGTCCAGCGCCGAGGTTTCCACCGCGGAGCCCAGCATGTTGATGATCTCGGCCGCGGCCTTGATGCCGCCCAGGTTGGCCTTGCGTGCACGCTCGCCGCCGGCCAGCACCTTGCTCATCACCTCGTTCAGGTCCTTCATCGCCGAAGGCTGGATGCCGTCCAGCGTGGCGATGCGGATCAGCACCTCGTTGCGTTGCCGTTCGGTGAAGCACTTGAGCACCGAGCTGGCCTGGTCGAAGTCCAGGTGCACCAGGATGGCGGCCACGATCTGCGGGTGCTCGTTGCGCAGCAGCTCGGCCACGCTCAGCGCGTCCATCCACTTCAGGCTCTCGATGCCGCTGGTGTCGCCGCCCTGCAGGATGCGGTCGATCAGCAGGTTGGCGCGGTCTTCGCCCAGCGCCTTGCGCAGCACCGCCTTGACGTATTCGTCGTTGTCGGGCACCAGCATCTGCTCGTTGGTGGCGTTCTCGGTGAAGCGGGTGAGCACCGCTTCCAGCCGGTCGCGCGGCACCGTCTTCATCTTGGCGATGGTCTCGCCCAGCTTCTGCACCTCCTTGGGCGACAGATGCTTGAACACCTCGGCGGCGTCCTCCTCGCCCAGCGACATCAGGAGGATGGCCGCGTCTTCGGCGCCGGTGTCTTCTTCCTTGGCCATGTCTGGCTTGTCCTTCCTGGGCCGGTCAGGCGGCTTCGCCGCTCATCCAGCCGCGCACGATGTTGGCCACCACCAGCGGGTTCTCGCGGGCCAGCTGGCGGGCCTGCTCCAGCTTCTCGATCGACTTGGGTGCTTCCAGCGCCACCAGCTCCTCGCTGCCGGGCAGGGCCAGCGGATCGTCGGCCACGGCATCGAGCTGCGCGGTCGCTTCCTCCGGCTCGGGCTCGGGCGGCCGGGCCGCCTTGAGCGCCGGGCGCACCAGGCCGAACACGATGATCAGCGCCACCAGGGCCAGCGACAGCGGCACCGCCGCGGTCTTCATCAGGTCACGCACTTCCTGCTGCTTCCACAGCGGCAGCTCGTCCTCTTCCTTGGGCGGCTCCACGCGGAAGGGGGCGTTGATCAGCTTGACCGAGTCGCCACGCTCCTTGTTGAAGCCGATGCTCTCTTGCACCAGCTGGGTGAGCTTGTCCAGCTCCTCCTGCGTCAGCGGCACCGAGGTGGGCTTGCCCTTGGGGTCGGTGCCGGTGCGGTGGTTCACCACCACGGCCGCGGTCAGCCGCTTGATGGTGCCGGTGGCGCCGCGCGTCACCTGCACCGTCTTGTCCACTTCGTAGTTGGTCACGTTCTCGCGGCGCAGCTGGTTGCCGGCGCTGGCGCCTGCCTGCGCGCCCTGCATCGGCTGCGAGGCGCCGTTGATGGGCGCGGTGGCCGGCACCGGCGGCTGGTTGGTGGCCGCGCCGGGCACGCCGCTGGGCATGGCCGGCGTGCCGGCATTCGATTCCAGGCTTTGCTGGCTGCGCACCGCGGCCGCCGCATTGGGGCCCTGGTTGGGGCGGAACTGCTCCGAGGTGGATTCGCTCTGCGAGAAGTCCAGGTCGGCGGTGACGTTGGCGCGCAGGTTGTCGCGGCCCACCACCGGCTCCAGGATGTCGGTCACGCGCTTGAGGTAGATCGCCTCGATCTGCTGGATGCGCTTGAGCTGCTGCTCGTCCAGGCTTTGGCCGCTGCCATCGGGCGAATCGGACAGCAGCGCGCCGGTCTGGTCCAGCACGCTCACGGCCTTGGGGTTCAGCTCAGGCACCGAAGAAGACACCAGGTGCACGATGCCCGCGATCTGCGAGCGGTCCAGCGTGCGGCCGGGGTGCAGCGTCAGCAGGATGGAGGCCGAGGGCTTCTGCTGTTCGCGGAAAAAGCCGTTCTGGTTGGGCAGCGCCAGGTGCACGCGGGCGTTTTCCACCGAGCCCAGCGCCAGGATGGAGCGGGTGAGTTCACCTTCCAGCCCGCGCTGGAAGGTGAGGCGTTCCTGGAACTGCGTCTGCCCGAAGCGGGCGTTGTCCATCAGCTCGAAGCCGACGACCGAGCCCTTGGGCAGGCCGGCGGTGGCCAGCTTCAGGCGGATGTCGTGCACCTTGTCGGCCGGCACCAGGATGGCGTTGCCGCCTTCGGTGTAGCGGTAGGGCACGTTCATCTGCGCCAGCTGCGCCACCACGGCGCCGCCGTCCTTTTCGCTCAGGTTGGCGAACAGCACCTTGTAGTCGTCGGGCTTGTTCCACAGCAGCAGCGCCACCATCACCGCCACCAGACCGGCCGCGGCCACGCCCAGCATCACCTTCGACTTGGTGGGCATGGCCATCAGCCGACCCAGCGTGGTGGCCGGCACCGCCACGGGCGCCGGTGTGCCATCGGGGGTGGCGGGGGTCAGGGCCTGGTTGGGCAGGGGGGCGAGGGCGGTGTCCATGCAAGGGCGGTTCGAGCGTGGCGCCATTGTTCGGCGCCAGCCCGCCCGGCTATAGGAGGAACAGTCCAGCAAACCGGCGTCAGTTCGCACCACCGTAGCGCGGCGGGCGACCCTACATTCGCTGCCATGGCAAGGTCCCCCCAGGTCTGCCAGGAACGCCGCCCGAGACACCCGCCATGGAACTCAAGCTCAAGCCCTTCGACTTTGCCCAGGCCACGGCCCGCGCCGGCCTGCGCACCGACGGTCAGCCGCTGCGCACGCCCAAGACGGCCGAGGGCGGCAGCTTCCAGACCGAGATGACCCGCGCCCTGAAGGCCGTGAGCGCCCAGCAGCAGGAGGCCCAGCGCCTGCAGCGCGAGGTGCAGCTGGACAACCCCACCGTGAGCCTGGAGCAGACCATGGTGGCGATGCAGAAGTCGCAGATCGGCTTCCAGGCCGCGCTGACGGTGCGCGGCCGTCTGGTACAGGCCTACTCGGAAATCATGAACATGCAGGTGTGATGTTGGCCCCCAAGCTCGCGCTGCTCGCTGCCCCCCAAGGGGGCGCACCCGCCCTTGGGGCGGCCCGGCGGGCGGGTGGTTGCCCCCAAGCTCGCTGCGCTCGTGGGCTTCGTTACACGCACGCCGGCTTCAGAAAGTCGATCTGCCGCAGGTAGGCCGCCTGCGTGGGGCCGTCTATCCAGGCACCCTGGAAGGCGTTGCGGCAGAACTGCGCCATCTCGGCCCGGGTGAAGCGGCCGTGGGCGGCCACTCGGGGCAGCATGCGGCCCAACGTGCCACTGGCCAGCAGGCCGGGGTCGTCGGAGTTGATGGTCACGCGCAGGCCGTGCTGCAGCATGGCGCGTATGCGCTCCACCCGCCGCGGCTGCGGGTCGCGCAGGCGCCAGGTGGGGCAGGCCGTCAGGCAGGTGCCGCGCTGGCGCAGCTGCTCGATCAGGTCGGGGTCTTCCAGGCAGTTGATGCCGTGGTCGATGCGCTCCACCCCCAGCAGCTCGATGCACTGCCAGATGTGCTTGACCGAGTCCACCTGGTCCACGTCGCAGTGGGCCGTCAGCCTGTAGCCCTGCTCACGCGCCCGGCGGTACACCTCGACGAACTTCGACGGCGGGTTGCCCGCCTCGTTCGAGTCCAGGCCCAGGCCGACGATCCAGCCGCATTCGCGGTAGGGCGCGGCTTCGTCCAGCGTGGCCAGCGCACTGTCCACGCTGCGGTCGCGGTTGATGCAGAGGATCAGCTGCGCCTGCACGCCCCAGGTGGCGCGGCCGTACTGCAGCGCTTCGTACAGGCCCACCACCACGTCGGCCATCGGCACCCCGCGTGAGGTATGGGCCTGCGGGTCGAACGAGATCTCCGCGTAGCGCACACCCTCTCGGTGGCACTGGTCCAGGTAGGCCAGCGCGGTGTCGAAGAAGTCGCTGCGCGTGGACAGCAGCTCGATGCCACCGTAGTAGCAATCCAGCATCTGCTTCAGGTCCACCTCGGGGCTGCCGCTGCCGCCGAAGTGGTGCGTCTGCTCGATCTGCTCCAGCGTCATCGACGCCATCGCATGTCGGTTGCGCCGGGCCAGCGCCAGCTTCTGGGCGGGCGTCAGCGTGCCTTCGATGTGCAGGTGCAGCTCGGCCTTCGGCAGCGCCGCGCAAAAGGCCGCATCGGCCAACAGCGGGGGCGCGTTCATTCGAGGTTGATCTTCTTGGCGGTGATCAACCGCGCGAACTGGTCGCGGTTGGTCACCAGGAAACGCGCGAAGGCATCTGCCGGCGCGGGCGCCGCCTCGATGCCCAGCTCCTGCAGGCGCCTGCGCGCGTCTTCGGTGGACAAGGCGGCCATCAAGGCCTGCTGCATCTGCGCCATCACCGGCGCCGGCGCCCCGGCCGGCGCAAACACGCCGAACCACACCGAGACGTCCAGCGGCTTCACCCCGGGTTGCTCGGCCGCGGTCGGTACGTCGGGCAGCAGCGGTGAGCGGCTGGCCGTGGTCACCGCATAAGCCTTGAGCTTGCCGGCACGCAGGTGCTGCAGCACCGAGCCGGCCGGCAGCACCGCCAGGTCCAGCTGGTTGCCCTGCAGGTCGGTCATGATCTGGGTGCTCACCGCATACGGGATGTGCTGCATGCTCACCCCGGCCGACTGCATGAACAGCTCGCCCGCCAGGTGCAGCGAGGTGCCGATGCCCGAGGTGCCGTAGCTGAAGCCATCGGGCTTTGCGCGGATCAGCGCCAGCAGCTCGGCCAGGTTGCGGGCCGGCAACTCCGGCTTGCCCACCAGCACCAGCGGCGCCGTGCCCACCCGCACCACCGGGCTCAGGTCCCTCAGCCCGTCGTAGCGGGTGGTGGTGGGCCGCACCAGCGGCGCCAGCAGGATGGTGCTTTCCACGCCCAGCACGAAGGTGTAGCCATCCGGCTTGGCCGCGGCTGCCCGCGCGGTGCCGATGGCGCCGCCGGCGCCCGACACGTTGTCCACGATGAAGTTGCCCTTGAGCCGCTGCGCCAGCTCGGTGGCCAGGTAGCGGCCCAGCACGTCGGGGTTGGAGCCGGCGGCATAGGGCACCACCAGCGTCACCGGCCGTGAGGGCCAGGCTTCAGCCGGGGTGGCCGGCTGCGCGCCAGCGCCATGGGTGCCCAGCGCCAGCGTGCCCACCAGAAGGCCCGCGGCGGCGCGGCGGGAGACTGCTTTCAGTTTGATCATGCTTTGCCTGCAAATGTTTCAAAAAGTCTAGGCAGCACAAGCGCAGGCACCCATGGCTGGCGCAGCATGGGGCCATGCGGCAGGCGCCACTTGCAGCCGTCACAATCGCTGCGAAGTCGCACAAACGGTATCAGTCGATAGGAATGGCATCACATGCTGGAAGAATTGGATGTGAGCCTGCTGCGCGCTTTGCAGGCTTTGCTCAACACCGTCAGCGTTTCGGGCGCCGCCGTGAGGCTGGGCCAGCAGCAGCCGGCCATGAGCCGCAAGCTCGGCGTGCTGCGCCGCCTCACGGGCGACCAGCTGCTGGTGCGCGTGGGCAACCAGATGCAGCTCACCCCCCGGGCCGAAGTGCTGCGCCCCGTCGTCGACCGTGTACTGGCCGAGCTGGCCCAGCTGTCGCCGCACCAGGGCTTTCTGCCGGCGCAGATGCAGCGCCAGTTCACCATCGCCTGCTACGACTTCCTGCCCGTGGAACGCTTCGCCGATCTGGTCGGCGAACTGGTGCTGGCCTCACCGGCGTCGTCGTTCGTCATCCAGGGCATCGCCGACAAGAACGACTTCGTGCGCCGCATGTGTGATGGCGAGCTGGACGTGGCCATCACCAGCCGCATGGACATCCCGGGCGTGCTGCGCTCATCGCGCCTGCTGTCCGATCCGCTGGCGGCGGTGGTCCGGCCCGACCATGCGCTGGCGGCAGGCATGGACCTGGCCGTCTACGGGCAGGCGCGGCACATCTCGGCGCTGGAGCGGGCCCGGGGTGCGGGTGCCGCGGTGGACGTGCTGCTGGCCGCGGCCGGTGTGCGGCACGAGGTGGCCATCCGCACCCAGTACCTGAGCCTGGTGCCCGCCATGGTCGCGCGCACCGGCATGGTCTTTACCACCGGGCTGCGGCATGCGCAGCGCATGGCCGCCGACCATGGCCTGGTGTGCGTGCCGATGCCGACCGAGATCGGGTCCATCGTCTCGTACCTGGTGTGGCACGAACGCACCCACCTGGAGCCGGCGGCGCGCTGGCTGCGCGAGCAGCTGACCTTGCGGCTGCGGTCCATCTAGGGGTGGCCGGGCCTGTCTCTAGGGGTAGGGCGCCCACCGGTGCGTGACTACGATGGGCCGCAGTGCATCTGACCGGGGAGAAGGCACATGAAGGCAATGTGGATCGCGGCCCTGGCCGCCGTGGCGGGCACCGCGCAGGCTGCCACCGTGGTGAACGTGCCGGGGGCGGACGGTGGTGCCGGCACCGTGGAAGCCGTCAGCTACCCGGTGGCCGCGGGCACCGTGCTCACGTTCACCAATGCGGTGACGCTGGATCTGGCGGCAGGCGACTACCTGCTCACGCCCACCGTGGTCGGCCGCACCGCCGGTGCCACCTTCGGCGGATGGAACTTCCAGTCCACCGTGGGCGGCAGCTGGGGCAACCACTTCGTGGCGGGCGCCGACCTGGGCAATGGCCGCTACCAGGTGCTGCTGGACGCCACCACCGTGCCCGAGCCCACCTGCAAGAACCACTTCTGCGCCTACGACAGCGAGCAGCAGGCCATCGACGCCTGGCTGGCCACGCCCGCTTTCCGGCTGCGGCTGGACTCGGCCACCCGCGTGGGCTTTGTCTCGGCCGACTACTACCTGCCCGACAACCTGGGCGGCATCTCCTTCGTCGTCAGCAGCGTGCCCGAGCCGGCTTCGGCCGCACTGCTGGCGGCGGGGGCGCTGCTGCTGGGCTGGCGGCTGCGTCAGGCCCGGGGCGGCGCTTCGTAGAGTTCCAGCGGCAGGTCGTCCGGGTCGGCAAAGAACACGAAGCGGCGGCCGGTGTACTCGTCCACCCGCACCGGTTCCACGGCCACGCCATGGGCTTCCAGCAGGGCCTTGCAGCGGTCCACGTCGTCCACCTCGAAGGCCAGGTGCCGCAGGCCCTGGGCCTCGGGGTACGAAGGCCGCGGCGGCGCCCCCGGAAACGAGAACAGCTCCACCTGCGAGCCATCGGGCAGCGCCAGGTCCAGCTTCCAGGAGCGGCGCGCCTCGCGGTAATGCTCGGCCACCACGGCCAGGCCCAGCACCTGGGTATAGAAGTGCTTGGAGCGCGCGTAGTCGGCGCAGATGATGGCCGCATGGTGGATGCGGCGCAGCGGCAGGCCCGGCAACTGAGTTGCGTGCGCGGTGCTCATCACGGGCTGCGTCAGGCCGCGGGGTCGGGCCGGTTGGCCGCGGGCACCACACCGGCCTTGGCCTCGGCGCCCACGTTGTCTTCAATGGCCATGTGCAGCCGGGCCACGGCCTCACGCTCGCCCTTGATGGCGTAGGTGTCGTGGCCGCAGGCCGGGCAATGCGCGGTGAACGCGGCCTGAATGCCGTCCAGCCCCGCGATGTCCATCGGCGACATGTCGGTGAGCTGCGCCTGGCAGTTGTTGCAGGTGATGAACTTGGGCCGCAGCGCCAGCTGCCGGTCGATGGCGGCGGCCTTGCGTTGCTCGGTGGTGCCGCGCAGGCGGGCTTGTCCCATGAAAAATCCTTGTGGCGGGGAGGAGGGCGCGGCGCAGGGCCGCGAAGGCCGCCACGATACCGCGGCTGCGGCAACGCCCGCGTCAGCGGCGCTTGCGCGTGGCCTGGTCGGCCTTGCGCCGACAGCGCAGCAGGCCACCCGCTGCCATGTTGTCGATGGGCTCGTCCATGTGCTCGCGGGAGTCGGGCTCGATGGGGGTGATGGGTTGGTGGCGTGGGGTAAGGGGATGGGCATGGGGGGCTCGGGGTGGTCTGCCAGGGGACATAAACAGACAACTCACCGGTCGGGCGGGGCGATCGCGCGGGTTGATAGGACGTCACCGCTCATGGGCCCATCCCGCTCGCGCGAAGTAGCCAGCGGCTGCCACACCGAGACTGGCGCGCCGCCGACCTGTTGGTTTCAACCCACGCCGACAGCCGAAGTGGTCAGCGGCCACCCGCGGCGGTATCTCAGTGAGCACCTCACCGTTTCAACCCACGCCGACCACCGAAGTGGTCAGCGGCGGCCATACAGCCGCGGCGTCAGCTCGCCCGACGTGTTTCAACCCACGCCGACCACCGAAGTGGTCAGCGGCCGGGCACATCACGTACCACCGCACGGACAACCCGTTTCAACCCACGCTGACCACCGAAGTGGTCAGCGGCGTACACGCCCGACAGCTGCGAGCCCTGCTGGATGTTTCAACCCACGCTGACCACCGAAGTGGTCAGCGGCCACGGCGCTGCTGACGTTGCGCGCCACCGTGTGGTTTCAACCCACGCTGACCACCGAAGTGGTCAGCGGCGAAGACCGCCAGGGCCGCGCGCATGCGCTTCTGGTTTCAACCCACGCTGACCACCGAAGTGGTCAGCGGCGCCCAGCTTGTGGCCAAGGGCGCCAGCCGCACGATGTTTCAACCCACGCTGACCACCGAAGTGGTCAGCGGCCAGCCGCGCAGGCGGCGTCATCAAACTGCGAATGGGTTTCAACCCACGCTGACCACCGAAGTGGTCAGCGGCCAGCCGCGCAGGCGGCGTCATCAAACTGCGAATGGGTTTCAACCCACGCTGACCACCGAAGTGGTCAGCGGCATGGCCTGTAGCTGCTGGTCGGACCAGCATCGGCCGTTTCAACCCACGCTGACCACCGAAGTGGTCAGCGGCTTGCGCACGCGCGCCGCCATGTCCCAGGTCTTGCTGTTTCAACCCACGCTGACCACCGAAGTGGTCAGCGGCAGCCCATCAGGTGGGCCATGGGCGAGCCCGGCACGTTTCAACCCACGCTGACCACCGAAGTGGTCAGCGGCGTGGCTCAGTGAGCAGCAGCCGGTGGCGCGAGTGTTTCAACCCACGCTGACCACCGAAGTGGTCAGCGGCTCATCGACTCGGCAATCATGCCGTGGGCGTTCATGTTTCAACCCACGCTGACCACCGAAGTGGTCAGCGGCCACCGCCGGCACCGTTGACCGTGTAGGCCTCGCAGTTTCAACCCACGCTGACCACCGAAGTGGTCAGCGGCCGCGGTCGGGCAGGCCGTCGCCTGGCTGCCAGTAGTTTCAACCCACGCTGACCACCGAAGTGGTCAGCGGCCATTGCGCTTCTCCTGTCGATTGGCCTTCTTCCTGTTTCAACCCACGCTGACCACCGAAGTGGTCAGCGGCCACGGCGCGCGGGCGCTGCGGCACGAACGACTTGGAGTTTCAACCCACGCTGACCACCGAAGTGGTCAGCGGCGCCGAACAGGCGGCCCACCGGGATGCGCTCGGTGGCGTTTCAACCCACGCTGACCACCGAAGTGGTCAGCGGCGCGTCGATGCATGCGGCTCGCGCGGCCACTGAACCCGTTTCAACCCACGCTGACCACCGAAGTGGTCAGCGGCGTCATTGCAAACCGTGGGCCAGCAAGCACCCACACGTTTCAACCCACGCTGACCACCGAAGTGGTCAGCGGCGCCACCAAGGCAGGAGCTGCTGCCACCGTTGCTGTTTCAACCCACGCTGACCACCGAAGTGGTCAGCGGCGCCGGTGATCGTGCGGGTTTCGCTCGGCGGAACGTTTCAACCCACGCTGACCACCGAAGTGGTCAGCGGCCGATCGACAGCAGCAGCCTGCCGGCTGGCACCTGGTTTCAACCCACGCTGACCACCGAAGTGGTCAGCGGCCCTGCCGAGCATCGAGCTGGGCGGGCCCATGATCGTTTCAACCCACGCTGACCACCGAAGTGGTCAGCGGCCCTTGATGGTGCCGGCGTAGATGGTCGCGCTGCTGTTTCAACCCACGCTGACCACCGAAGTGGTCAGCGGCCTTTGCGCAGCTCGCCGTTGATGAACAGCCGCCAGTTTCAACCCACGCTGACCACCGAAGTGGTCAGCGGCGGCCGGCGCCCAAGCGCAACGGCGGTCGCCAACTGTTTCAACCCACGCTGACCACCGAAGTGGTCAGCGGCCAGGCCACCGCCCGCTGGCGCACTGGTGGCCGCGTTTCAACCCACGCTGACCACCGAAGTGGTCAGCGGCGTCGAGACGGATTCCTTCCCTGCGGAGACGCACGTTTCAACCCACGCTGACCACCGAAGTGGTCAGCGGCATCATCGACTCGGCAATCATGCCGTGGGCGTTCATGTTTCAACCCACGCTGACCACCGAAGTGGTCAGCGGCTGGCGCGATGACCGTGCCGGCGTCCTGCGCGCCGTTTCAACCCACGCTGACCACCGAAGTGGTCAGCGGCGCTCTCGCATGACCGTTACGAGCACCGTCGCCGGTTTCAACCCACGCTGACCACCGAAGTGGTCAGCGGCGCTACTGCCTGATCGGCCGCGATGCCGGCTACATCGTTTCAACCCACGCTGACCACCGAAGTGGTCAGCGGCCAAAGAGCATCGGCGCGCCGGTGCCTGTGGAGTCGTTTCAACCCACGCTGACCACCGAAGTGGTCAGCGGCCCGCCTACATCAACGCCGGGGGCACCCGCGCATGTTTCAACCCACGCTGACCACCGAAGTGGTCAGCGGCGGCGCTGGCATCACGCTGGAGTCGCCGCTGCTCGTGTTTCAACCCACGCTGACCACCGAAGTGGTCAGCGGCGCCGTAGCTTCGCGCGCTTACGCACAGCCTTCGTGTTTCAACCCACGCTGACCACCGAAGTGGTCAGCGGCCAGCGGCAAGGGCGTGAGCATCAACCGCCTGCTGTTTCAACCCACGCTGACCACCGAAGTGGTCAGCGGCCAATCCGGCGCTCCATGTAGCGGGCAGCCACCCAGGTTTCAACCCACGCTGACCACCGAAGTGGTCAGCGGCGTGGCTGGCTATGCGTGCGCAGCTGACCGTGCTGGTTTCAACCCACGCTGACCACCGAAGTGGTCAGCGGCATGGATTGCCCTGTCGGGCTGCTTAGGAAGCGAAGATGTTTCAACCCACGCTGACCACCGAAGTGGTCAGCGGCGTGACGACAGCGAAAGGAGTGCGTGATGGACAAGGTTTCAACCCACGCTGACCACCGAAGTGGTCAGCGGCAGGCTCTTGCCCAGGCTCGCGCCCAGGTTGCCGGTGTTTCAACCCACGCTGACCACCGAAGTGGTCAGCGGCGCGGCGCCTTCAACCCGAACGACCCCAGCATCTTGTTTCAACCCACGCTGACCACCGAAGTGGTCAGCGGCGCAGCATGCCGTCGGGGTCACGCTCGGCCAGGGCCGTTTCAACCCACGCTGACCACCGAAGTGGTCAGCGGCCGACCCCTAACCGCTCTGAAGGAGCTAGACAAATGTTTCAACCCACGCTGACCACCGAAGTGGTCAGCGGCCCTTCGCCGGCCACCGCCTGGTCATCCTGGTCAAGTTTCAACCCACGCTGACCACCGAAGTGGTCAGCGGCAGTTGCAACCGTCGCCATCCGACGCAGCAAGGAAGTTTCAACCCACGCTGACCACCGAAGTGGTCAGCGGCGCAGGCCCGCCACGTCGCCCCAGAAGTTGTCACGGTTTCAACCCACGCTGACCACCGAAGTGGTCAGCGGCCGCCGGCCGCACCGGAATACGCCTGGTTGATCTGGTTTCAACCCACGCTGACCACCGAAGTGGTCAGCGGCGGTTGATCCACGGCATGGAGGGCGCGACGTACAGGTTTCAACCCACGCTGACCACCGAAGTGGTCAGCGGCAGCAGCACGCCGTCGGTGGTGATCTCGTAGTCGATGTTTCAACCCACGCTGACCACCGAAGTGGTCAGCGGCCGCCGGCCGTGACATTGATGTCGAGCGTGCGAACGTTTCAACCCACGCTGACCACCGAAGTGGTCAGCGGCTGCCGGTGCTGACTGTCCAGCCGCTTCCGTCCATGTTTCAACCCACGCTGACCACCGAAGTGGTCAGCGGCGCTTCAGCGTGCCCTGCCCCACCGTCGCCGGGAAGTTTCAACCCACGCTGACCACCGAAGTGGTCAGCGGCCGCCTTCAACGTCGAATGCCATACGTCACCGGTTGTTTCAACCCACGCTGACCACCGAAGTGGTCAGCGGCGGCAGCGAATGCCCGGTCAATGCAGTGGCGCAGGTTTCAACCCACGCTGACCACCGAAGTGGTCAGCGGCGCTGTTGTCCAGGTAGTTGTTGGCGGCGTCGGTGTTTCAACCCACGCTGACCACCGAAGTGGTCAGCGGCGGTCGCGGTCGAGGTCTTCATTGATGGGCACGTTGTTTCAACCCACGCTGACCACCGAAGTGGTCAGCGGCGAGATCATGGAGCGGCTGCGCACGGAGGTGTGGGTTTCAACCCACGCTGACCACCGAAGTGGTCAGCGGCAGAACAACGCCAGCGGCGCCAGCGCCACCAATGGCGTTTCAACCCACGCTGACCACCGAAGTGGTCAGCGGCGAACCGCCGGCCAGCGCTCAACGCCGGCACGCTCGTTTCAACCCACGCTGACCACCGAAGTGGTCAGCGGCACTTCTGCAGTTCGGCGTCGATGGTCTTGAGCTGTTTCAACCCACGCTGACCACCGAAGTGGTCAGCGGCTGAACCGCCGGCCAGCGCTCAACGCCGGCACGCTCGTTTCAACCCACGCTGACCACCGAAGTGGTCAGCGGCGCCGTTGCTGTCGTTGTAGAGCGTCACCGTCCCGTTTCAACCCACGCTGACCACCGAAGTGGTCAGCGGCGGCTTTTTTGCGTCTGCGCTACACGCTGCACCAGTTTCAACCCACGCTGACCACCGAAGTGGTCAGCGGCTCGGGCGTGCCGGGTGGCGACAAGTACCTTGAGTTTCAACCCACGCTGACCACCGAAGTGGTCAGCGGCACCGGCGGCCGGGCTGCCCTGGGCTACGTCAAGGTTTCAACCCACGCTGACCACCGAAGTGGTCAGCGGCTCCACAGCGCCAAGTCCTTCCGACGGCAGCGAAAAACGCTCGCCGTTCGCGAACCTGCGGCCATGTGGCGGGTCAGGGACCCGCGCCGGGCCGGCCACTTGCGGTTTTTCATGAAGGGACAAGGACTTGCCGTGGGCGCGAACCTCGGCGGTGACGGGCGTCACTCGGGGTTCGCGGGCATCATCATAGGACGAGGGGGTCCTCGAAGTCCGTGGCCTTGAACTTGCCGAACTCGCGCACCTCGCAGCCGCGGCTGTCGGCCATGCGGTATAGGCGCAGGCAGTCGGTCTTCAGGTCGACCTCGGCCAGCAGGCGCCGCTCCAGGTCTTCCATCTGCGCCAGGGTCACCTGGCATTCAAACACCGATTTCTGCACCCGCTGGCCCGTGCTCTCACACACCTTGGCCACCCGGCGCAGGCGGCGGCGGCCGGCGCGGTCTTCGGTGTTCACGTTGTAGCAGACGATCACCAGCATCGTGGCCTCCCTTTCGCCTTCGCCGTGGCCTACCGCATCTGGAAGGGCACGTAGCCCGCCGCCTCGCCACGCAGGTGCCGCGCCAGCAGGCGGGCCTGCACCAGCGGCACCAAGCCCACGGGGATGCTCTCGGCCAGCAGCGGATGGGTCAGCAGGTCTTTCTTGCGTTCCTGGTAGGCCGTGACCACGGCCTTGCGGGCATCCCCACACAGCAGCACGGCGCCACCTTCGCGGGTTTCGAAGTCGGCCTCGGAGAGTTGCGCGCGGTTCACCAACGTCAGGGCCAGCCGGTCGGCCAGCGGGCGGAACTCTTCCATCAGGTCCAGCGCCAGTGCCGCGCGTCCGGGCCGCAAGGCATGCAGCAAGCCGAGTTGAGGGTCGAGCCCGGCGGTTTCGCAGGCGCTGCGGCAGTCGTTCATCCACATCGCGTAGAGAAAGCTCAACAGCGCATTCATGCGGTCGCGCGGGGGGCGGCGCGTGCGGCCGTCCATGGTGAAGTGGGCACGCTGGTCGGCGCGCACCAGCCGGTTCAGGCCCGCGAAGTAGGTGCGGGCGGCTTCGCCTTCCACCCCGCGCAGTGTGTCCAGGTCGGCCGCGCCCGGCACGGCGCGCTGGCTGGCGGCCAAGTCCTTGGCGGCGCGGGCCAGCAGTTGGCGGTCGGTCTCGTCCTTGGTGTCGCGTGCACCGCGCAGCAGCACATGGCGCTGGTTGCGCAGCTTGCCGGCCACGATGGCGCGCGCCGCCTGCAGCGTGAAGGCCGGGTCATCCAGCGCGCGGTGCTGGGCGCGGCGCAGCAGCACGTTGCCGGTGGTTTCGCCTTCCAGCCGGGCTTTGAAGCGGCCGTTCATGTCCAGCAGCACCAGCGCGATGCCGCCTTCGGCCAGGCGGTGCATCAGGCCGGCGCTCAGGCCCACGTGGCCAAAGCACACCACCGCCTGCAGGTGGTGCAGCGGTACCCGCAGCCGGGTTTCCTTGTCTTCGTCCACCACGCGCAGGGTGTCGTTGTCCAGCCGCAGGTAGCTGTCGGGCAGCGTGACGTACAGCGTGTTCAGCAGTTGCATCGCGGCTCCGGGTTCAGGCTGGGGCGTCCGGCTCGTCCACGTCGAACACGCGGACGGCCGTGCCGGTGTCCTGCAGCGCGGCCCAGGCCTGCGGCTGGCAGCGGTCGCGCAGTGAGCAGTTAGGGCAGCGCCGGGTGTCGGTGGTGGGCGGGGGCAGCACGCCTTGCCGCAGCATGGCCCGGATGGCATGCGCGCTGCTGCGAACCTGCTCGCGCAGCGCATCGGTGATGGGCACCACGCGCCGGCGCTTGGAGCTGGCATAGAACAGGGCGCCTTCCGCCACCGCATGGCCGGTCATGGCTTCCAGGCACAGGGCTTGGGCGGCCAGTTGCAGGTCGTCCGCTGCGGCGATGTCGGCCGCCTTGTGCCGCGAGCCGTGCTTGTACTCCACCGGGTAGGGCGTGCCGTCGGGCTCGAACTCCACTGCATCGGCCTTGCCGATCAAGCCGAGTTCGTCGTGCCACACCGGCAGCGCCCGTTCAATGCGCAGCCCCTTGCGCATCTCCATGCCCGGCTGGTCCACCTGCCGGTGCACGGCCTGGCCGCGCAGGGTGTGCAGGTTGTCGTCGAAGGCCTGCTCCAGGTGGATCAGGCCGCATTGGCGCGGGCAATAGGCCCAGTGCTGCAGGGCCGACAACGGCAAGGGGTCTTCAGGCTCGGCGGTGGCGGTGGGCATGGCTTGCTCCTGGCCGCCGCGGCATGGGCGGCGGCCGGTCGGGCTCAGCAGCGGCGCAGCAGGGTCACACCGGGTGCGGCCTGCACGCGTTGGCCGACGTCCAGCGTTTGCTCATCGAAGGTGACGGCGTACTGGTCGAAGTTGCGCGCAGGGGTGCCGGGCTGCCGGGGCGCCACCTTCAAGCGGTCGAACAGCGCATGCGCCGGTGCATTGCCCAGCTCGCTTTCATGCTCGAACACATACAGGCCGCGTGTGCTCATCTGGCCGCGGGCGGCGGAGCGGTCGTGCTCGAACATCTGCTCCAGCGCCTGGAAGTACAGCGCCAGGTCTTCGGCCGAGAAGCCGGTTTGTTTGGCCAGAAAGCTGGAGATGAAGCCATGCGAGCGGTACAGGCCATAGGGCACGGTGTGCTTGCGGCCCATGGTGCGGTTGTCGCCGCCCTGTTTCTCGGCTTCGGCCTCGGTGGCCACGGCCATGCGGGTGATGGCATGCTCCAGCGCCACGATGGGCTCGATGGAGCGGGCAAAGGTCATCTGCACAGGGCCGCGCACCTGGCCGCAGTTCACGCCGGTGGACATCACCGCGCCAAAGGTGCGCACGTCGAAGAAGTTGGCGCACATCCAGTCGCGGGCCTTGTCCACCTGGTCACCGGCGCCCTTGCGCTTCTTGTCTTCGCCCTTCAAGGCCTCTTCGCCGCCGGTGGCCACGTAGGCCCGCTCATGGGTCTTGTTCAGGATGGCGCGCTCCTTCACATAGATCTCATAGGGAGGCTGCTCACCGTGCACCAGCCCCACGTAGTTGCGCACCTTGCGCTTCAGGGCCACGTCGGTCATCAGGCCGTGGCCGGTTTCGGCGTCCAGGCGGGGCAGGTTGCCGGCGTCGGGGTCGCCATTGGGGTTGCCGTCCTTCACGTCGAACAGCACGACGAAGTCGTAGCGGTGGCTCAGTGCGGTCATGAGTTCAGTCTCCCGTGGTGGTGGTTTCTGCGGTGGCCGGCGCTTCTGCCTTGGTGAACAGGTCTTGCCGTTGGTGGTAATAGCCCAGCGCAAAGCGGCCCTGGTCGGGCAGGTTCAGGTGCCCGGGAAAGTCGGTAATGCCGCTGGTGATCTCGGCCACCAGCTTTTCGAGGTTCACGGCGCGGCCCCGGTTCTGCATCTTGGCCAGGTGGTGGTTGTGCAGCCGCAGCAGCGTGGTGAACACCGCCAGCGGCGTGCTGGAGGCCGCGCCGTAGTAGCGCTCGCGGATGGTGGTGTTGAGGCCGGGGTTGGCCTCTTCCTGGATCTTCTCCAGGACCGAGAACAGGCGGCCCAGCCGGTAGGCCGCGTTGGGGTTGTCCTTGTCGAGCATGGCGCGGGGTGCCTCCTGGGGTGAAAGTCGGTACGAGCGGGTGAGACAGGCCTTGATGACCGCGGCCCGCAGATAGCCCACCTGCTGCTCGGCCCGGCAGCGCTGCACCGCCGCGTTAAGCCACAGCGCGGGGTAGGGGCCGCCGCTGAGGATGGCGCGCATCACGTCGCCGCCCAGCGTGGGCGGGATGTTGTCGGCCTTGCGCTGCAGTGCCACGGCACGCAGCAGGTTGAACAGGGTCGGGTAAGGCGGGTCTTGCGGGCTGCGCACCACCTCCAGGTCCTGGAACCAGGCCTGGATGTGCCGCGCAACATCGCGCAGGGGATCGGCATGCCAGAAGCGGATGGCGATGCGCGCGGCATTGGGGGCCAGGCCCAGCACGTAGAAGCGGTTGTTGCCGGCGGCGCCGTCGAAGCGGCCGCTGCGCACCGCGTTGAACAAGGCACTGACCTGCGCGGTGTGGGCGTCCGGGTCGTCGGGCAGTTCGTCGAACAGGGCGGCAAAGCCGTCTTCCACGTCCTTGTCTTCTTCACGCTGGGCCCAGAACACGGTGCTGGCATCGCCCACCTGCATGCGCTGGGCCGATTGTTTGCCCAGCAGGTGGTTCAGTGCGGTGGTGTACGCGAAGGCTGCGGCCGGGCTGACGGGGGCGTTGGCGCCTTGCTCCTTGCCAAAGGAGCGAAAGGCATCGAGGTTGAACGAGACGATGTTGGCGCCGGAGGTTTGGGCGCCCCACACGCCCTTGATGGCGCTGTGCAGGCGCTCGGGCGGCGTGGGCTGGCCGGTGATCAGGCAGGTCACGGTGGCTGGGTCATGGCCGGCGGCGGCTGGCGTGGCAGCGGCCTGAATGGCAGCGAACACGGCAGGGCGTTGGCAGACCAGGTCGTTCTCGCCTTGCAGGCGGAAGCTGAGGTTGGGGTTGCCTTCTTCGGCCACTGCGGCCCAGGCCGGCTTGGCCTGGGCTGCCGCCAGCGGATCAGCGGCAAGGAAGCGGCGTACCGCCTCCAGGCCGGCATCCCCTTCGGCATGGGGCGCCAAGGCGTCGAGGCGTTGGCGGAACGCGGCCATCTGCTCGGCCACGCGTTCGGGCTTGCCCTTGGTGTCCAGCCCCAGCACGTACTCGGCCGTGTCCCACAGCAGGTTGGCGGCCACGCCGGAGGTTTTTTTCACGCCTTGGGGCACCAGGTAGCGGCGGGCCACCTTCTTTTTGCCCTGTGGCTCTCGGGTGTCGCTGATATCCAGCAGGCGACCGTCGGTCGACAGCTCCAGGATGAAGGGGATCTCCTTGTCTTCCAGCCCGGCGGCGGGCAGGCGGCGCACGGGATCGGGGTCGCGCACCTTGCGCTCGTAGTACGCGTGCAAGGCCTGCAGGATCATGAGCGCACCTCGGCCTGGGTCAGGTCCAGCACACCACGCGTGAGCTGGGCGCGGAAGAACATCGGCCGCGGGTCGGCGGGCCGGGTGAAGTCCATGTCGTACAGCATCCAGCCGAAGTCGCCGTCCAGGCTGGTCAGCGGCTCGGGCTCGCCATCGGGCGAGGCCACCAGGCGCACGCGGGCATCAAACTCGCGGCAGCCCAGGTAGGGCTGGTTCACGCACTGGCCTTTGCTGGCGCGGCGCTGGAACATCTCGGTGTACTTGGCCAGGTTGCCCATGGCTTCGCCCTTGACCGGCTCCATCCGCGCATAAAGCCGGTAGGCCACGTCACGCAGGAACAGGCCGGCGCGTTGCTGGCGCTCTTTTTCCACGTAGAGGCCGAGCTGGCCCTTGCCCGACTGCATCGCACCCGCCACGTTGCGGGCGGAGACGACCGCCCCCACCTCGTTGCGCCGCACGCTGATCCAGCGCACCGGCGACAACACCTCGATGCGCTCCATGCGCCATCGGATCTCGGGCTTCCACAAGATGGACTCGAACACCGACCGCGCCGCCGATGGCGTGATGAAGTCGTAGGAGACGCGCTCCACCTTCATCTCAGGCCGGGTGAAGCAGGCGTAGTCGCCGCGCACGTCAAGGCAGAACTCTGGTCGCATGGTGGGTGGCCTCCGTGGGTGGTGTGGGCTAGAAGAAGAGGGCGAAGCACCAGGGCACTGTCATGGCAAGCGCGACCAGCATCCACAGGGCATAAAAGCGATGGTTCGGTTGGTCTCTCATCAAGCGCAGCTCGCGTAGCAACTTCGTCAGGTCCATGTTCGGCCACCCATCCACTCCAGCGATGAGGCAAGTCTACACAACTTCTATGTAAGACAAGTAGTACCTCTACGATGCTTCCGATAGCACTGGTATGCTGAAGTCCCTTCGGGGTGGATTGAAACTAGGTCAGACCCGGGGTGCCTCATAGGCATGTGGCGCGCACGAATGGCAGCCCCGTTCGTGCGCGCCTTCCCTACACCACATACACCGGATCCCCCGGCGCGCCGTCCACGCGCACGCCGAGCACGCGGTCGTAGAACACGTCGGATTCGGCTTGCACGTAGACGCCGGGCACCGGCTCGCGCACATCGCCCTGGGCGATCAGCCGGCGCAGGTCGTGCTGGTAGATCGTGACGCCGTAGCGCTGCAGCTTGCGCATCAGCCAGCGCTCGGGGCCGTCGCGCTCCAGCAGGCCGATCAGGGCGTTCACGTCTTCGCGGCAACGGTCGCTGTGGTAGCGCACGATCACGGTGGCAGCGTCGTCGTTGTCGATCATCCGGAAGCGCTCGGCCGCGCTGCGGAACTGCATGGCCAGCGCCTTGTCTTCCCTGCTCACCTGCAGCCGCAGCAGCTCGCAGATGCCTTGCTGGTCGAGCGAGTGCGCATCGGCATAGAGCCGCTGGAAGTAGCGGCGCACACGTGCCACCGACAGCGGGTCGGGGTCGTCGGTGGCGGCCAGGTCGTCCCACACCTGGGTGCAGGCTTGCGCCGCCTGGCGCAGCAGGCCGGGTGGTGGCGCTTTGGGCGGCACGAACACGTGCACATCGCCAAAGGCCAACAAGCCTTCCCGATTGCAGCGGCCTGCGGCCTGCGCGACCGAATCAAGGCCGGTGACGGCACGGAAGACCACGGGGAAGTCGAAGTCGACGCCCGCCTCCACCAGGTTGGTGGCGACCACCCGCACGGGCTGTGGCTGCAGGCCTTGCGCCAGTGCCTGCCGGCGGGCGGCCAGCGCGGATTTGATGTCGGCGATCACCTCGCTGCGGTGCTGGGGGCACATCAGCGCCGAGAGGTGCCACAGCCCTGGCGTGGCGCAGCCGTCGTCTTCCTGCAGTTGCTGCCTGAGTGTGTCGTACAGCGTGCGGGCATCGGCCCGGCGCCCGACGATGGCCAGCGCCGCCTCCTGCTGCGCCACGGCCTGAGCGGTGACTTCCCAGGGCTGCGGCTGCTGCAGGTCGGCGGGCAGGTGCACCCGCACACGCTGCAGCGCGGCATACAGGGCCGGCTCGTCGTCGATGATGGCGGTGACTTCTTGCGGGCCATAGCCGCGCAGGCCACGGCCGCCAAAGTGGCGTTGTTCGGTCAGCGTGGGCTGGGTGGCAGTGCACAGCACCACCGTGGCGCCATGGTCGCGCACCAGCAGCCGCAGCACATCGACGATGGGCTGCAGGTAAGGCACGGGCAGCAGTTGCGCTTCGTCGATGACGATGACGCTGCCGCGCAGCCGGTGCAGCTTGCGGCAGCGTGAGGTGCGGCTGGCGAACAGGCTCTCGAACAGTTGCACGCTGGTGGTGACGATGACCGGGGCGTCCCAGTTCTCGCTGGCCAGCCGCGAGCGTGGCGTCTCCGAGGCTTCGTCGGGCTCCACCGCGTTGCTGTGGTGTTCCAGCACCACCCGCTCGGCCATGTCTGGCCCCAGCGCTGCAAACACGTCGCGGTAGACCTCGGCCGTCTGCTCGATGATGCTGGTGTAGGGGATGACCATCACCACGCGGCGCAGGCCGTGGCGTTGCGCGTGCGTCAGGGCAAAGGCCAGGCTGGCCAGGGTCTTGCCGCCACCGGTGGGCACCGTCAGGGTGTAGGTGCCCTGGGCGCCGCCGGCCTTATGGCGGCAGGCGGCCAGCACCTCGGCGCGGCGCTGGTTGACGGCGGCGTCGGCCCGGCCCGCGGCCGCCACCGCCGCCGCCTTGCGCGCCATGTAGGCATCGAAGGTGGCCAGCAGCGTGGCCATCGGGGGCATTGGCGCCTGCCGTGCCCGTGTGTGGTCGGGGCTGAAGAAGGCTTCCGTGTCCAGAAAGTCGGCATCGACCAGGGCCGAGAACAGCATGCGGGTCCACAGGGCCAGCCGACCGGGGATGTCCTCGGTACCGCTGCGCAAAGGGATGGGGATGGCGGCCAGGTCGGGCAGGCCGCAGGCAGGGGCCAGGATCTCCGGCTGCGGCTGGGCGGCCAGCGCTTCCTGCCATTCGCGCCGGGCGTCCGGTGCGCTCAGTCGCCCCTGCAAGCCGTCGTACCAATCAGCCAGCCCGGCGTGGTGGCCGGCGATCACGTACTGCAGCAGCCGGGCCACCAGCAGGCCACGCGGGCCGAACTGCTGCTGCAGCCACTGCGCGGCGTGCAAGGCGCCTGCGGCGGAGTGGGTCTTGTCGCTGCCCTGGGGCAGCCGGCCTTCGATGTGGGCCTCGGCCACCAGCCGGATGTAGCGCTGGAAGCCGACGCGGTACTTGCCCAGGTCGTGCCACACGCCCGCCAGCCGACCGCATGTCGCCAGACTCCGGTCTTCGCCGGATAGGAGAAGCGAGTCGAACGCCAGACTTCCGACTGCGTGCAAATGTTCGACCAAATCATGGTCGCCGCAATCACCGGTGCCTTTGTGAGCGAGAGCGCGGAAAGATGGCATCTCGTGCGGTGTGTTAGCGGCGGCCATCACAGCTTCGTGGATTGCGGTTGCCTGCTGTAGGTGTTGGTGGTGTTGAGGGATGGTAGCTACGGCTCACGCCGGCCGGCTGTCACTATTTGCCCCACGGCTCATCGTTTGATGCCACCGAGATCCAAGCCAAAGAACTCCTGGGGCTGGAATGTCCGGACACCGTCGGTGATCGGGGGTGCTCCTGCAGGTCCTCTGCCGCGCGCCTGCTGTGTGCCCAAGCGCATGGCCGTCGCGATCTCGCCGCCTCACCCCAACCCAAAACAACCCCCTTTGCCCCCCTCTTTTCCCGCCGTCTCCCCCCTCAAGTCCGTCGGAAGATGGCGCCGAGACTCCGGGAGCCCCGCATGATCCGATCCCTCTGGATCGCCAAGACCGGCATGGAAGCCCAGCAGATGCAGCTGGACAACGTGTCGCACAACCTGGCCAACGCTTCGACCAACGGCTACAAGCGCCAGCACGCCGTGTTCGAAGACTTGATGTACCAGAACCTGCGTCAGGCGGGCGCGGCCACGTCCGAGCAATCGCAGCTGCCCACGGGCCTGCAGGTGGGCCTGGGCGTGCGCACGGTGGCCACTTCGCGCAGCTTCAGCCAGGGCAACCTGCAGCAGACGCAGAACAACCTGGACATCGCGGTCAAGGGCAACGGCTTCTTCCAGATCCAGCTGCCCGACGGCACCACCGGCTACACGCGCGATGGTTCCTTCAAGGTCGATGCCAACGGCACCATGGTCACCAACAACGGCTACACGCTGCTGCCGGGCATCACCGTGCCGGCCAATGCCACGTCGCTCACCATCGCGCAGGACGGCACCGTCAGCGTGACCGTGCCCGGCCAGGTGGCGGCGCAGAACCTGGGGCAGCTGCAGCTGGCCAACTTCATCAACCCGCCGGGGCTGGAGCCGCTGGGCGGCAACCTGTATGCCGAGACGGCCGCCTCGGGCACGCCCAACGTGGGTGCGCCGGGCACTGAATCGCTAGGCACGCTGCAGCAGGGTTTCGTGGAAACCAGCAACGTGAACGTGGTGGAAGAGCTGGTGGCCATGATCGCCACGCAGCGCGCCTACGAACTCAATTCCAAGGCCATCAGCACCTCTGACCAGATGCTGGCCAAGCTGGGGCAGCTGTGATGAAGCTCGTGTTGCGCACCTTCACCCGCTTGGCCGTGCCGGCCGCCGCGCTGGCGGTGCTGGCCGGCTGCAGCCACATCAACGACTACCGCGTGCCGCCGGTCGACATCAATGCGCCGCCGCCGGTGCTGCCGGCCGCCACGCCGCAGGCCGAGGGCAGCAACGGTGCCATCTACCAGGCGGTGGCCTACCGCCCGCTGTTCGAAGACCACCGCGCCCGCCTGCCCGGCGACGTGCTCACGGTGCAGATCACCGAGAAGATCAGCGCCAGCCAAAGCTCCAACAGCACCATCGACAAGAAGACCTCGGTGGACGCGGGCGTGACCGCCATTCCGCTGATCTCGCCCAAGGCCCTGGCGCGTGCCAGCGCCACCGGCACCGGCAGCAACAAGTTCGATGGCAAGGGCTCCACCGACGCCAGCAACGACTTCTCCGGCACCATCACCGCCATCGTCACCGGCGTGCTGCCCAACGGCCACCTGCTGATCAGCGGCGAAAAGCAGATCGGCGTCAATGCCAACGTGGACGTGCTGCGCTTCTCGGGCCAGGTAGACCCGCGCGCCATCCGTTCGGGCAACACGGTGCAAAGCACGCAGATCGCCAACGTGCGGGTGGAACACCGCGGCAAGGGCCAGCAGGCCGATGCGCAGGTGATGGGCTGGCTGGGCCGCATCTTCCTGAGCGTGATGCCCATCTGACGGACCCGACCGATGCCCCTGACCATGATGCGCCTGCCCGCCCCCCGACGCCGCAGCGGCCCGCCGCCGGCCGATCTTCAAGACCGCGTGATGCGCGCCGTCGTCGCCGTGGCGGCGCTGCTGGCCAGCGCCGCACTGTGGTGGCCGGCCGCCGCCAGCGCAGCCCGCATCAAGGAAGTGGCCGCGGTGCAGGGCGTGCGCGCCAACCAGCTGGTGGGCTATGGCCTGGTGGTGGGCCTGGACGGCACCGGCGACCAGACCACGCAAACGCCCTTCACCACCCAAAGCCTGAACGCCATGCTGCAGCAGATGGGCGTGACGGTGCCCCCGGGCACCAGCATGCAGCTGAAGAACGTGGCCGCGGTGATGGTGACGGCCAGCCTGCCGCCGTTTGCGCAGCCGGGCCAGCAGATCGACGTCAACGTGTCGTCCATGGGCAATGCCAAGAGCCTGCGCGGCGGCACGCTGATCGCCACGCCGCTCAAGGGCGCCGATGGGCAGATCTATGCGCTGGCCCAGGGCAACCTGGTGGTGGGCGGTGCCGGCGCCTCGGCCGGTGGCTCCAAGGTACAGATCAACCACCTGTCGGCCGGCCGCGTGCCCGAAGGCGCCACGGTGGAGCGGGCCGTGGCCACGCCGCTGTCGCAGGCGGGCGACTTCATCCAGCTCGACCTCAACAGCGTGGACTTTGCGACCGCGCGCGAAGTGGCCAAGACCATCAACAAGGCCAAGGGCGAGGGCACGGCCCAGGCGCTGGACGGCCGCGTGGTGCGCGTGCGCACGCCGCAGGACGCCAATGCCCGCGTGTCCTTCCTGGCCGACATCGAGAACCTCTCGTTCGACCTGGCCAAGCCGGCGGCCAAGGTGGTGCTCAATGCCCGCACCGGTTCCATCGTGATGAACGAGGCGGTGACGCTGTCGGCCTGCGCGGTGGCGCATGGCAGCCTGTCGGTCACCATCAACAGCACGCCGGTGGTCAGCCAGCCCAATGCCTTCAGCCAGGGTGAAACCGTGGCCGGGCAGAAGAACGACATCGCCATCACCCAGCAGGGTGGCGCGCTGGTGCAGATGCCGGCCGGCACCAAGCTGGCTGATGTGGTGAAGGCCTTGAACGCGCTGGGCGCCACGCCGCAAGACTTGCTGGCCATCCTGCAGGCCATGAAGTCGGCCGGCGCGCTGAACGCCGAGCTTGAAGTGATCTGACGGAGCGCGCCGATGATCCCGACCTCTTCCGCCGGCCTGAGCACCGACCCGGCCTCGCTGGCCACGCTGCGCAACCAGGCCGCCACCGACCCCAAGTCGGCCACGCGCGAAGCGGCCAAGCAGTTCGAGTCGCTCTTCATGCAGGAGCTGCTGAAGAACATGCGCAACTCCACCATGCAGTCCGGCATGCTGGAGAACAGCGGCACCCAGATGGGCACCGAGATGCTGGATGCGCAGTACGCCAAGCAGCTCAGCGGTCTGCGCGGCGGCCTTGCCGACGTCATCGCCAAGCAGATCGAGCGGCAGATGGGCGTGCAGTCCACCGACGCCACCTCCAGCGCCGGCCTGGGCCCCACGCGGGCCGCGGCCATGGCGGCCTATGGCAGCGTGTCGGCCGTGGGCACCGACACGGCCACGCCCAAGGTGCAGCGCACCCCGCTGCGCCCGCCGGCCAGCGCGCAGGAATTCGTCGATCGGGTGACGGCCGATGCCAAGGCGGCCGAAGCCAGCACCGGCATTCCGGCGGCTTTCATGATCTCGCAGGCCGCGCTGGAAACCGGCTGGGGCAAGAAGGAGATCAAGATGGCCGATGGCTCCAATTCCTTCAACCTGTTCGGCATCAAGGCCGGCAGCAACTGGAAGGGGCCCACCACCGAGATCACCACCACCGAGTTCATCAACGGCAAGGCCACCAAGGTGAAGGCCAGCTTCCGCGCCTACTCCAGCTATGAAGAAGCCTTCAGCGACTACGCCAAGCTGATGAAGGAAAGCCCGCGCTACCAGAACGTGGTGGCCAGCGGCAGCTCGGCCCACGGCTTTGCCAACAGCCTGCAGAAAGCCGGCTACGCCACCGACCCGCAGTACGCCGAAAAGCTCGGCCGGGTGATCAACACGACGCTGCGCCTGCAGCGCGTGAACACCTGAAGGAGCCGGCACCATGGGAAGTGCGCTGCTGTCCATCGGCACGCGGGCCTTGACCGCGAACTACGCCAAGCTGCAGACCATCAGCAACAACATCTCCAACGCCAACGTCGCCGGTTATTCGCGGCAAGACGTGCTGCTGGAGACGAGCAAGGGCCAGTTCAGCGGCGCCGGTTTCTTCGGCAAAGGCGTGACGGTGGTCACCGTCACCCGCGCGGCCGACAAGTTCCTGACCGCCGAATCGGCCAGCACCAAGGCCACCGCGGCGATGGACTCGGCCCGCCTGGCGCAGCTGCAGGGGCTGGAGAACGTGTTTCCCACCGGCGAGGACGGCATCGGCTACTCGGCCAGCCAGTTCCTCAATGCCATGGTGGACCTGGCCAGCAACCCGCAGGACCTGTCGGCCCGGCAGGTGGTGCTGTCGCGCGCCACCGAGCTGGCCAGCCGCTTCGACAACGCGGCCACGCAGCTGGACACGCTGCAGGCCGGCGTCAGTGCCGATCTGAAGACCTCGGTGGACACCGTCAACCAGATCACCGCCAACATCGCGCGGGTGAACCAGGAGATCGCCAAGGTCAACGGCGTGGGCCACAGCGCCAACGACCTGCTGGACCAGCGCGACCAACTCATCTCGCAGCTCAGCCAGTTCGTGCAGGTGACCACGCTGCCGGCCGAAGATGGAACGCTGGGCGTGTTCATGGCGGGTGGCCAGCGGCTGGTGCTGGGCAACCAGGCCACCAACCTGGCGGTGGCGCCCGACACGATGGATTCGTCGCGCTCGGCCGTCGGCATCATGGAAGCGGGCGGCGGCCTGCGGCTGCTGTCGCAGGACACCTTCACCGGCGGTGAGATCGCCGGGCTGCTGCGCTTTCAGAACACCGACCTGGTGAGCGCCCGCACCGGCCTGGGCCAGATGGCGACGGCCATCTCCGCCCGCGTGAACGAGCAGCAGAGCCTGGGCCTGGACCTGCGCAATCCGCCCGGCAGCGGCGCGCCCATCTTTGCCGTCAGCGGCCCCACGGCCGGCAATGCCAGCACCAATGCCAAGGACGCGGCGGGCAACTTCCTGGGCAACGTGTCGCTCACCGTCACCGACGCCAGCCATCTGGAAGCCAGCGAGTACGACCTGGCCGCCGACCCCGCCAACGCCGGCAAATACCTGCTGACGCGCCGCTCCGACGGGCTGGTGCGCAGCATCAACAACGGCGACACCGTGGACGGCATGACCGTCAACGTCACCGGATCGCCGGCCGCTACCGACCGCTTCCTGCTGCAGCCGGTGACCCGCGCGGCCAACGGCATGAAGACGGTGCTGAGCGACCCCAAGGGCATTGCCGCCGCTTCGCCGGTGGCCGCCACCGTCAACGTCAACAACACCGGCACCGCCAAGGTCGATGCGTTGACCGTGGTCAACAACAGCATCAACCCGGCGGCCACGGCGTCCTTCACCTTCGGCGCGGTCAATGGCAGCGGGGTGGACTACAGCTGGTCGTTGTTCGACCCGGCCACCAACACCACCACCACCGGCACCGGCACCTGGCAGGCCAACCAGCCCATCTCGCTCAACGGCTTCGAGCTGCAGCTCAAGGGCGTGCCCACCAACGGCGACGTGATCACCGTGGCGCCCACGGAGTTTCCGGCCAGCAACAACGGCAATGCGCTGGCCATGGCCGCGCTGCGCGACGAGAAGCTGGTGGGCCAGCGGCTGAATGGCACCACACCGGCCGGTGGCAGCAACATCACCGACGCCTACGCCAGCCTGATGAGCAGCGTGGGCGTGGCGGTGCAGGGCGCCAAGACCTCGTCGCAGATCTCGTCGGGCGTGGCCAGCACGCTGGCGCAGCAGCTGGCTTCCAAGACCGGGGTGAACCTGGACGAAGAGGCCGCGCAGCTGATGCAGTTTCAGCAGAGCTACCAGGCCGCCGCCAAGATCCTGAGCACGGCGCAGCAGGTGTTCGACACGCTGCTGCGGGCCGCCGGCGCATGACCGCCGCCGCGGCGTTTGACGGAGCGATCGCATGAGAGTGACCACCGCCTATTCCTACGCGGCCAGCCTGGCCAACCTGCAAAAGCGCCAGACCGAGCTGAACGAGGCCAACGGCCGCATGACCTCGGGCCTGCGGGTGGAAAAGGCCAGCGACGACCCGGCCGCCGCCGCCCGCGCCGAGCGGGCGCTGGCCATCGTCAGCCGGTCCGACGCCAACCAGCGCGCGCTGGACGCCAGCCGCAACGCGATGACGCTGACCGAAAGCGCGCTGGGCGACGCGACCGAGCTGCTGCAGCAGGCGCGCGAAGCCATGGTGGCCGCCGGCAACGGCAGCTACAGCGACGCCGAGCGCAGTGCCCAGGCGCAGAAGCTCACCGAGATCCGCAAGCAGCTGTTTGCGGTGGCCAACCGCTCCGACGGTGCGGGCGGCTACCTGTTCTCGGGCCAGGGCGCCAGCCAGCCGCCGTTCATCGACACCGCCACCGGCGTGCAGTTCCGCGGCGCGGCCGGCCAGGTGGACGTGGCCAGCGACGAGGCTCTGCCGCTGACCATCGACGGCGCCGACGCGTGGCTGCATGCGCCCACCGGCAACGGCGTGTTCGAGACCCGCGCCACGACCACCACCACCGCGTGGATCGACGCCGGCGCGGTGACCAACCCTTCGGCGCTGACGGGCGGCAGCTACTCGGTGGGCTTCACCCAGGCCGCAGGCGTCACCAGCTACGAAGTGCGCGACAGCGGCGGCAACCTGCTGACCTCCGGCCCCTACAAGGAGGGCAAGGCCATCGAGGTGGATGGCATGTCCTTCAACATCGGCGGCTCGCCGCAGGTGGGCGACCGCTTCGACATCGTGCCTTCCACCCGCACGCTGGACGTGTTCGGTGTGCTGGACCGCACCATCGCCGAGCTGAACACGCCGCTGCGCACCGGTGCGCAGATCACGCAGAGCACCCAGACCGCGCTGCGCGACCTGGACTCGGTGGCCGGCGGGCTGCAGGGCCTGCGCGCCTCGGTGGGTGAATCGTTGAACATGGCCGACGCGGTGGAAAGCCGCGTGGGCGCGGTCAAGCTGTTCGGTGAAACCGCCCGCAGCAACGCGGTTGACCTCGACCTGGCGCAGGCCATTTCCGACTTCAAGAACCAGGAGACCGGCTACAGTGCCTCGCTGCAGACGTACTCGTCGGTGCAGAAGCTGTCGCTGTTCCAGTACCTCTCCTAGACAAACCGATGATGGACCATGCCGTCCTGGGCCAGATGGCCCTGGGTTACTCGCCGTTGATCGACCCGCAGCGCAACGTGGCCGCCACGCGGCTGACGGTGTTTCCGCAGCGGCCCGATGCGCGGCCCGACGCGGCCGAGCTGCTGCAGGCCGTGGCCGCGGTGTGGCCGGGCCCGGCCGGCCGGGTGCTGCTCAACATTGCCAGCGAGCCGCTGCTGGCTGACGTGTTGGCGGCGGTGGGCCAACCAGGCCCGCCCGCGCATGTGGCCATCGAGGTGCCCGCCTTCCTGGCGGCCGACGAAGCCCATGGCGCCGCGCTGCAGGCCGCCCGCCAGGCCGGTGCCACGCTGCTGGTCAAGGGCCGGCAGGCGCGCGAGCTGCCGCCGCCGGTGCTGGCCTGCTTCCAGCAGGCCATCGTGGAAGGCGAAGATGCCCACGACCCCGGCCCGCGCCTGCCCGAGCGGCCGCTGGTGGCCGGCGTGCGCACGCTGGGTGCCATGAACGCTGCGCTCAAGGCCGGCGCTGCCGGCACGCTGGGCTGGCCCTTCGACGACCCTGTGGAGCCCGCGGGCGCCAAGTCGGGCACCCAGCCCGACCTGGCCACCATCGTCGAGCTGATCCGCCGGGTGGACCAGCAGGAGCCGGTGGAGCGGCTGGAAGCCTCGCTCAAGCTCGACCCCGCGCTGGCCTTCAAGCTGATGCGCTACATCAACTCGCCGGCCTTCGGCCTGCGGGTGGAGATCGGTTCCTTCCGCCACGCCATCATGATGCTGGGCTACCAGCGCCTGAAGCGCTGGCTGGCGCTGCTGCTGGTGTCGGCCAGCAAAGACCACGACATGCGGCCGGTGATGTTCTCGGCCGTGCGCCGCGGCCTGCTGATGGAAGAGCTGGCCAGCCGCCAGGGCGACGACGAGATGCGCGGCGAGATCTTCATCTGCGGCGTGTTCTCGCTGCTCGACCGCATGATGAAGCAGCCCTTCGATGCGTTGATGCGTACCATCCCCGTGCCCGATGGCGTGTCGCAGGCGCTGGCTGGCGGCACCGGCCCCTACCAGCCCTACCTGGACGTGGCCCGCGCGGTGGAACAGGAATCGCTGTTCGACCTGCGCGACGCCGCCGAGCGGCTGATGGTCAGCGTGGAAGTGGTCAACCGCGCCGCGCTGCAGGCGCTGGCCGCCGCACAGCAACTCGATTGACCTGAACGGAGCGCACACCGGGTCTGCTGCATGCCTTCTGTCGTCCCCGCCCAGCCCACGCCGCGCCCGCCCGACAACGAACTGCCCGCCAGCCTGGCGCATGGCCCTTTCGGGCCCTTGCTGGTCAGCTTCTGGCGCTCGGCCTTTCCCGTCACGCTGCAAGACCTGCGGCACCGGCTGGTGGCGGTGAACGATGCCTACGTGGCCTTTGCCGGCCGCAGCCGCAGCGAGCTGCTGGGCCGCGACCCCGCGGAGCTGATGCCCGACGAGGACCGCGTGCTGCAGCAGGCCGCCACCGAGGCCGAGGCCACCGTGCCCGGCAGCGGCCACAAGCTGCTGGAGCGCCGCATCGTCGACGGCGCCGGCCATGAGCGCTGGTACCGGGCGGCGGACAGCCGCATCACCGATGCGCTGGGCCGATCGCTGCAGCTGAGCGTGCTGCAGGACGTCACCGCCGAGCACCATGCGCGCGAGCAGGTGGACCGCTCGCTGCGCGAGCTGGAGCAGTGGTTCGCCCTCAGCCCCGTGGGCATGCTGATGTTCGACGGCCATGGCCTGCTGGTGCGCAGCAACCCCGCCTTCGAGGCGCTGGTCGGCCGCGTGCCCGTGGCCCTGCCCGATGCCGACCCGGCGCTGTGCGCGCTGCTGGGCTGGACCGAGGCCGGCCCTGACGAGGCGCTGCAGCCGCAGGCCGCCGCCATCGAGCGCTGGGGCAGCCTGGCCGACGGCCAGGGCCGGCGCCGCCAGCTGCGCGCCCGCGTGCGCGCCATCGAGCCATCACCCGGCCACCGCCGCTATCTGGCGGTGATCGAGGACCGCAGCGCCGAGGATGAGCGCGACCTGGCGCAGCTGGAGATCGGCGCGCTGATGAACACCGCCGGCGTGGGCGTGGCCACCTTCGAGCCTTCGCGCGGCTGGCTGCCGCGCCCCGGCGGCAAGGGCGGCGGCAAGCCCCGCGGCGACGCGGCGCTGCAAGGCATCTCGCGCGAGTTGGTGGAGCCCAGCTCGCTGCCCGACTACGAGCGGCTGCAACGCGCCCTCAAGCGCGGCGAAGGCGCCGAGGTGCGCTATGCGGTGCGCCACCCCGAACTGGGCCTGCGCTGGCTGCTCACCCGTGTGCAGCCGGGCCAGCTGGGCTCGGGCCGCAACACCACCTCGGTGGTGACGCTGGACGTGACCGAGCAGCAGCAGGCCGAACGCCGCAACGAGCAGCTGCTGCGTGAGCTGACCACCATCCTCGATGGCACCAGCGCCGGCATCGCCTACCTGCGCGGCACGGTGCTGGTGCGTTGCAACCAGCGCTTCGAACGCATGCTGGGCCTGGCCGGCGGACGCGCCGCGGGCCTGACGCTGGCCGAGCTGTTTGCCGCCCATGAGGCGCTGCAGCCGGTGCTGCAGGGCATGGAGGCCACGCTGCAGGAAGGCCAGGCCTTCGAGACCGAATTCCGGCTGGTGCATCCGCTCACGCAGGTGGCGGCCTGGTATTCGCTGTCGCTGCGGCGGGCCGATGCCACCGGCGGCGCGGAGGGCGAGGCGGCCGAGGTGGTGGCGGTGCTCACCGACATCTCGCGCCTGAAGTCGCAGCAGGCCGAGCTGGAAACCCTGCTGAACGAGCGTGAACTGATGTTCAGCCTGTCGGAAGTGGGCATCGCCTGGCTGCGGGGCGACCGCATCGAGCGCGCCAACGACGCCTTCGCGGCGCTCAGCGGCTACACGCCGCAGGAGCTCGCGGTGCTGGACCAGGCCGAGCTGTTCGAGGACCGCAGCGCCTGGCTGCAGTACCGCAACCACGACCTGCCGCTGCTGGACGAGCACGGCCGCCACGTGGGCGAGCGCCGGCTGCGCCGCAAGGACGGCTCGCTGCTGTGGGTGCAGGCCAGCCTGCGTCGGGTGGACCCGGCCGATCCGTCGGCCGGCCTCATCTGCAGCTTCGTCAACGTGGACGAGCGACACCGTGCCCGCAAGCTGCTGGTGCGCCAGGCCGACCGCACCCGCGCCATCCTCGACTCGGTGCTGGTGGGCATCGTCACCGTGGGGCCGGCGGGCATCGAGTGGATGAACCGCTCGGCCCGCCGCATGTTCGGTGGCGAGCTGGCCGATTTCTACGGCCAGCCCATCGCCGTGGTGGCCACCGACGACGAGCACCATCCCTTCCGCCGCACCCACTACCTGCATGCGCTGCAGGACGGGCAGGCCGAGTCCTTCGAATGCCTGCTGTGCGCCCGCGACGGCCGCGAGTTCCTGGTGGTGGGCAACGTGGTGGCCACCGGTGCCGATGGCGCCAGTGGCCGCCAGCTCACCTTCGCGCTGCTCGACATCGAGCGCCGGCGCGAGGCCGAGCAGCGCATCGCCCGCGCCCAGAGTCGGCTGCAACGCATCATCGAGACGGCGCCGCTGGCCATCGCGCTGCACGATGCCCGCACGCTGCGGGTGCTGCAGCTCAACCAGATGGCGGCCAGCTTCTTCGGCCGGCCGCTGGAAGCGGCCGTGGGTGAGGGGCTGCCGGCGCTGCTGGCGCCCGAAGTGGCAGCGCAAGTGGGCGCCGACATGGCCGAGGCGCTGCAGCGCACCGAAGTGACCCGGCGTGAGTACCGCCTGCCCGGCGCCGACGGCAGCCTGCGCAGCTGGGACGCCCGCTACGTGACCATCGCCGCCACGCCCGACGCCGAGCCCGAGCAGCTGCTGATGGTGGCCAGCGACGTGACCGAGCAGCGCGCGGCCGAGGCTGCCCGCTTCGAGGCCGCCATCGCCCAGCGCGAGATGCTGGTCAAGGAAGTGCACCACCGCATCAAGAACAACCTGCAGGGCGTGGCCGGGCTGATGCAGCAGGTGGCGCTGCGCCGGCCCGAGGTGGCGCCGGTGATCGCCGAGGCCATCGGCCAGGTGCAGGCCATCGCCCACGTGTACGGGCTGCAGGTGGGCGCGGGCGGGCCGCTGCGCGTCAAGAGCGTGCTGGAGTCGATCACCGGCTCGGTGCAGCGCATGTTCGGCCGCCCCATCGTCTTCAGCACCCAGGGCCCGGCGCCCGAGGGCTGGGCGCTGCCCGAGGCCGAGAGCATTCCGCTGGCGCTGACCGTCAACGAGCTGCTGACCAATGCCGTCAAGCACAGCCGCGACGGCGAGGTGCGCTGCACCCTGGTGGCCTCGGCCACGCAGGTGGCCATCGAAGTGGTCAACCGCGGCCAGCTGCCGGCCGGCTTCGAACTGGCGCGGGTGCCGGGCGGCGTCTCCGGCCTGGGCCTGGTGCGGGCGCTGCTGCCGCGCCGCAGCGCCACGCTGACGCTGCAGCCGGGCGCCGACAGCGACGGCCTGAGCGTGGTGGCCACGGTGACGCTGGTGCCGCCCGGCGTGCAATGGCTTGGGTGACAATGAACCCATGGCGCCCGCTGTCAGCACCGACCCTTCCAAAGGCAAGATCCTGGTCGTCGACGACGACCGGCTGGTGCTGGCCACCGTCGCCCATGGGCTGACGCAGGCGGGCTACGAAGTCATCGACGCCGACAACGGCGACGACGCCATCCTGCTGGCACGCCAGCACCGGCCCGACCTGGCGCTGCTGGACATCCGCATGGAAGGCAAGAGCGGCTTCGACGTGGCCGCCTACCTGCGCGAGTACTGCCAGGTGCCGTTCATGTTCCTGTCGGCGTTCTCGGACGCGCAGACCGCGCAGCAGGTGGCCGAACTGGGCGCGGTGGCCTACCTGGTCAAGCCGCTGGACATCGGCCAGATCCTGCCCACGGTTGAGACCGCCTTCGCCCGCCTGCGTGGCAGCGGTGCGGCGGCCCCGGGCGGTGCCGGCCCCGCCACCGCCCCGGCCGACCCGCTGGCCGACGTGGTGGCCCTGGCCACCGGCGTGCTGATGCACCGCTACTCCCTGACCCGCGGCCAGGCCCTGGACCGCCTGCGCCGCCAGGCCCAGGCCGAACGCCGCACGCCCGAGCAGCAGGCTCAGCGGCTGGTGGAAGCCGTGGAACTGCTGGCCGGGCCGGCGGGTGAGTTCAGCATCTAGCTTCGCTGGCCCAGAGAGCGCAGCCAGGCGTCGACCTGGCCGAATGCGTCCTGCTGCCACTGGTCCGGCGTACGGTCGCCCAGCACCCGGGTTTCCTCCACGAAGCGACGTACGCATGTGGGGCCGAAGCCATCTGGCGTCGCGAACTTGTCGGCAATGAACCGGTAGCCGGCCACGGCCTCTGCGTGCTGCAGCAACGGGCGGCAGGCCGAGGCCAGTGCCTCGATGCCGTCGGGATAGTTGCGGACGCAGAAGTAGATGTCATAGGCGTCCTTCTGCTTGTAGCGTCCCTGAAGAGCGTGGCCCTTCATCGCCAGCAGCGCGGGGATCGAGCAAACCGCGATCTCCACCTGGTTGATGCCGCCGTTGGGCATGGTGCCGCTGATGGCCACGTACTCATGGAAGCGCAGCGCCAATTCCGCGCCGTTGGCGCGCTGCACGGCAAAGTTGTCGACGAGCGGCGGCTTGTTCTTGACGATCACGGCGTCCCGCGGCATCAGGAAGTCGACCATCACGTCGATAGACCCACCGCCATCGCCAGGGGCGATCGTTCGCACGAGCTGAAAGCGCTTCAGGTTCTCGCGTTGCGCATAGCCGTGGGCCATGAGCGACTCGACGAGGCTGGCGTATTGACCCTCGCCCAAGGCTTCGGCGTTCAGGCCGAGATCGATGTCGGTCGTCCCGACGTGGCGCATGTCCTCGTTGTCGTTCAGCAGCAGCCACGGCACTGCGCCGCCGACCACGGCGAACTTGCCCTGGTAGCTGCCAAGAATCTGTCCTATCTCAAGGAGGACGGACTTCACCGCATCGGTCGTGCGGTCGCTGTAGTCATCGGCCGTCTGCGGTTCGCCGCGTGTCACTTTGTCCACTGCAGCAACTCCTGTCGAAGGTGTTGGGCCGCTTCCCGGCCTCGTTCGCCGGAAGCGTACAAGTCCAGGTAGGTCTGCACGGGGCTGGTTGTGCGGATGCCGGGCGCAGGTTCAACCACATCCTGCAGGGGCCCCGTGTCTTCCAGCAGGGTGACCACGACGTTTTCACCGCGATGGGCCGGCTCCAGTCCCAGGGTGTCGCGCAGTCGCCGCGCCCCTGCGGCGTCGGCGTAAAAGTGATGGGTGCCTGTTCGGGCGAAGGGCGCCAACCAGTTGGCAGCCGAGAAGGAAGCCAGAACGGCGGATGCGTCGTCCTGGCTCAGCTCGGTTTGCAGCTGGCGCAGCGCCTTGTCCAGGGAAGTGCCGTGCATCGTCGTGTAGTACGTCGTGCGGTCGCCGGCGGGGGGCGCATACTCATCGCGCCAGGCATCGAGCAGGGCATCGGGGTGTGACAAGCACAGACCGTCGCTGGTCACTTCAGCCCATCCCCGGTCCAGCAGGCCATTGCGCACGTAACTGACCTGGCCGGCGCTGACCTCGCTCAGGGCTGAAAGATCGGCCACGCGCCAGGTGCGGCTGGGGTCTCGCAGCATGATCCGCAGGACCTGGGCAGATTTGGGCTTGAACAGCGAGCGCAGGGCACGGCGTTCACTCTTCGGTTTCCCTGCCACCTCGCGCAACAGGTAAAAGCCCGGGAAAACGATGCGGGCGTTGCCTTGCAGATCGAGGTAACCCACCTGGTGCTCGACGCACAGCGCTCTGGCACCTTCTGACAGGTAAGGTGCGATCAGGATCGGGATGGCAGGCTCGTTCCGGCTCTGCGCATAGCGCTTCAGGTCCAACAAGGCGCTCTTGACATGGCGGGGCTGCCCGCTCGCCTTGATCTCGCAGGCCAGGGCGTGCGGCTTGCCATTGAAGTCGATATGCAGGAGAAGGTCGACACCCGAGTCCGTCGATTCAGTGCGGTCTTCGATGATCGCAAGATCAGGCGCTTGAGCCAGCAGGTTGCGCAGGGCCTCGGCGGACAGTTGCTCGGTGTTCAGCGATTCGAGCTTGTTCAACATTTGTTGAACATAGCACTTTCACTGAATATTGCAACACGGCGCCGCTCTGCTGACAGGAGGTGGGCCGTCAACCGCCCAGCGTGAAGTAAAAGCGCGCCCCCTGGCCGATCTCGGATTCGGCCCAGACGTCGCCGCCATGGCGGCGCACGATGCGGCGCACCGAGGCCAGGCCGACGCCGGTGCCCGGGAAGTCGTTGGCGCTGTGCAGGCGCTGGAACACGTTGAACAGCCGGTCGGCAAAGCGCATGTCGAAGCCGGCGCCGTTGTCGCGCACCACGTAGGCCTCGCGGCCGCTCTGCAGGTCGGTGGTGAAGACGATCTCGGCCTGCTCGCGCTGGCCGGTGTACTTCCAGGCGTTGCCCAGCAGGTTCTCCAGCACCAGTCGCAGCAGCGTCGGGTCGCCATGCGCCTGCAGGCCGGGCTCGATGTGCACCTCCACCTTGCGCTGCGGCTGCTGGCGGCGCAGGTCGTCGATCACGTAGCCGGCCAGCTGCGACAGGTTCACCGGCTGGCGCGCCAGCGGCTGGCTGCTCAGCTGGGCCAGGCCCAGCAGTGCGTCGATCATCGCGTTCATGCGGGCGGCGGCGCCCAGCACGCGGTCCAGGTGGTCGTTGCCCACGCGGTCCAGCAGGCGGCCGTAGTCTTCCTTCAGGATGCGAGTGAAGCCTTCCACCACCCGCACCGGCGCCCGCAGGTCGTGCGAGACGGTGTAGCTGAACGAGGCGTTGTCGGTTTCGCCGGGCTCGGGCGCGCTGCCGCCCACCGGCAGCAGCATCAGCAGCCGGCCGTCGGCGTCGCGGCCCAGCGGCAGCAGCTGCACCTGCCAGTCTTCATGCACCGTGCCGGCGCCGGGCTGCAGCGCGGCCACGGCCAGCGCCAGGTCGCGCGGCAGCGCCGACAGCAGCGCCGCCCAGGCGGTGCCCGGCGCGCCGCCGAAGCGCAGCGCCGCGTCGTTGCAGCGGCGCACCGCCAGTTCGCCGTCGGCCGCCGGCTGGCAGATCCAGGCCGGGCCGGGCAGGGCGGGCAGCAGGGCGTCGAGCGCGGCGCGGTCGTCCTGCAGCGCCAGCAGGTCGTCCAGCAGGCGGGCGGTGCCGGTGTGGCCGGCAAAACGGCCCTCGCCATCGAAGCGGGGCAGGCCGCGCAGCCACCAGCGGCTGCCGTCCGGGTGGTCCACCGCATCGTCCAGCGGGCCGTGGGCGCTGAGCTTGGCCTGTACCAGGCCCGGCTGCAGGCGGCTGTCGAAGCGCTGCCACAGCAGCTCCTGGGCGGCGGGCTGCCAGTCGGCGGCGGGGGCATGGCACGGCGGGCGCAGCTGCACCAGCCGGTGCTGCGCATCGGTCTGCCATTGCCAGTCGTCCAGCGTCTGCCGCAGCTGCTGCAGCTCGGTGCGGGCTTCGCGCAGGGCCTGCCCGCTGCGGCGGCGGGCCAGCAGCCAGCCGGCCAGACCGGCGGCCACCAGGCCCAGCGGGCTGGCCGCCAGCAGCCACCAGGGGGCCACGGGCGCGCCGGCTTCGGCCGCCCCGGCGTTCTGGGCGAAGGCGCAGCAAGGCGCCAGCAGCAGCGTCGTCAGTGCGCGCGCCGGCTTGTCAAACTTGCTGGCGCGGACCGCATGCGGCGGCCCTCCGCGGCCGTCGGGCGCCGCGGACGTTTCGGCGCCGTGAGGAGTGCCACCAACCATGTGAGGGATTGTATGCACCGCACCGTGGCAACATTCCTACCCATTCAAGCGCGGTTGTGCTTGACGGGGCTGGCCGCGAAACACAACATGTTGTTGCAGTTGCGGCTGGCTTCTGCTTTCAAGAACGCCTCGCAACGGTCGAATTACACGTCCTGTCTTATGCCTCAGTACAAACCGGTCGCCCTGTTGTCGTCCGCCGAACCCGGCGGCGCTGGTGCGGGCGCCGAGCCGCGGACAGACCTGCCGCCCGAGCTGCTGGCCCTGCTCGACAGCCAGGCGCTGGACCGTCTGCGGGAGCTGGACCCCGGCGGCAAGATGGGCCTGGTGACGCGGGTGCTGCGCACCTTCGACAGCTCCATGATCAAGCTGCTGCAGCAGCTCGAGGAGGCTCAGGTCAGCAACGACCATCAGGTGGTTCGCCACGTGGCCCACACGCTCAAGTCGTCGGCGGCCAGCGTGGGGGCGCTTCAGTTGTCGGCGATGTGCGCCGATATCGAGCGGCGTGTACGCGAAAGCGATACCGCGGAATTGCCCGCCCGGCTCGATGCTATGGTTGCGGAGTGCCAGCGGTTGCGCACCGGTTTGAAGTCCATTGCCAGCGCCTAGATGACATTGCGCCTTACCTTCCTCGCTGCAGGTGTGTGTTGCTCAGCGTCGCGACCTCGCGCGTGCGGTGCCTGACATGACCGCCTTGCATGCGTTCGCCGACCAGGCCGGGGTGACCGAGCCCAAGGTGCTGCTGGTCGACGACGACGAGGTGAACCTGATGCTCACCGCGGTGGCGCTGCGGGAGCGGGGCTTTGCCATCACCGAGGCCGGCAGCGGCGAACAGGCGCTGAGCATGCTCAGCCACTGGGTGCCCGACATCATCGTGCTGGACGCGCTGATGCCCGGCATGGACGGCTTCCGTACCTGCACCGAGCTGCGCACGCTGCCCGGCTTCGAGAACATGCCGGTGCTGATGCTCACCGGCCTCGACGACGACGCTTCCATCACCCGCGCCTACCAGGCCGGCGCCACCGACTTCTTCGTCAAGAGCACGCAGTGGAGCCTGCTGGCCGGCCGGCTGCACTACCTGCTGCGCGCCTCGCGCACGCGGGTGGAGCTGGAACGCAGCAAGAGCCGACTGGCGCGCGCGCAGGACTTGGCGCGCATGGGCAGCTTCGACTGGCGGCGCGCCAACACCGCCTACAACGGCGGCCTGGTGATCTCGCCCGAAGGCCTGCGCGTGTTCGGCCGCAGCCCGAGCGAGCGGCTGGGCCTGCGCCCGCTGCTGCGCATGGTGCCGCCCTCGGACCGCCGCGGCCTGCTGCGCATGCTGCACGAGGTGCTGGCCCACAGCTCGGTGCTGGCCACCGACGTGCCGGTGAACCTGCTGGACGGCCGCCAGCGCATCATCCACGTCGAGGCCGAGCCCGAGTTCAACGAGCACGGCCAGAGCGCCGGCTACACCGGCATCGTGCAGGACGTGACCGACCGGCGCATCGCCGAAGACAAGATCCGGCACCTGGCCAACTTCGACGCGCTGACGCTGCTGCCCAACCGCCGGCAGCTGATCTGGCGCACCGAGCGGGCGCTGGAGCATGCGCGCCGCCTCAACCACCAGGCCGCGCTGCTGCTGATCGACCTGGACCGCTTCAAGATCATCAACGACACCCTGGGCCATGCCGCCGGCGACGACCTGCTGGTGGAGGTGGCGCGCCGCCTGCGGGCCTGCGTGCGCCATTGCGACCAGGTGATGGAAGGCGCGCTGGAAGCCGTGGGTTCGCGCTCGCACCGCACGCTGGAAGCGGTGGGCCGGCTGGGGGGCGACGAATTCGTGGCGCTGCTGCCCGAGGTGGCCGACGAACGTGACGCCGAGCGCGTGGCCGCACGGGTGCTGGAAGCCATGCGCGAGCCCATCTTCGTGGCCGGGCAGGAATGCTTCGTCACCGCTTCGGTGGGCATTGCGCTGTTCCCGCGCGATGGCGCGGCGGTGGCCGACCTGCTGCGCAATTCCGACGTGGCGATGTACGCCGTCAAGTCGCAAGGGCGCAATGCGGCGTCCATCTACAGCCCGCAGCTGGCCGGCCGCGGCCGCGAGAAGCTGGAGCTGGAAAGCGCGCTGCACAAGGCCATCGAGCGCAACGAGCTGGTGCTGCACTACCAGCCCAAGGTGGACGTGCGCGCCGCCCGCATGGTGGGCGCCGAGGCATTGATGCGCTGGCAGCGCGGCAACACCCTGGTGCCGCCGGCCGAGTTCATCCCGCTGGCCGAAGAAACCGGGCTGATCATTCCGCTGAGCGAATGGGCGATCCGCGAGGCGGCCCGCCAGGCCAAGAGCTGGTCGGTCAGCTTCGGCTTCTCCGATTCCATCGCGGTGAACCTGCCCAACCGGCTGTTCGAGCGCTCCGACCTGGTCGAGCACATCCACCAGTCGGTGGGCACCTATGGCGTGCCGCACCGCGCCATCCAGCTCGAGATCACCGAGACGGGCCTGATGAAGGACCTGCAGAACGTGATTCCGTCGCTGCACCGGCTCAACGAGATCGGCGTCGAGATCTCGATCGACGACTTCGGCACCGGTTATTCGTCGCTGGCCTACCTCACCACGCTGCCCATCTCCGAGCTGAAGATCGACCGCAGCTTCGTGCGCGACCTGGGCATCACGCCGCAAAGCTCGGCCGTGGTCACGGCCATCATCGCGCTGGCCCGCTCGCTGGGCCTGCGCGTGATTGCCGAGGGCGTTGAAAGCCTGCGCCAGATGGAAGTGCTGCACCGTCTGGGCTGCGGGGTGATGCAGGGCTTCCTGTTCAGCCGGCCGATCCCGCCCGACGACATCGAGAAATGGCTGCAGAACACGGTGCTGCCGCGCAAGGCGCCCTGGATCGCGCCCGCGCTGCCCGATGGCGGCGAGCCCACCCGCGTGGTCGGCGGCGGCCGGCTCTGACCCGCTCCCTTTCCCTTTCCTTCCCCTGACACGATGACGGCTGCCCCCACGCCGGCGCAGATTGCCAAGGGCGCGCTGCGCCGCCTGGCCTTGACCCAGCAGGAACCCACGCCCGAGAACTACGCCCGCGCCTGGGCCGAAGAACTGGGCCAGCCGGCCGCCGCACTGCCCGAACGCGCCCGGCCGCTGCTGGACAAGCTGGCCGCCCGCGCCACCGAAGACACCGACAACCGCGCCGAGCTGGTGCGCAGCCTCATGCAGGGCCAGTGGGACGACCTGGCGCGCGCGCTGGACCGCAGCGCCTCGCAGGCCGGCAGCGCGGGCCAGGCCTGGGCGGCGCTGATCGAGCGCATCGTGCGCGGCGTGGAACGCGGCGGCCGGCAATGGACCGCCGCCCGCAAGAAGGACAGCCTGCAGCGGGTGCTGGACAGCAGCCGTGGCGACGTGACGCGCTTGCAGCAGCGCCTGCGCCAGCTGATGGCCAGCTGGGACAGCGACACCGTGCCGGATGAGCAGGCCATTCCGAGCGACGACCCGCTGGCCGACGATGCCGCCGCCGCCGATCCCGCCGTGGCGCCCGACCTGCCAATGCCCGATTCGCAATCGTCGGCGGCCGAGGCGCCTGCCCGGCCGCCAGCCGATGCTGCGGCCACCGCCGATACCCCGGCCACGGTAGAGGCCGTGAACGCGGCCGACCTGCCGGCGGCTGGCCCGGCCGACGCGGCGCCGGTGCCGGTGCCCACAGCCGCCCCCTGCCCGCCGGTGGAAGAGCAGCACTGGCCCCAGGTGGCCGCCAGCCTGCACGGCACGGTGGCGGCCGCCCTGCCGCCGCGCGTGGCCAGCGCTGCCGAACTGGCGGCCGAGCTGGGCCAGCTGGCCGACCGCATGGCCGGCGAAGGCGCCACCCCGGCGCTGGCGCAGGCGGTGCACCAGGTGTGCGAGCGGGCGCGGCGGCTGTTTGCGCATCGCCACCACCTGCTGGAACAGGTGGGCGCGCTGTGCCTGGAACTCACCGCCGGCCTCACCGAGCTGGCCGAAGAAGGCAGCTGGGCCCAGGGCCAGGCCGAAGCCTTGCGCGCCCGCCTGCAGGCCGACGAGGGCGAGGCCGGCGCCGAAGGCGCGGCCTTCAGCGTGCGCGGCGTGCGCGCGGCCGGCGAGCTGCTGGCGCGCACCCGGGCGCAGCAGCAGGCGCTGCGCGGCGAACGCGACCGCGCGCGGGTGGCGCTCAAGTCGCTGATCCACAGCCTGCTGCAGCAGGTGGGCGAGCTGGGTGACGAGACCGGCCGCTTCAGCGACAACCTGGGCCGCTATGCCGCTTCCATCACCGAAGCCAGCTCACTGGATGCGCTGGCGGGCGTGGTGGATGCGATGGTGCAGGAAAGCCGTTCCGTGCAGCAGCGCGTGGGCCAGGCCCGGCAGCAGCTGGGCGAAGAGCATGCGCGCGCCAGTGAGCTGGAATCGCGGGTGCGCGAGCTGGAAGGCGAGCTGCGCCGGCTGTCCGACGAAGTGGCCACCGATGCGCTCACCCAGGTGGCCAACCGCCGCGGGCTGATGCAGGCCTTCGAGACCGAGCGTGCGCGGCTGGAGCGTGATGGCCGGCCGCTGGCGGTGGGCCTGATCGACATCGACAACTTCAAGAAGCTGAACGACACCCTGGGCCATGCGGCCGGCGACGAGGCGCTGAAGTCGCTGGCCCGCCTGGTGCAGCAGGCCCTGCGGCCGGTGGACCATGTGGCGCGCTTCGGCGGTGAAGAGTTCGTGGTGCTGCTGCCCGGCACCGAGGTGGCGGATGCGCAGCAGGTGCTCACGCGGCTGCAGCGCCAGCTCACCGCCAGCCTGTTCATGCACGACGGCAAGGACGTGTTCGTCACCTTCTCGGCCGGCGTCACCGCCTACCGGCCGGGCGAGCGCATCGAGGTGGCGCTGGAGCGCGCCGACGAGGCGCTGTACGAGGCCAAGCACCAGGGCAAGAACCGCACGTGCGTGAATTGAGTTCACCGGCAAGCTTCAAAAATATCGGACCCAGGCCCGCCCCGTGCGCCGCTTGTAGCGGGCAAACGCGCGGCAGGGCAGGTACAGCGCCGGCACCAGCAGCGCGGTGATCAGCCAGATGAGCCAGAAGTGGTCGGCCGGCACGCCGAAGCGGCTGCCCTGGTTGGGGCCGAACAGCGCCAGCATCAGCTGGTAGCCCGCCAGCAGCACGAACAGGTGCAGCAGGTAATAGAACATCGGCGCCCCGCCGAAGGTGGACAGCACCCGCGTCATCGCGTTGTCCACGCGGTCCAGCGCGGCCAGCATCAGCAGGCCGCCGCCCAGCGTCAGCAGCAGGAAGTCGAGCGAAGGCGGGTACTTGGTGAAGTTGAGGAACGACATCACCGTGTGCAGCGCATCGGGCCCGGGCTGCCAGGGCGCGTTTTCGCCATACAGGTTGAAGCCACGCAGCACCAGCAACAGCGCCCAGCAGCCCAGGCCCAGCCCCGCAAAGGCCCGGATGCGCTGGCGCGCGCTGAAGCGGGCGCTGAACAGCGGCGCCGCCACCCAGCCCAGCAGAATCACGCCCACCCAGGGCAGCGCCGGGTAGGTCAGCCGCACCTGCAACGCCGTGTCCTGCAGCGCCCAGCCGCGGTGCAGCGCCAGCGTCCACAGCAGGTACAGCGGGTGGTCGGGCGTGAGCTGCAGCCCGGCCAGCAGGTTGTGCCCGCCCACCAGCACCAGCCCGATGGCGGCCAGCAGCGCGGGCCGCAGCCCGCTGACCAGGGCCAGCACGATCATTGCCACGCCGATGGCCCAGATGACCTGCAGGTACACCACCTTCAGCGGAAAGTCGCCGGTCCACGCGAAGCTGACCACGGTGACTTCCAGCGCCAGCATCAGCAGCCCGCGCTTGAGCAGGAAGGCGCGCACCGGCCGCGGCGTGCCGCCGGGCGGGTGGGCGTACAGCCAGGCGCTGACGCCGGCCAGGAACACGAACACCGGCGCGCAGAAGTGCGCCGCCAGGCGTGAGAAGAAGACCTCGGGCGGCGTGGTGGCCACGTTCATCGGGTCGCTGACCTGCAGGTGCAGGTAGAAGGTCTCGCGCACATGGTCGATGGCCATGACCAGCATCACCAGGCCGCGCAGCGCGTCGATGGCGGTGATGCGCGGCGGCCGCGCGGGCAGGGCGCTCACTCGGGCTTGTAGCGCTCCACCGTCACCGCCTCCAGGCGGTAGCCGCTGGTGCCCATGGCCGAGGCGTTGCGGCTGACCTGCAGCGTGCCGCTGACCCACACCGCGTCCATCGCCTTGAACTTGGCCGGCTTCCTGGGCAGCACGTGCACGATCTGGTTGGCCGGCGGCGGTGGGGTGTGGATGCAGGCGCCGAAGTAGGGCACCAGCAGGAACTCGCTCACCTGGCCACTTTCGGCCTGTTCCAGCGGCACCAGGTAGCCGGGCAGGCGCACCTTGGTGTTGTTCATCGTGTTGTTGGTGGGCGCGTTGTCCCAGGCTTCACGCAGCTTGTCCAGCATGGCCTGCGCGCGCGGGTCGTTGTCCTGCAGGTCGGCCGGTGGTGCATCCTTGAGCATGCCGTTCGGGTTCCAGTCCTTGGGCACCAGACTGTCCCAGGTGATGGTCTTGTAGCCGCCGGCCGGCGGCGCCGCGCGCACGCCCAGGCTGGCGAAAGAGGCGCCGCCCAGCAGGGCAGCCGACAGGACGGTACGACGCGACAACATGCTTTCAGATCCTTGGTGACAGGCCGTCGACCAGCGACAGCCGGTAGGCGCGCAGCGCAGGCAGCAGGCTGGCCAGCCAGCCGGTGGCCACCACCGCGGCGAACAGCATCCACTGCGCGGTGGACGGCATGCCCCAGCCTATCACCAGCCCGTGTCGGGATTGCAACCAGGGCCCCAGCGCCGCCGCACCGCCCAGCGCCAGCAGCAGGCCCAGCAGCGCGCCCGCCAGGGTGACGAGCGCGCCTTCCAGCGCCAGCAGCGCCAGCACATGGCGCGGTCCGGCGCCCACGGCGCGCAGCACAGCCAGCTCGCGCCGGCGTTCGTTGAGGCCGGCCAGCACCACCGACACCAGGCCGGCCAGGCTCACCACGCCCACCATCACCGACATGGCCAGCAGCGCCTTCTCGCCCACGCCCACCACTTCCCACAGCTCGTCCAGCGCCACGCCGGGCAGGATGGCCATCAGCGGCTCGGCGCGGTAGTCGGCCACCCAGCGCTGCACCGAGAACACGGCCGGCCGGCTCTTCAGGCCCACCAGCGCGGCGGTCACGGCCTTGGGCTGCAGGTTCATCTCGCGCAGCTGGTCGGGCGTGAGCGCGCGGCCCGGCATCTGCACGCCGCCCACCCAGTCCACGTGCAGCGCCTCCATCGATTCGAGGCTGATGTGCACCGTGCGGTCCACCGGCGTGCCGGTGCGCGCCAGGATGCCGGTGACCACGAAGGGCTTGTCGGCATGCTCGGCCACCAGCTCGCCGCTGCCGTGCGCCAGCGTCAGGCGCTGGCCGAGCTTGTAGCCCAGCTGCTCGGCCACGTCGGCGCCCAGCACCGCCTCGAACAGCTGGTTGAAGGCCCGGCCTTCCGCCAGCTTCAGCGGCTGGCGGTTGCCGTAGCGGAAGCGCTCGAAGTACTCGCCGCTGGTGCCCAGCACCGGGTAGCCGCGGTGCGAATCGCCCAGCGAGATGGGCACCACCCAGGCCACCGCGCGGTGCGCGGCCAGCGCCTGCACGCTGGCCCAGCCCATGTTGTTGGTGGCCGCGCCGATGCGGAACACCGAGTACAGCAGCAGCTGGGTGGAGCCGGTGCGTGCGCCGACGATGAGGTCGGTGCCCGACACGGCGGACGAGAAGTTGGCCCGCAGGTCGGTGCGCAGCCGTTCGATGCCCATCAGCAGCAGCGTGGCCAGCGCGATGCTGGCCACCGTCAGCATCAGCGTGAAGCGGCGGTTCCAGGCGCTGCGCGCGGCCAGGGTGATCAAGGGCGTCATGCGGGTGCCCCCGTCGTGGCGGCGGCCAGCGCCGCGGCGCGGTTGAGCGCGGGCAGCGAGGCCCGCTGGCCGAAGCGGTCGGCCAGCCGCTGGTCGTGGCTGACGAAGACGATGGCGCTGCCGGCATCGGCGCAGGCCTGCAGCAGCACGTCGACGAACCGCTCGCGCAGGTCTTCGTCCAGCGCCGAGGTGGGCTCGTCGGCGATCACCAGCGCGGGCCGGCCGATCAGTGCTCGGGCCGCGGCCACGCGCTGCTGCTGGCCGACCGACAGCGCGGTGGGCTCCCGCGTCCACAGCGCGGGCGGCAGGTCCATGCGCTGCAGCAGCGCGCGGGCGGCGGCGGGCGCATCACCCGCGGCCTGGCGGCGCACGGCCGAGAAGCGGCAGGGCAGCAGCACGTTGTCCAGCACGCTCAGGTAGGGCAGCAGGTTGAACTGCTGGAACACGTAGCCCACCTGGTCGGCGCGGCGCTGGTCGCGGCGGCCGGCGGGCAGCGCCGACCAGGCCTGGCCTTGCATCGTCACCAGGCCCGACTGCGGCTGCAGCACGCCGGCCAGGATGGACAGCAGCGTGCTCTTGCCGCAGCCGCTGGGCCCGTGCAGGAACAGCGTGCTGCCGGCCTGCACCTCGAAGTGGTCGATGGCCAGCGTGTCCTGCGCGGCACCCGGCCAGCGAAAGCGCAGGCCCTGGCAGCGCACCAGCGGCTCGGTGCCGGCGGTCATTTCGCCAGCACCACGCGCCGGTTCTTGCCGCTCAGCGTCTGCTTGGCCTGGCCCTGGGGGCCGGCCACCTGCACCTGCAGCACCTTCACCCGCTTGAACGCATCGGCCAGGCCGACGTCGATCCAGGCCGCGCGGGTGGCGTCGGTGCAGCGGTAGGTCACGCTGCCTTCCAGGTCGGCATGCTCGCCCTCGGCCGGTGCGCCGCCCAGGCCCAGCGCGCCCGATTCCAGCGTCACGGCTTGCAGCTGGCAGCCGGCCTGGGGGTCGATGCGCAACCAGCCATCGGCCGCGCGCAGCCGGGCCACGGCGGCATCGGCGGCCTGTTTCTCGGCGGCACTGCGCGGCGCCCGCTCGAAGCCCAGCAGGTTGTCCAGCGGCGTGTCGATTCCGATGGTGAGCTGTTCACGCTCGACGGCGATGTCCACCGCCACCTTGCCGTGCTCGTGCGCGGCGTGGGTCTGTGCCAGGGCCAGCGTGGGCAGCATCACGGCGGCGGCCAGGGCGGCCAGGGCGGCGAGCGAGGTACGGAGCGACTTCTTCATGGCGTGCGGGCCACCGGCGGTTGCCAGGCGGCGATCAGGGTGGTGAGGTTGTGGTTCAGCAGCTTCAGGTAGCTGTCGGCGGCGGTGCCGGGGGGCGACAAGGCATCGGCGTACAGCGTGCCGCCGATCACCGCGCCGGTGTCCTGCGCCACGCGCTGCATCATGCGCGGGTTGCCGGTGTTCTCCAGGAACAGCGCGCGGGTCTGTTCGGCCTTCATCTGGCGCATCAGCCGCGCCAGGTCGGCGGCCGAAGGCTCGGCCGCGGTGGTCCAGCCCTGCACGCTGGCCAGGCGAATGCCGTAGGCGGCAGCCAGGTAGCCGAAGGCGTCGTGCGAGGTGATGGCGCGGCGCTGTTCGGCCGGCACCTGGGCCAGCAGGGCGCGCAGCCGTTGGTCCTGCGCGTCCAGCCGCTGCAGGTAGTGCGCGGCGCGGGCGTCGATGGCTGCGGCCTGCGCCGGCACCAGCCGGCCCAGCGCCACCCGCAGGTTCTCGATGTAGACGCGGGCATTGGCGGGGTCGTGCCAGGCATGCGGGTCGGGGGCGCCGTACACCATGCGCGGCCGGATGCCGGTGGTGGCCACCAGCACCGGGCCGCGGTAGCCCGAGGCCGCCACCAGCCGGTCGATCCAGCCTTCGAAGCGAAGCCCGTTCACCACCACCAGCTGCGCGGCGGCGAGCTGGCGCACGGCGGCGGGCGTGGGTTCGTACACATGGGCGTCGCCGCCGGGGCCCACCAGGCTGCTCACCTCCACCGCATCGCCGCCCACTTCGCGGGCCATGTCGGCCAGGATGGAGAAGCTGGCCACCACGCGCGGCCGTTCAGCCGACGCTGCTGCAGCCTGCGCCTGGGCCGGTGTGGGCAGGCCGGCCAGCACCAGCGCCACCACGCCCACGGCGGTGGCGCCGCCCAGCCAGGCCGCGGCCGGCGCGGCGACCGCCTGCGGGCGCCAGGCGGCACGCAGGCTGCCGTGCCGGCCCAGCGCCAGCGACAGCACGTACACACCACCCGCTACCAGCACGATGGCCGGGCCCGAGGGCAGGCTCGCGTGGTACGAGAGCAGCAGCCCCGCCCAGGCGCTGAAGGCCGCGATGCCCGCGGCCAGCAGCGCCAGCGCTTCCAGGCTGCGCACCCAGAAGCGGGCCGCGGTGGCCGGCAGCATCAGCAGGCCCACCGCCATCAAGGTGCCCAGCGCCTGGAAGCCGGCCACCAGGTTGCCCACCACCAGCGCCAGGAACAGGTAGTGCACCGCGGCCGAGCGGCGCGACACGGTGCGCATGAAGAGGCCGTCGCAGGCCTCGAACACGATGGGCCGCCACAGCACAGCCAGCAGCAGCAGCGACACGCTGGACACGCCGGCCACCAGCTTCAGCGAGGCATCGTCCACCGCCAGCACGCTGCCGAACAGCACGTGCATCAGGTCGACGCTGCCGCCCTGGCGGGCGATCAGCAGCACGCCGGCCGCCAGCGCGATCAGGTAGAAGGCGGCGAAGCTCGCGTCTTCACGCTGCGGGGTGAAGCGGGCCACCACGCCGGCCAGCAGCGCCACCAGCAGCGCGGCCACGAAGGCACCGGCGCTCATCGCGCCCAGCGACAGGCCGGCCAGCAGATAGCCGACCGCCGCGCCGGGCAGCAGCGCATGGGCCATCGCATCGCCCACCAGGCTCATGCGGCGCAACACCAGCAAAGTGCCCAGCGGGCCGCAGGTCAGCGCCAGCGCCAGGCAGGCCACCAGCGCGCGGCGCATGAAATCGAACTCGGCAAAGGGCTGCCAGAACAGGGCTTGCATCAGGGTCATCAGGCGGGGGAGGGCAGGGCGGCGGCTTGTCGGGCGAGTTGCCGCTCGGCGTGGCGCCAGGCGGCCGGGGCCAGTGCGGCGTCGGCCGGGCCCTGCAGCAGCGCGGTGCCGGCCATCAGCAGGGCGGAATCGAAATGCGCGCGGACGATGGCCTGCTCATGCAACACCGCGATGACGGTGCGGCCCTGGTCGCGCCAGGTCTGCAGCAGCGCCATCAGCGCGGTGGTGGTGTCTTCGTCCAGCGCGGCGAAGGGCTCGTCCAGCAGCAGCAGCCGGGCGTCTTGCAGGCACAGCCGGGCGAACAGCAGGCGCTGGAACTGGCCGGTGGACAGCTCACCGATCAGCCGGCGTTGCAGCGTCTGCAGGCCCAGGCGGTCCAGCACCTCGTCCACGGCCTGCGCCTGCGCGCGGCTCATGCCCCGCAGCGCGCCCAGCCGCGGCCACAAACCCATGGCGGCAAAGTCGGCCACGGTGATGGGAAAGCTGCGGTCCACCTGCGAGCGTTGCGGCAGGTAGCCCATGTGCGGCCGCAGGTCGGCCGCCACCTCGATGCGGCCGCTGTGGCGCTGCAGCCCGGCCATGGCGCCGATCAGGCTGCTCTTGCCGGCGCCATTGGGGCCGACGATGGCGTGCAGTGCGGCGCGGCTGAAATCGGCCTGCACGCCCGCCACGGCAGCCTGGCTGCCGTAGCGCACGCCCACGCCGTGCAGCTGCACCGCCGCGTCACTGGCCGCCATGCATCGCCCACGCCGCCAGGGCCCACAGCAGGCCGACGCCCAGTGCCGCCACACCGGCGCGCGGCAACGCGGCGCAGGCCAGCCAGCGCAAAGAAGCGGACGTGCCGCCATCGGCGTGCGGTGCAGCGGGCTGAACGGTCACCGGCGCGGAACTCAGACTTGGGATCATCCCCTAATGATAACGAATTCTCTTTATCGGGCGTGAGAGAATCACCGACCCCCACGACCCGCCTTTCGCCAGACGATGGAACGCTCCACCCGCCAACGCTCCGCCATCCGCGCCGTGATCGAGGCCGCCACGCGGCCGCTCACGCCGCAGGAAGTGCTGGACGGTGCGCGTACCGAGGTGGCTGGCATGGGCATCGCCACCGTGTACCGCAACCTCAAGCTGCTGGTGGAAGAGGGCAGCGTGCAGGTGGTGGAACTGCCGGGCGACAGCCCGCGCTACGAGTCCAAGCACCTGGATCACCACCACCACTTCCAGTGCCGGCAGTGCGACCGGGTGTTCGACGTGCACGGCTGCCCGGGCGACCTGACGCGCTTCGCGCCCACGGGCTTCCGCGTGGAATCGCACGAGCTGACGCTGTATGGCCAGTGCGCCGACTGTGCCGGAGCGGCATCCGGCTAGGCCTGAGCGCCCACTTCAGGGCGTGGGATCAACGCTTGCTCGCTCTTGAGAGGGATGCGGCGGGCCCATGGGCACAGGCAGCATCGTGAAACCCTCCACACGGGAGCTGTGCCATGACTGCCTCGACCCCCTCGCTGCCTTTGCCGCTGCCCCTGCTGGGCGAAACCCTGGCCGCCCACGGCTTCGACGCGGGCGACTTCGAGTTCGAGCAAGATCCGGAGCCCGACCTCAGCGCGGCGCTGGGCCTGCAGGACAGCCTGCTGCTGGTGCGCCGGCGCTCCACCGGAGCGGTGCGTTTTTACCTGGGGGCTTCCTGGTACAGCGCGGTGGTCAGCGACCTGGCCACCGGCGAATTCGGCCGAGCGTGATCAGCCGGCGCGCCGCGCCTCCCGCGCGGCATTCACTTCCACCGACCGCAGGTCGGCCGCGGCCTTGTCCAGCACGCCGTTGACGTACTTGTGGCCATCGGTGCCGCCGAAGTTCTTGGCCAGTTCCACCGCTTCGTTGATCGCCACCTTGTAGGGCACGTCGATGCAGTGCTTCAGTTCGTAGGCGCCGATCAGCAGCACCGCATGTTCCACCGGCGACAACTGCGAGGTCTGGCGGTCCACATGGCGGGCCAGCACCGTGTCCAGGTCGGCCGCTTCGGCGATGCAGCCGTGCAGCAGCGCGTCGAAGTGCGCAGCGTCGGCCTTGGAGAAATCGTCCTGCTCGCGCATGTGCGCGTCGATCACGCCGGCTTCGGTGCCGGACACCAGCCATTCATACAGGCCTTGCAGCGCCACCTGGCGCGCATGGCGGCGCGCCACGTTGGCGGCCGACGGCCTTTTCGGGCCGTTCGGCTTCTTGGGGGCGGGGCTCACTTCAGTTCCTTCAGCAACAAGGCCATTTCAACGGCCACGCGGGCCGCGTCGCGGCCCTTTTCTTCGATGCGGGCCTCGGCCTGCATCGGGTTCTCCACGGTCAGGATCGCATTGGCGATCGGCAGGCGGCTGTCCAGCGACACGCGGGTGACACCGGCGCCGCTTTCATTGGCCACCAGTTCGAAGTGGTAGGTTTCGCCGCGGATGATGCAGCCCAGCGCCACCAGCGCGTCGTAGTCGCCCGAGGCGGCCATCGCCTGCAGCGCCACCGGCACTTCCAGCGCGCCCGGCACGTCGACGCTGCGGATGTGGTCGGGCGGCACGCCCAGGGCGGTCAGCTCGGCCACGCAGGCCTCACGCAGGCCGGCGGTGACGCTGTCATTGAAGCGCGCACGCACGATGCCCACGCGCAGGTGCTCGCCGTTGAGGCCGGCGAGATTGCCTTTGTCGGAGCCTTGCATCTCAGTCTTTCGAAGCGGGGGCTTCCGTGAAGCCGGTGACTTCCAGGCCGAAGCCCACCATGCTGGGCATGCGGCGCGGCCGGCCCAGCAGGCGCATGCGGCGCACGCCCAGGTCGCGCAGGATCTGCGAGCCCACGCCGTAGGTGCGCAGGTCCACGCCGCCGGCATGGCGCACCGGCGCGGGCGCCTCGGCCGCCACGGCGCGGGTGAGCAGCGATTCGGCGTCTTCCGCGCAATTGAGCAGCACGGCCACGCCGCGGCCCGCCGTCTGCAGCGCGCGCAGGGCGCTGGGCAGCGACCAGGAGTGGCGGGTGTTGCTGGTGTCCAGCAGGTCGAGCACCGACAGCGGTTCGTGCACGCGCACCAGCACTTCGTCGTCGGCCTGCCAGCTGCCGACGCTGAGCACCAGATGGGCCGCGCCGGTACGGTCGCGGTACATCGCGCAGTCGAAGCGGCCGTAGGCGGTATCGAGCTTGCGGCCACCCACGCGCTGGATGATCGATTCGGTGTGGCTGCGGTGCTGGATCAGGTCGGCGATGGTGCCGATCTTCAGGCCGTGCTCCTGCGCGAACACCTCCAGATCAGGCAGCCGGGCCATCGTGCCGTCGTCCTTCATGATCTCGCAGATCACGGAGGCGGGCATCAGGCCGGCCATGCCGGCGAGGTCGCAGCCGGCTTCGGTATGGCCGGCGCGCATCAGCACGCCGCCGTCCTGGGCCTGCAGCGGGAAGATGTGCCCGGGCTGCACCAGGTCGGTGGGTTGGGCGTTCTTGGCCACCGCGGCCTGCACCGTGCGTGCACGGTCGGCGGCGGAGATGCCGGTGGTCACGCCTTCGGCCGCCTCGATCGACACCGTGAACGCGGTGCCGTGCTTGGTGCCGTTGCGCGTGGCCATGGGCGGCAGCTGCAGCCGCTCGCAGCGTTCCCGCGTCAGGGTGAGGCAGATCAGGCCACGGCCATAGCGCGCCATGAAGTTGATGGCTTCCGGCGTGGCGTGTTCGGCCGCAAGGACGAGATCGCCTTCGTTTTCGCGGTCTTCCTCGTCAACGAGGATGACCATGCGGCCGGCGGCCAGCTCGGCGACCAGCTCGGGAACAGGAGAAATGGGCATCCGCGGATTGTAGGTGGGGCGGCATGCGCCCCGCAGCCCGCGGGCCGATCCGGTGCTGTCAGGCGGCGGGCGGCGCGGCGCCGAGCATGCGCTCCACGTAGCGGGCGATCAGGTCGATCTCGAGGTTGACCCGGCTGCCGGCCTTGAGCTCGCCCAGCGCGGTGTTCTCGATGGTGTGCGGAATCAGGTTGATGCTGATTTCGCAGCCACCCGCGACATCGGCCACGCGATTGACCGTCAGGCTGACGCCGTTGACGGTGACCGAGCCCTTGTAGGCCATGAACTTGGCCAGGCCGGCCGGCGCCAGGATGCGCAGCTCCCACGATTCGCCCACCGGCGCGAAGTGCGCCACGCTGCCCACGCCGTCGACGTGACCGGACACGATGTGGCCGCCCAGCCGGTCGTGCGCACGCAGCGCCTTTTCCAGATTGATGCGGCCGGGCTGGTCGAGGCCGGCGGTCTTGTCCAGGCTCTCGGCCGAGACGTCGATGGTGAAGCGGGCAGGCTCGCGCTCGAACTGCGTCACCGTCATGCAGGCGCCGTTGATCGCGATGCTGTCGCCCAGTTGCACGTCGTCCAGGTAGTGCGCGGGCGCCTCGACCGTCAGCCGCTTGCCGTGGCTGGCGTCGGCGCCGAGGGCTTCAACCAGGGTGATGCGGCCAACGCCGCTGATGATGCCGGTGAACATGCCGCGATTGTCGCAGCCTTGCCCGCCGGCCTGCTGCGTGGGTCAAAAAGTGGCCCTGCCCACAGCGCGCAGCCGCAGCCGGATGTCGGCGCCCACCGGGGCCATGTCCAGGAACTCGAAGTCCAGCCCGTCGGCCAGGCGCTCCAGCGGGCCGAAGGCGGCCATGTCACGCCCGGCGCCCAGCAGCTTGGGCGCCAGGTACACCAGCAGTTCGTCGACCAGCCCCTCCTTCAGGAAGGAGCCGTTGAGCCGGTGCCCGGCCTCCAGGTGCAGTTCGTTGATGCCGCGGCGGCCCAGGTCGGCCAGCAAGGCCGCCAGGTCGGTCTTGCCGGCGGGCGTGGCCGGCAGTTGCGCCACCTCCACGCAAGCCGGGTCGAAAGCCTGCGTGGTGGGTCCGGGTTGCGCCGTGTACACCAGCGCCTGGCCGGGCGGCTGCAGCACACGGGCCTGCGGCGCGATCTCCAGCCGCGAATCCACCACCACCCGCAGCGGCTGCCGCGCGGTTTCCACCAGGCGCACGTCCAGCCGCGGGTCGTCGTCGCGCACGGTGCCGATGCCGGTCAGCACCGCGCCCGCGCGCTTGCGCCAGGCATGGCCGTCGGCGCGTGCTTCAGGGCCGGTGATCCATTGGCTGGCGCCATTGAGCAGCGCGGTGCGGCCATCGAGCGAAGCCGCGATCTTCATGCGCACCCAGGGGCGGCCGCGGCGGATGCGCGAGAAAAAGCCGATGTTCAGCTCGCGGGATTCAGCGGCCAGCAGGCCCACGTCCACCGGAATGCCGGCGGCGCGCAGCCGCGCGATGCCCTGGCCGCTGACCTGCGGGAACGGGTCTTCGATGGCCGCCACCACGCGCCCGACGGCGGCGGCGATCAGCGCGTCGCAGCAGGGTGGCGTGCGGCCGTGGTGCGCGCACGGCTCCAGGCTGACGTAGGCGGTCGCGCCGCGCACGTCGTGGCCGGCAGCGGCGGCCGCCCGCAGGGCCATCACCTCGGCATGGGCCGAACCGGCGGCCTGGGTGTGGCCCATGACCTGCCAGCCGTCGCCCACCAGCACGCAGCCGACGCGCGGATTGGGGTCGGACAGGCCGATGGCTTGGTGTGCGATGTCCACGGCCTCGCGCATCCAGTGCCTGTCGTCATCGGAAAAAGGAGGAACTGCTGCCTGCATGCGGCCATTGTCGGCCAGCGGGCGGCTGGCTGCGGTACGCGTCAGGCCGGGCGCGGGTCGTGCTGCGCCGTGCGGTTGACGCCGGTGCCAACAGGACAGGCCTCGCCGCGGAGCACCACCAGGAAGTTCTGGTACAGCAGGTTCTGCGTCACGTCGACGTAATCGAGCGGATGTTCGTCGTTGCTGATGCTGCCCGACTGGTCCAGGTCGGCGGTGTAGCGGCACAGGGTGTAGAGCGCATCGTCGCCGCGCCACAACGCGGACGAAGCCATGGTCAGGTAGCCCGACCATGGGCCGCCCGCCTGGCCGGGGAACACGGCGCACACGTACTGGATCGGGTTGACCGACGAGGTGCCCGCGGCGCTGTCATAGCACTCTGCCGAGGTGTTGCTGCTGCTTCCGAAGGCGAACACCGGGTGCAGCTCGAACGCCGTGCTCACGGGGGCATCGGCACTGGGCGGCGAGGTGAGCGAGAACCACACATAACCGTTGATGAGCCGGCCCGGCACCGTCAGCGTGCTGCAGTCGGTGAGGTCGGCCGCCGTCAGCGTGGCGGTGGTGCTGGCCGGCTGCACCACGCAGCGGGCCACGATGCTGCCGCTGCGGTTGTCGAAGATCCAGGCGGTGGTGTCGGTCGCACGCGGCTTGAGCACGCTGCGGCCGTCATTGAGGTCGCGCACCCACGGCGGCAGCCGGCGGTTCGTGCGGGCGGCCACCTGGGTGGTCTGGCCGTCGGGCGCCAGGCTCAGGTAGCCCGAAAGCGCCGGGTCCACGCCAGCCACGATGGTGTCGAGCCGCACCGGATGGGTTTGACCTTGACGATCCTGCCAGGTCACCTGCGCCGATATGGCGCGGTAGGGGAACTGCAGTTCTTCCGGCACCTCGCGGATGAAGCTGTAGCTGGCGTTGGTGCCCGAGAAGGGCAGCGACTCCGGCGCCAGCGTCGGCAGGATGTCGGCATAACTGCGCAGGCCTTGCGTCGCGGCCATCCTCACGAACGAGCGGGCGGTGTCGAGGTCGTTCTGGGCCAGCCGCACGGCCTCTGAGCGTTGCTTGGCCACGTCGTTGTTCAGCCGCAGCGTCATCTGCGTGGCCACGGCCGCCAGCATGCCCAGGGCCATCACGAAGAAGGCGACCATGGCCTCGACCAACGTGACCCCACGCTGTGTGCGGCGTGCCCGCGTCATCTTCATTGCCCGGCTCCTCATCGATCCTGCCAGCTGCCGGGCACCTTGGCATAAGCGCCTGCACCCAGTTGCAGACGCTTGATCACGTCCCGGTCGTAGATGAGGCTGGGCGAGCCACTCACACCCGCGCAGCAGGCCGAGCGCACCATCGTCGCCCCACGCACACTGGAGGCGGAGGCGCCGTTCACCCAGTTCAGTTCGTCCGCGTACACCAGCCCGGTGATGTTGGTCAGCCCCTGCAGCGTGAGCGCGCCGTCCACCACCAGCATCACCGGCTGCTCGGGTGAGCCCAGGGTGGTGTTGGCGGGCAGCGTGAGATCGTGGTTGGCGTACAGCAGGCGCCGTCCGTTGGCGGCGGCTTCCAGCAAGATGCTGGTGCAGTTGTTGCCGTCGCAGCTGGCCGTGGTGGGCAACTTGCGGAAGAGGGACTGCGACATGCCGCTGTGCCGCTGGAAGAAGCGCAGGTAAATGTCGTGAATCTGCTGATCGTATTTCACCAGGCCGTCGTCCATCGGCACGCCTCCGGGCAGCGCCACCGAGGCGGGGTTGGGCACGTCGACATCGCCCCCGGATCGAATGGCCACGGCGCTATCGCCGGGCGACTGATTGACCACAGTCATACCCGCAGGAATGGTGACCTTGTCCCAGACCGTGAGCGCGGCGGTCGGGGGTTGCTGCAATGCCGACACCAGGGCCACCTGCATCGTTTGCGTGGCATAGCCGTCGGTGTTGTTGGTGCCGTTGCTGTAGCAGCGTGAGTCGGTGGTGCTGGAGCATGCCCAGGCCCGCAGGCGAAGCGGTTGCGCTGGCGTGAAAGCCGGCACCGGCACCATTTCCAGCACGAAGGCTGCGCCGGTGGTGGCGTCGGCCACCAGAGCGGGGACGGTGCCCGTGGGGCACTGGCAGCGCCAGCCATCTACAGCCCGTGTGCAGGCAGCAAATCGTCCGTTGGTCGGCGTGGCCGGTGTCACCTTGTCCGCGCTGAGGTCCATGGCCAGGTAGCGGTCGCGGAACGTGTTGTTGCCGGCGTCCGTGGAGGGCTCGCAGCTCGCGTCGATGCGCTGGTCGCTGTTGAGCATCGCCAGCGCCCACTCGAGTCCGCCGGCCGCGGCCTCGTAGGCCTGGGCAGACCGGTATTGATTCGCGGAGGTCCGCTGCTCGAAGATCAAGGTGCGCCCGGCGTAGGCCGACACGAGCAACATCAGGAAGAACAGCACCATCACCACGACCAGCGTGGCGGCGCCGTGCTGTCGCGCGGGCCGGTGGCCGTGCGCGGCCGCCCTCATGGACAGACCCCCACCACCTTGTCGTTGGGCAGCCGGATGGTGCTCACCAGGCGGCGCTGCACGCTGGCGTCAGTGGTGGCCTGCGCGCTGATCGCGACGTCCACCGTGCGAACGAACAGTGTCGGGCAGTTGCCCAGGACGCATCCATTCATGCAGTAGCTGGCCAGGCTCACCCGGTGCTCCTGCAGGTCCATCGTCAGGTCGAGCAGCCGGATGGTCTGCACGTCGGTGACCGTCTGCCACGCATCGCCGACCCGCATCTGCAAGGCCTCGTCCTGGAGGCGGAAGCCGGAAGGGGTTTCCGTGCCGCCGCTGAGGTAGGCGAACTGCAGCGAAGTGCTGCTGTTGCCCGAGACCAGCTCGGCGTTGGGGTTGGTGCCCACGATCAGGTTGTTCGGTCGCCAGACGCTGGTGGCTGCGTCGTCCCAGGCGCTGGCACGCCGCACATCGCGGCTGATCAGGTCCATGGCCGCCCGCAACTCTTGTTGCACCTGGGTTTCGACCATCAGCCGGCGGTTGTCGCCGAGCTGGCTGGTGGTCATCATCGCGGCGGCCGCGACGATGAACAGACCGACGGTGATGCCCACCATCAGCTCGACCAGGGACAGCCCGCGCTGGCGATGAATCACGGCGTGGCGCATGCGGGAACTCCTGGCATCGAGCCGTCCGGCGAGCAGGTGGTGACCAAGCCTCGTGTGCTGACCGTGGTGACCAGTTGGGCACCGCGGTTGTTGCGCAACGTGATGGTCAGGTTGCGTGAGTGCCTGGCTCGATTCGATTCGATGGTCAGCTTCTCACCGTCGGTGCTCATCGAGACGCCGCGTGCCCGCGGTAGCTGGACCAGCTTCAGCAGCGACTGTGGGGCTGCATAGGCGCTGGCCGGGCAGGGATCGTTGCTTTGCAGGCAGTCACACTCGCCGCCCGCAAACTCGTAGATCGAGTAGCAAGCCATGGTGTCTGAGCCCCGGAAGTCGACAACCACACGGTAGTTGCGCTGCACCGCTTCCGAGCGCGCGTACTTCAAGTCGGCCAGCAGCTGCGCATTGGTGCCGCGCAGCCGTTCGCGTGCGATCAGGTCGTTGAAGGCCGGCACCGCCAGTGTCAGCACCACGCCCATGATCACCACCGCGACCAGCAGCTCGACCATGGTGAGCCCGTGTTGAAGGTGCTCGCGTGGCGACTTCATCGCGTCAGCGCACCCAGCAAGGCGCGGCGGTGTCGGCCACGCCCGCGTAAACGACATTGCCGCCGGTGGTCATGGTCAGCGACATCACCTTGCAGGCCCCGTCGTCGTTCTGCGGTGACGCGGTGCGGGCCGTGGCCTTGAGCTGGTAGCTCGAAGCACTGGCGCTCACCACCGTGGCCTCGTAGTGCTCGGTGGTGGTCGGCGTGCCCGGCAGTTGCGACACGTTGTTGGCGTAGGCCGGGTTGTTGGCACGGAAGCGCTCTTGTGCCAGCTGCAGCCCGGTCAACAAGGCCACGGCGTCAGCACGCCGGCCCTTGCGCACCGACTCGGTGAAGGCGGGCAAGGCGATGGCAGCCAGGATCGCGACGATGACGATGGCGACCAGCATTTCGATCAGCGTGAAGCCGTGGGTGTGGCGATGGGAAAGGGGCGCCATGGCAAAGGATTATGGAGGTCGGTCGTGAAGGACTGCACGAAATGCCGGTGCCGCTCATCGGCGCGAGCCGACCGTTCATCCCGGCGCTGGTGGCCTCAGCAGGCCGGGTGACCGGCCATGGCCTGGTTGGGGCTGCACACCCGGGTGCGCCCGACGATGTTCACGATGGCATGGAGCGCAGCCGGTCCCTTGGAGCGGATGTCGATCGCGGCTGCAGGCGTCACCGTGTTGCGGCGGCCGTCGAAGGTGGTTTGCCGCACATTGGATTCGAGCGTGATGCCGGCGTCCGCCGGCAGCCAGACCACCCGCAACGGTTGAGATCCCGCGCTGCAAGCAGCCAGACCTGATGTGTCGCAGGGGCAGGGTTGAGGCGTTGCGATGACGTAGCAGCTGCCGGCGGCCGATCGGCTGAAGCTGACATGCACCGTCTGGCCACGGGCGATGGCCTCGGAATAGCCGTAGCGCAGGTCGGTCTTGAACTGGTGCATCACGCCCTCCACCCGGTGGCGCTGCACGCTGGCCAGGAAGGAGGGCAGGCCCAACCCCAGCAGTACCGACAGGATGACGGCCGTGCAGGCCGATTCGATGACCGTGACGCCGCGGGTGCGGCAGGGTGCCAAGCGGCGGGAAAGTATTGTCATTTGCATCACCTTGTTTCAGATGTGCAAATGCTGCGCGGCGGGGTTGGGGCCTCGCATCCCCCCACGGAGGGATCAGCCCTCGTTCGCGCGGGTCAGATGTCGCGGATCAGCTGGCGGAACTCGTCGACGTCTTCGAAGCTGCGGTAGACCGAAGCAAACCGCACGTAGGCCACCTTGTCGATCTTCTTGAGCTCGCGCATCACGAGCTCGCCCAGGCGGTTCGAAGGGATCTCCTTGGCGCCGCTGGTCAGCAGCACTTCCTCGATGCGCTCGATCGCCGCGTCCAGCTGTTCCATGCTGACCGGCCGCTTGCGCAGCGCCAGCAGCATGGAGCCGCGCAACTTCGCCGTGTCGAAGTCCACCCGTGCGCCGCCCTTCTTGACGATGGACGGCATCGCGATCTCCGGGCGCTCGTAGGTGGTGAATCGCTTCTCGCACCCCTGGCAGCGCCGCCGCCGGCGGATGACGTCACCCTCGTCCGAATCACGGGTCTCGACGACCTGCGTTTCGTTGTGGCTGCAGAAAGGGCAACGCATCTCGCCGGTCCGCGCCGGTCAGCGGTAGACCGGGAATTCGCGCGTCAGCACGGCGACCTTCTCGCGCACCTGCTGCAGCACGGCTTCGTCGTTCGGCCGGTCGAGCACGTCGGCGATCAGGTGGCCGGTCTGGCGGGCCTGCTCCTCACGGAAGCCGCGGGTGGTGAAGGCCGGGCTGCCCAGGCGGATGCCGCTGGTGACCATCGGCTTCTGCGGATCGTTCGGGATGCCGTTCTTGTTGCAGGTCATGTGCGCCGCGCCGAGGATGGCTTCGGCTTCCTTGCCGGTCAGGCCCTTGGGGCGCAGGTCCACCAGCATCACGTGGCTTTCGGTGCGGCCGCTGACGATGCGCAGGCCGCGTTCGATCAGCGTTTCAGCCAGCGCGGCGGCGTTCTTCACCACCTGCTGCTGGTAGGCCTTGAACTCAGGCGTCAGCGCTTCCTTGAAGGCCACGGCCTTGCCGGCGATCACGTGCATCAGCGGGCCGCCCTGGATGCCGGGGAAGATCGCCGAGTTGATCTTCTTGGCCACGTCGTCGCCGCGCATCAGGATGATGCCGCCACGCGGGCCGCGCAGGCTCTTGTGGGTGGTGGAGGTCACCACGTCGGCATGCGGTACCGGGTTGGGGTACACGCCTGCAGCGATCAGGCCGGCATAGTGGGCCATGTCCACCATGAAGTAGGCGCCGACGGCCTTGGCCACCTTGGCAAAGCGTTCGAAGTCGATGCGCAGCGCGTAGGCCGAGGCACCGGCGATGATCAGCTTGGGCTTGTGCTCATGGGCCAGGCGTTCCATCGCGTCGTAGTCGATGGCTTCGTTGGCGTCCAGGCCGTAGCTCACCACCTTGAACCACTTGCCGCTCATGTTCAGCGGCATGCCGTGGGTCAGGTGGCCGCCTTCGGCCAGGCTCATGCCCATGATGGTGTCGCCCGGCTGCAGCAGGCCGAAGAACACGGCCTGGTTGGCCTGCGAGCCCGAGTTGGGCTGCACGTTGGCGTGCTCGGCGCCGAACAGCTGCTTGACCCGGTCGATGGCCAGTTGCTCGACCACGTCGACGTTTTCGCAGCCGCCGTAGTAGCGCTTGCCGGGGTAACCCTCGGCGTACTTGTTGGTCAGCTGGCTGCCTTGCGCGGCCATGACGGCCGGCGAGGTGTAGTTCTCCGAGGCGATCAGCTCGATGTGATCTTCCTGGCGGCGGTTCTCGGCCTGGATGGCGGCCCACAGGTCGGGGTCGATGTGGGCGATGGTGGATTGGTTCCGATCGAACATGGCAGTCCTTCTTCAGAGTTGAAGACCCCGACACAGCCGCCGCAAAAGGGTGCGGCGCAGCGTTGCAGGGCTGCCCAGGCGAACGGCGGACACGGCCTTGCGGCCGCCCGCGCTCCACGGTGGTCATCCACCTCGGGCTGTTGAAGCCCTATCGCCAGTCGCGCGGAACGCGAGTGTATCCGCAGGCATCGGCCTGCCACTCGCAAAAGCTCAATCCAGCAGGGCCACCTGGGCCGGTTCGCCCGTCTTGGCGTCCTGCGCGGCGGCCGGTGCCGGCGCCGCTTCGCGGGTGGCGGTCACGGCCGGGGTGATGGGGGCGTTGATGGGCACGCCCTTGCCGTTGGCCACACGCTGCAGGTTGGATTGCTCGGCCAGCACCTTGCCGGCGTAGCCACCGTCGTCGGCGATGTTGGCGGCGCCCACGTAGTAGCGCAGGCCGGCTTCCAGACCGCCCGCACGCGCGATGCATTCCTTGAGCACCTGAACGCCCACACGCAGATTGGTCACCGGGTCGAAGGCAGCGTGGATGCCGCCGAAGGCCTGGTACTTGTCGTCGTGCACGCGGGTCATGACCTGCATCAGGCCCTGGGCGCCGACGGCGCTTTGCGCGAACGGGTTGAAACTGGACTCGATGGCCACGATGGCCAGGATCAGCGTCGGGTCTAGGCCGGCGCGCTGGCCGACGTGCCAGGCCTCCTGCACGAGGCGGCTTACCGGCTCCGGCGCCACGCGGTAGCGGCGCGACAGCCATTGGGCGACCGCCGCCTGCTGGCGTGTCAGGCCCTTGGGGTCGGCGGCGGTGGCGCGCGCCACGGCGTCAGGCTCGCTCAGCGAAACCAGCAGGTTGCCTTCGGATTCGGCACGCGCCTCGTGGCGCGATTGCAGCCAGTCATAGGCCGCTTGTTCCACCTGGTGGCGCAGGTCGGCCCGGCCACCGGCAAACACCAGCGCGGCCACCACGGCCAGCCCGAGCAGGGCCAGCGTGTTGTGGCTGACTTCCAGCAGCCCGTGGCCGACATCGCGGATGAACACGCCGAGAGAGGTCCTGACGGCGCGGACAGTGCGAAGCAGATTCATCGTGTCCCTTCGTCGGTTGCCGGCGTCCTGGCGCGCAGTTGCGCGGCAGGGCTGCAAAGGCAACCGTGCTAACTTGCCGCGCTTTCGAGTCCGGACTCGTGACGGCTCCCGCCCTCTGGGCGGTCATTGACCAGTCCTGCCAGACGTCTCGGCAGGGCCTACGGGTAAACCCTGAAATGGATCAGGAAGCCGAATTCTGTAGGCCATCAAATAACCGGTCAACCATAATGGCTCTGTTCATCATTCGATTCAGTTATGAAGTACCGTGACTTGCGTGACTTTGTGAAGCAGTTGGAAGCCGTCGGCGAGCTGCGCCGCGTGTCCGATCCGGTGTCTCCGAAGCTCGAGATGACGGCCCTGGCCGACCGCGTGCTGCGGGCGGAAGGACCGGCCCTGTTGTTCGAAAATCCCTCGGGGCATCGCATTCCCGTGCTGGCAAACCTGTTCGGAACGCCTCGGCGCGTGGCGATGGGCATGGGTGCCGACAGCTTGTCGGAGCTGCGCGACGTCGGTCGTGTGCTGGCCAGCTTGAAGGAGCCGGAGCCGCCCCACGGCCTGAAGGACGCCGGCCGTTTGTTTCAAATGGCAAAGGCCTTGTGGGACATGAAACCCACCCGAGTGCGGGGGGCTGCCTGCCAGGAAGTCACGATCGAGGGCGATGAGGTGGACCTCGGGCGCCTGCCGGTGCAGCTGTGCTGGCCGGGTGATGCCGGCCCGCTGATCACCTGGGGCCTGGTCGTCACCCGAGGGCCGCAGTCGGTGGCGCAGCCGCGCCGCCGCCAGAACCTGGGCATATATCGCCAGCAGGTGATCGGCCGGCGCGAGGTGATCATGCGCTGGCTGGCGCACCGGGGTGGTGCGTTGGACTTCCGCGACTTCGCGCGGGCCAACCCGGGACAGCCGTTTCCGATGGTGGTCGCGCTGGGCGCCGATCCGGCGACCGTGCTGGGCGCCGTGACGCCGGTCCCCGACAGCCTGTCGGAGTACCAGTTCGCCGGCCTGCTGCGCGGCAGCCGCACCGAGCTGGCCGATGCCGGCGTGGGCGAGGGCGGGCTCATGCTGCAGGCGCCAGCGTCTGCCGAGTTCGTGTTGGAAGGCCACATCCCGGTGGCGACGGCCGGCTTCACCGGCACCAGCGACGCCGGCGTGCCGCTGGCCGAGCGGGGCGGCTACCTGCATGCGCTGGAGGGGCCCTTCGGCGACCACACCGGCTACTACAACGAGCAGGACTGGTTCCCGGTGTTCCGCATCGACCGCATCACCCATCGGCGCGACCCGATCTACCACTCCACCTACACCGGCAAACCGCCCGACGAGCCGGCCATCCTGGGTGTGGCGCTGAACGAAGTCTTCGTGCCCATCCTGCAGAAGCAGTTTCCCGAGATCGTCGACTTCTACCTGCCGCCCGAGGGCTGCAGCTATCGCATGGCGATCATCTCCATCCGCAAGAGCTACCCGGGCCATGCCAAGCGGGTGATGTTCGGGCTGTGGAGCTTCCTGCGCCAGTTCATGTACACCAAGTTCATCGTGGTGACGGATGACGATGTGGACATCCGTGACTGGAAGGAAGTGGTGTGGGCCATCACCACGCGCATGGACCCGGTGCGCGACACCACGCTGGTGGACGGCACACCCATCGACTATCTGGACTTCGCTTCACCCACCAGCGGCCTGGGCGGCAAGATGGGCCTGGACGCCACCAACAAGTGGCCGGGTGAAACCAGCCGCGAATGGGGCGTGCCCATCACGATGGAGCGCGAGGTGGAGGCCCGGGTCAACGGCCTGTTCGACGCGGTGATGGCCGGCCGAAATAATTCCAATTGACCCGCGCCGCGCCATGAGGTTTGCCGGCTTGCAGCCAGCCGGTGCCTCATCTAACTTAGGGATGCCTGCCACGCAGGCAACCACGAACCGCGCAGTCTCTGCACGGGCGGGGCCCCGGACCCAGTACCTCCGGAGCTCCACTGGTGGCGTCAGCCACCCAGCCCCCTCAACCGTCAGGCTGAGGGGGCCTCGATCGTCGTCATCAAGCCCCGGCCCACCAGCCCAGCTTCTCGTGCCAGAAGTACCAGTTCAGCAACTGGCCGGCATCGGACGGAAACCAGCGGGTGAAGCGGTCATCGGACAGCGAGCTGATGCCGGCCGGCGCGGGCACCACTTCCAAGGGAACGCCCTGTGCGGCCGCGGCCTCGCGGAAGGCGCGCAGCGCGCGCGGCATGTGCAGGTCGTGGGTGACGATCACCACCTTCTCGATGCCGTCGGCCCGCAGCAGCGGCACCGTGAGCTGGCCGTTCTCCCGCGTGTCGCGCGAGCGGTCCTCGGCCCAGCGCAGCGTGAGGCCGAACTCCTGCTGGGCGATGCGCCGGGCGACCTCGGCCTCGCTGGGGCCGGGCACGGCCGCGTGGCCGATGCCCCCGGTGTAGCCCAGTGGCGCGCCGGTCTGCCGCGACAACCAGATGGCATAACGCAGCCGCTCCATGGTGAGCGGGCGCAGGCTGGGCTGGTTGTATTCAGGCGCCAGGCGCTCGCGCCCGGCCCCCAGCGCGATGATGGCCACTTTGCGGCCGGCGGCCACGTCGGCGCGCAGCTGCGCTACCTGCTGCGGGCTGAAGGCCGGGATGTCCGGCATGCCATGGTCGTGCAGCCATTCACCCATTGCCACCGTCAAACTGCCCCAGGTGAGCAGCAGGCCGGCGAACAAGGCCACCAGCGCGCGGCGGCTGCGTGAGCGCAGCAGGAACAGGGCGGCGACAAGGGCCAGCAACAAGAAGGGCACCGGTGGCATCAGCAGCATGCTGAGCACGGGTTTCCAGTGCGTAATACCCGCGGCATTCAGGAGTTGGTTCACGCCGGGCATTCTCGCCTGTGACTTCGCCCCCACGGACGGCTTGCGCCGGGGGCGGGCCGCGGGCAGCATGCCGCCCCCTGCGAGGGAGAAGCAACTTGCAAACACAACAACAACACAAGCCGCGCCGGGCGCACGCACTGCGCGTGCTGGCGCTGTCCGTCATCGCCGTGCTCGTCATCTGGCTGTTGGCCTGGCTGGCGGTGCCACCGCTGCTGAAGTCGCAGGCCGAGCAGCGGCTGGGCGCGCTGCTGGGGCGCCAGGTGCAGGTGGGCGAGCTGCGGTTCTCTCCGTGGGCACTGTCGCTGACGGTGCGCGACCTGCGCATCGCAGGCGCTGGCGGCGCGGCGGATCAGCTGCGTATCGCCCGGCTGCATGCCAACCTTTCCACCAGCTCCGTATGGCAGCGTGCGCCGGTGGTGGAGGCGCTGGAGATCGAGCAGCCGGTGCTGCGACTGGCCCGCCTGCCGGGGGGCGGACTGGACATCGACGACGTCGTGGCGCGGCTGCGGCCGGCGCCCGACGCGCCCGCCACCGAGCCGGCGCGATTCGCGCTCTACAACCTGCAGCTCACGGGCGGCCAGGTGCTGGTCGACGACCAGGTCGCGGGCCAGCAGCACGCGGTGCGGGCGCTGCAGCTCGGCCTGCCGTTCCTGTCCAACCTGCCGACCGACGTGCAGGTGCAGGTGGAGCCGCGCCTGGCCTTCGAGCTGGAAGGCAGCCGTTTTGACACTGGCGCCCAGGTGCAGCCGTTCGCGGCCACGCGCCAGGGCCAGCTGCGCCTGCAGTGGCAGGACCTGGACCTGGCGCGCTGGGCGCCGTACCTGCCGGCCAGCGTGCCGCTGCGCCCGGCCGCCGGCCGGCTGTCGGCGTCATGGCTGGTCAGCTTTCAGCTGCCGGTCGACACCAAGCAACCACCGCAACTGGCCATCACCGGCGAGGCCACATTGCAGGACCTGAGCCTGGTGCCGTCCGCGGGTGCAGCGCCGCTGCTGGGCTGGCAGCGGCTGCAGCTGTCGGTGGCCAGGCTGCAACCGCTGGCCAGGCAGGCCGCCCTGGGCGACCTGCGCATCGACGGTTTGCGTCTGGCGGTGGCGCGCGATGCGCAAGGCCGCCTGAACCTTCAACAGCTGGCCGGTGGCGCGGGCAGCGCGCCCGCCGCTTCGGCGGCGGCGCAGCCGGCGCCGTTACCCTGGCAGTTCAGCCTGCAGTCGTTGACCTTGGCCGATGCCGCGATCGACTGGCAGGACGCCACCGCGCGGCCTGCTGCACGTCTGGCGCTCAGTGACCTGCAGCTCAAGGCCGGCCCGCTGGACAGCCGCCCCGGCGCCACCGCGCCGCTGCAGTGGTCGGCCCGCCTGGGCCCGCCCGGCGTGGCCGCGCCGGCCGAAACGTCGGGCCAGGGTCAGGCGGGGCCCGCGGCGGCCCAACTGGCGTTTGAACTGAAGGGGCTGCAGGCCGGCTGGCTGTCGGGCTACCTGGCCCAGCACCTGGCGCTGCCGCTGCAGGCCAAGGCCACGGTGGCGGGCCGCCTGGACTGGGCGGCGGGCGACAGCCCCCGCCTGCAGGCTGAGCTGGACCAACTGCGCATCGACGACCTGCGGCTGGGTGCGGGCAGCGGCGCGCCGCTGGCCTGGCGCAGCCTGGCCGTGGCGCAGGGCCGTATCGACCTGATGGCCCGCCGGCTGCAGATGGGCAGCCTGACGCTGGAGCAGCCGCAACTGAGCCTGCGCCGTGGCACCGATGGCGTGGTGGGGTGGTCCCCAAGCTCGCTGGCGATCGTTACCCCGCGTGAGGGCGCTCAGTCCACAGGGCCGGCCCAGCGTGCTTTGAGCCCACAGCCGGGGCGGCGCGCAGCCGAGGCTCACAACCAGGCCGTTGCCAGCACGGGCGCTGCCCAGGCCACCAGCGGCGGCGATTGGCAGCTGGCGCTGAACGCGCTGCAGGTCAACGGCGGCCGGCTGCAATGGGCCGATGCCGCGGCGCCGGCCCCGGTGGCGCTGGGCCTGAGCGACCTGCGCCTGACCGCCGCCGGTCTGCGGTGGCCCTCCGACGGCCGCACCGCGCCGGCCCGCGTGACGCTGGACACCCGCATCCGCGATGAGCGCCCGCAAGCGGAGGGGCGCCGCGCGCCACCGCCTGGCCGGCTGAACTGGCAGGGCCAGCTGCGCCCGCAGCCCTTGATGGCCAGCGGCCAATGGCGGCTGGACCGCCTGCCCGCCCATGCGCTGGCGCCGTATGTGGCCACCGGCCTGCAGCTGGTGCTGGCCCACGCGGACGTGGGCGGGCAGGGCCGCATGGCCGTGGAGCAGCGTGCGGCGGGCTTCAGCGTGCAGGCCGACGGCGATGCGCTGCTGAGCGATGTGCAGGTGCAGGCCAGGTCGGCCGAAGCCGGGCGCGAGGGCGAAGACCTGCTCACCTGGCAATCGCTCAAGCTGGCCGGCCTGAGCGTGCGCAGCGCACCCGGCGAGGCGCCGAAGGTGACGGTGGGGGAGGCGGCATTGGCCGACTTCTATTCGCGGCTGGTGATCACGGAGCAGGGGCGCTTCAACCTGCGTGATGTGACGGCGCCATCGGCCCCGGCCGCTCCGACAACCGCGAGCCCGGCGGGAGCGGCACCCGCGGAGGCCGGCGTGAGCGCGCCCATGGGCGGTGCCGCCACCGCCAGCGCGGCCGGCGCCGATGCGCCGCAGGGCACCGAGCCCAGCACCGCGGCGGCTGCTTCACCCGGCCCCGTCATCGTCATCGGTCGCACCCGGCTCACGCGCGGCCGCATCGACTTCACCGACCGATTCGTCAAGCCGAACTACAGCGCAGCCCTGAGCGAGTTGAACGGCAGCCTGGGTACCTTGCGTACCGATTCGCCGCAGATGGCGCCCATTTCGCTGCAGGGGCGGGTTTCCGGCACGGGCCTGCTGGACATCAGCGGTGAGCTCAACCCCTTGGCCAAGCCGCTGGCGTTGAACATCCGCGCTCGGGCCAGTGATATCGAACTGGCGGCTTTGTCGCCCTATTCGGGTCGATATGCCGGCTACGCCATCGAACGCGGCAAGCTGAGCATGGACGTGGCCTACCAGGTGTCGCCCGATGGCAAGCTCGAGGCCAGTAACCGCGTGGTCATCAACCAGCTCACGTTCGGCGAACGGGTGGAAAGCCCAGACGCCACCAAGCTGCCGGTGTCGCTGGCCATTGCGCTGCTGAAGGACCGCAACGGCGTGATCGACCTCGACCTGCCGATCACCGGCTCGCTCAACGATCCGCAGTTCAGCGTGTTTGGCCTGGTGTTCAAGGTGCTCGGCAACCTGATCGTCAAGGCCGTGACCGCGCCGTTTTCGTTGCTCATGGGCGGCGGCAGCAGCGATGCCGCTTCGGTGGCTTTCGTGCCGGGCACCGAGCAGGTGACTACGGACGGCGAAACCTCGCTGGGCAAGGTGGCGCAGGCGCTGCTGGACCGTCCGGCCTTGACGCTGACGGTGCGCGGTGGCGCCGACGCGCAGGCCGAGCTGGACGCCATCCGCAGCGCCAAGCTGGAGGCGCAGCTGCTGGCGGCCCACCAGCGCCGCGCAGGCGTCGGCGCCACGCCGCCTGCGCCGCCCACCGCCGCGGAGCGCGAGGCTCTGCTGCGCCGCCTGTATGCCGACACCCGCCTGCCCGACAAGCCGCGCAATGTGTTGGGCCTGGCCAAGGAGCTGCCGCCGGCCGACATGGCTGCGCGCCTGAAGGCCGCCATGGTGGTAAGCGACGAAGAGGTGCGTGAACTGGCCGTGCGTCGGGGCATGGCGGTGCGGGACGCGCTGCTGACCAAGGGGCTGCCGGCGGAGCGGTTGTTCCTGGCGGCGCCGCAATGGCGGGCGGCCGCTTCCACGCCCGAGGCGCAGCCCCCGATGTCCGGCGCCCAGCTGGTGCTTTCCACCCGCTGACGGGGGTCGTTCACCCGGCTCGCGTAAGCTCGCGGGCCGCTGAACGACCAACATGCCGATGCCGGACGTTGGCGCCGGCCAGGAGTGCAAGACATGACGATCGAAACCATCACCCTCGGCGGGGGCTGCTTCTGGTGCACCGAGGCGGTGTACGAACAGGTCGACGGCGTGGTGTCGGTGGAATCCGGCTACACCAACGGCCATGTGGACCGACCCACCTACGAGCAGGTGTGCGGCGGCGACACCGGCCATGCCGAGGTGGTGCGTGTGCGCTTCGACAACGAGCGCATCTCGCTGCGCGAGATCCTGGAGATCTTCTTCGTCGTGCACGACCCGACGACGCTGAACCGCCAGGGCAATGACGTGGGCACCCAGTACCGCTCGGGCGTGTACTTCCACAGCCCGGAGCAGCAGGCCGTGGCGCGTGAGGTGATCGCCGAGGTGAACGAGGCCAGCGGTGGCCGCGTGGTCACGGAGCTGGTGCCCGAGCAGAACTACAGCCGGGCCGAGGACTACCACCAGCACTACTTCGCCAACCATCCTGGCGCGGGCTACTGCGCTTTCGTCGTTGCGCCCAAGGTGGAGAAGTTCCGCAAGACCTTCCGCCACCGCGTGAAGGGCTGATGCAGCGCGGGCACCGCGCCCGCCCGTCCGGTGCCGCCGCCTGGCCGCGCCGGGCCTTGCTGTACCTGCTGTTGCCGCTGGCGCTGCTGGCGGCGCAGACGCTGGGCCTGTGGCACGGCGTGCTGCACCCGCACGCGGGCGGTGGTGCCACCCAACATGACCGGACTGTTGCGGCCGGCACCAGCCTCGCTCACCACGACGACGGCTCGGCGCTGTGCCGGCTGATCGATCACCTGGCCCATGCCGATGTGCTGCTGGCGGCGCCCATCGCCGCCTTGGTGGCACCCGCGCACGGCAGCCTGCCGGTCCATGCACCGACGGGCCTGGCGGCCAGCACCGCCTCACCTTACGAAGCGCGCGGTCCGCCTGCCCCGTTGCAGGTCTGACCGTGCCGGCCTGCAGCGCCGCCTTGGGCGGGCTGCGGCCTTTCTTCGTTCAGTCGCCGGCCGCACCGCAGCGTGGGCCGGCGCAAGGTGATTCCATGCAAAAGCCCTTTCTCCAGACGCCGTTCGCCCCGGCGCAGCCTGCGCTGGCCATCGCGCTCGCATCCTGCTTCCTGACCCTTGGCCTGCCACAGGCGGCCGGCGCCCAGACCACGTCTGGCACCCCCACCAGCACCCCCACCAGCACCGCCACCGCCGCCAGCACGGTGGTGATCACCGGCAACCCGTTGGGCCGCGACACCCTGGCGCAGCCCGTCACCGTGCTGTCGGGCGACGGCCTGACGCTGCGGGGCGCTGGCACCCTGGGCGAGACGCTGGACGGCTTGCCCGGCATCTCGGCCACCGGCTTCGGCCCGCAAAGCAGCCGGCCCATCATCCGCGGCCTGGACGGTGACCGCGTGCGCATGCTGGACAACGGCGGCGCGTCGGTCGATGCGTCCAACCTCAGCTTCGACCACGCGGTGACGCTGGACCCGCTGGTGGCCGAGCGGGTGGAAGTCGTCCGCGGCCCGGCGGCGCTGCTGTACGGCGGCAATGCCACCGGCGGCGTGGTCAACGTCATCGACAACCGCATTCCGCGGGTGGCGGCCGACGGCTTGTCGGGCCGTGCGGAGGTGCGCCTGGGTGGCGCCGCGCGTGAGAAGGCCGGCTCGGCGCTGCTGGAAGGCGGCGCCAACGGCTTCAACTGGCACGTCGACGTGGCCGGCCGCAACAGCGAAGACCTGCGCACGCCCCGCTTCAATGCGCCGACCGAAGACGGCGGCAGCGTCAGCACCCGGCACATCGCCAACTCCGACGGTCAAAGCCGCAGCGGCGCGGTGGGCGCCTCCTGGGCCGATGCCGACGGCTACATCGGCGCTTCGGTCGACCGCTACGAGAACGACTATGGCGTGACGGTGGAGCCCGACGTCACCATCCGCATGAACCGCGACCGCGTGGCCTTCGCGGGGGAGCGTCGGCGCCTGCCCGGCCCCTTCACGCAGGTGGAGTTCCAGGCCAGCCACACCCGCTACAAGCACGAGGAGGTGGAAGGCACCGGCGAGGTGGGCACCACCTTCCGCAGCACCGGCGACGACTTCCGGCTGCAGGCGCACCATGTGCCGCTGGGCCCGTTGAAGGGCGTGGTCGGCGTGCAGGCCGAGCAGCTCGACTTCTCGGCGCTGGGTGAAGAGGCCTTCGTGCCCAGCACCCGCACGCGCTCGACGGCGCTCTTCGTGCTGGAAGAGGCGCAGGCCGGCCCCGCCACGCTGACCGCGGGGCTGCGCTGGGAGCAGGTCAAGGTGAGCTCCGACGGCGACGCCAGCGACGCCGCCGAGCCGCGCTTCGGCGATGGCCAGGAGCGCAAGTTCACGCCCAAGAGTGCTTCACTGGGCGCCACCTTGCCGGTGGGCGGGGGCTGGTCGCTGTCGGCTTCGGTGGGCGCCACCGAGCGGGCGCCGGCCTACTACGAGCTGTACGCCAATGGCGTGCACGTGGCCACCGCCGCCTATGAGCGCGGCGACCCCACGCTGGGCGTGGAACGCAGCCGCCACCTGGAGCTGGGCACCGAGTGGAAGCAGGATGAGCACCGCTTCAAGGCCAGCGTGTTCCAGACGCGCTTTTCGCGCTACATCGGGCTGGACGCCACCGGTAACGTGATCGACGACGTGCCCGAATACGCCTTCACCGCCGCACGGGCGCGCCTGCGCGGTCTGGAGCTGGAAGGCCGAACCCGGCTGCTGACCCGCCCCTGGACGTTGGACGCCGACGCGGCCGTGGACATGGTGCGTGGCGACAACCTGACCACCGGCGAGCCGCTGGCCCGGCTGGCGCCGGTGCGGGTGCGCGCCGGCCTCACCACCGCCAGCGGCCCGTGGCAGATCGGGGCGACGGTGGTGCATGCCGCGCGGCAGGACCGCGTGCCGGCCGCCGACGTGGCCACGCCTTCTTCCACGGTGCTGAACCTGTTCGCCACCTGGAAGATGCCGCTGCAGCAGGCCGATGCGCTGTGGTTCGTGCGGCTGGACAACGTGACCAACGAGCTGGCCTACAACGCCGCCGCCATCCGCACCGTGCGTGACTTGTCGCCGCTCGGGGCCCGGGCGCTGACCGCCGGCGTGCGTGTAGCCTTCTGACCGCCCCCAAGGTCCGGGCTTCGCCCGGCCCGCCCCCCCGAGGGGGAGCAAGGAAGCTTGGGGCGGCCCGGCGCTTCCTTGAGCCGACGAAAGGGTGCTGGCGCGGGTCAGGGCGCCAGCCGTTCGCGCACCCAGGTGCCGGCTTCGTCCAGCCGGTAATGCAGCCGATCGTGCAGCCGGCTCTTGCGGCCCTGCCAGAACTCCCACTGGTCGGGCACCAGCCGGTAGCCGCCCCAGTGCGGTGGCCGTGGCGGGTTCAGCGCGTAACGTGCGCCGAACTTGGCTGCATTGGCCACCAACGTGGCGCGAGACGGGATGACCTGGCTCTGCGGCGAGGCCCAGGCGCCGATGCGTGAATCCAGCGGCCGCGAGCTGAAGTAGGCGTCGGACTCGGCGTCGTCCACCTTCTGCACCCGGCCTTCGATGCGCACCACCCGTTCCAGCTCCACCCAGTGGAACTGCAGCGCGGCAAAGGGGTGCGCGGCCAGTTCGTGGCCCTTGCGGCTGTCGTAGTTGGTGTACCAGACCAGGCCGCGCGCATCACAGCCCTTGAGCAGCACCACGCGGGTGGAAGGCCGGCCGCCTTCGCCCACCGTGGCCAGCGTCATCGCCGACGCCTCCGGCACCTGGGCGTTCAGCGCCTGTTGCAGCCACGACTCGAACTGCTTGCGCGGGTCGGCGTCCGAGGCGGTCTCGTCCAGCTCGGCCCGCTCATAACTCTTGCGAAGGTCTGCCAGTGAAATGTCCATCGCGCCAGCATAGCGCCGGCCGCAAAGCAAGTCCCTGACCACCCGGCATTTGCGCTTACGGGGTGGGCCCTACGTAGCACCCCCACTACCTGAGTGGGCGGTACGGTCCCATCCTTGCTATACCGCGCTGCAGCAATTCCGCGCCGCGGAGGAGGAAGGGAGGGTTGCACCATGGGGTCGCAACCGACAGTGATCGTATTGGCCGCGGGGCGGGGCAGCCGCTTCCAGGGCCCGCAGCACAAGCTGGCGCAGCCGTTCGAGGGTGGCGCGCCGGTGCTGGTGTGCACGCTGCGGCGTGCCGTGGCCACGCAGATGAAAGTGGTGGTGGTCACCACCGCCGCGCTGGAGCCGCTGGCCCGCTCGGTGGTGGCCAGCCGCGACGTGGTGGTGCTGCCGCCGGCCGACAGCATGCCGGGCCTGGGCATGGGCAGCTCCATCGCCGCGGGCGTGGAGGCCCGGCCCCACGCACCCGGCTGGTTGATGCTGCCCGGCGACATGCCGCTGGTGCGCCCCGCCACGCTCAGCGCGGTGGCGTCGGCGCTGCAGCTGCACCCGGTGGCCTATGCCCAGCACGCCGGCCGCCGCGGGCACCCGGTGGGCTTTTCGGCCGAACTGTTCACCGACCTGGTGATGCTGCAGGGCGACGAGGGCGCGCGGCGCCTGGTGGCGCGCTACCCGTCGCAGGCGGTGGTCGTCGACGACCCGGGCGCCTTGATCGACCTGGACACGGTGGAGGACTTCGCGGCTGCCCGGCAGCACCAGCAGCAGCACGCGGTCGCGGGTCGGTGATCAGGCCAGCTTGTGCTGGCGCGCCAGTGCCATCAGCCGGCGCACTTCATGGTCCGTCATGCCGCGCTCTTCCAGGCAGCGGGCCGTCTCGCACAGGTATTCCAGCGTGGTGCCGAATTGCCCGCGCGCCATCCGCAGGATCTGCAGCATCTCCTCGTCGCTGAGGTGGCCCGTGTAGTTGGGGCTGCGCCGGCTGAGGGTGAAGGTGAGGGCGGTGACCCGACCCTGCGGCGTCTGGCAGGGCAGCCAGCGGGGGTCGTACACGCCGGTGATCATCTCGCGCGCCCACAGGCGCTCCAGCTCGCTGTCGGCCCGCTCACGCGCGACGCGGTACACCATGCCGCGGCAGGAGCCGCCGGGCATCAGCGCGAACACCAGGCCGGGGTTGTCCGGCGTTCCGCGGTTGACGCGCGACCGCATGCGCAGCGCCCGGTGCCAGCCGCGCACCAGGCCGGGCCGGTGCTCGTCGGCATGGAATTCGGGCCGCCAGATCAGCGAGGCATAACCGAACACCCACAGATCTTCAGCCGGCGCCCACTGGCGGCGGATGTGCTGCAGCATCAGCTTCGGATCGCGGCCGGCGGCCGGCAGGCACTGCGGCGCGGCGGGCGCCGCGGTGGGCTCGGCATCGCTGCCGGGCGCAGGGATTTGCGGAGCGTGTCGGGGATCGTCCATGACAGGGCGTGATGATGACAGAGCCGAAACATCGACAAACCATCTTGATTTGACGATGTAACCTTGTTTCGTGAAAATCAAGTATCGAGTTACAGAGGCGCCGCCATGAAACCAGCCATCGCCAGCATCACGGATCGCATCCGGGAACGCAGCCACGCCACCCGCTCGGCGTACCTCTCGCGGGTCGAGAAGCTCATCAACCGGCCCCGCGGCAGTGATCGCATGGGCTGTGCCAACGTGGCGCACGCCTTTGCCGCGTTGCCCGCCAACGACAAGCTGCGTGTGGTGGCCGAGCGGGCGCCCAACATCGGCGTGGTCACGGCCTACAACGACATGCTGTCGGCCCACCAGCCGTACGAGGGCTTTCCGGCCATCCTGCGCGACGAGGCGCATCGCCAGGGCGCCACGCTGCAGGTGGCCGGCGGCGTGCCCGCCATGTGCGACGGCGTCACCCAGGGCCTGCCGGGCATGGAGATGAGCCTGTTCTCGCGCGACACCATCGCGATGAGCACCGCCATCGCCCTCAGCCACGACGTGTTCGATGGCGCCCTGCTGCTGGGCGTGTGCGACAAGATCGTGCCCGGGCTGCTGATCGGCGCGCTGCACTTCGGGCACCTGCCCTGCGTGTTCGTGCCGGCCGGCCCGATGAGCACCGGGCTGTCCAACAACGAGAAGTCCAAGGTGCGCGAGAAGTTCGCGCAGGGTCAGGTGGGCCGCGACGAGTTGCTGGCCGCCGAATCGGCCGCCTACCACGGCCCCGGCACCTGCACCTTCTACGGCACCGCCAACAGCAACCAGATGCTGCTGGAATCGATGGGCCTGCACGTGCCGGGCTCGGCCTTCGTGCACCCGCATGCCACGCTGCGCGAGGCGCTCACGCGTGAAGCGCTGCGCCGCGTGCTGGCCATCGGCAAGGGCGCCAATTTCCAGCCCATCGGCAAGCTGGTCGATGAACGCACCATCGTCAACGCCATGGTGGCGCTGCTGGCCACCGGTGGCTCCACCAACCACCTGATCCACTGGGTGGCCGTGGCCCGCGCCGCCGGCATCCTGATCGACTGGACCGACTTCTCCGACCTGTCGGCCAATGTGCCGCTGCTGTCGCGCGTGTACCCCAACGGCTCGGCCGACGTGAACCAGTTCCAGGCCGCGGGCGGCCCCAGCTTCGTGCTGCGTGAGCTGCTGGCCGCCGGCTGCCTGCACCCCGACGTGGCCACCATCGCCAGCGGCGGCATGGCCGCCTATGGCGAGGTGCCCACGCTGGAAGGAGAGCGCCTGGTGTGGCAGCGCCTGCCTGCGCAAAGCCAGGACGAATCGGTGGTGCGCCTGGCCTCGGCGCCTTTCAGCGAGACCGGCGGCCTGAAACTGCTGACCGGCAAGCTGGGCCGCGCGGTGATCAAGGTGTCGGCCGTGCCAAAAGACCGCCATGTGGTGGAGGCGCCGGCCCGCGTGTTCGAGAGCCAGGAAGCGCTGCAGGCCGCCTTCAAGGCCGGCGAGCTGGAACGCGACTTCGTGGCCGTGGTGCGCTTCCAGGGCCCGAACGCCAACGGCATGCCCGAGCTGCACAAGCTGACGCCGCCGCTGGGCGTGCTGCAGGGCAAGGGCTTCAAGGTGGCGCTGGTGACCGACGGCCGCATGAGCGGTGCTTCGGGCAAGGTGCCGGCGGCCATTCACGTCAGCCCCGAGGCGCTGGCCGGCGGTCCGCTGGCCAAGGTGGTGGACGGCGACATCATCCGGCTGGACGCGGTGAACGGCGTGCTGGACGTGCTGGTCGACGACGCCACCTGGGCCGCCCGCCCGGTGGCCACCATCCGGCCCGAGGCGGCTGAAGACAACGCGCATGGCCTGGGCCGCGAGCTGTTCGCGGGCATGCGCAAGAACGCGGTCAGCGCCGAAGAAGGCGCCTGCACCTGGCTTTGACAAGGACCTTCATGAACAACACCCTCGACCTCGTTTCTTATGGCCCGGTGATCCCGGTCATCGTGCTGCAGCGCGTGGAAGACGCCGTGCCGCTGGCCGAAGCCCTGGTGGCTGGCGGCGTGCGCGTGCTGGAAGTGACGATGCGCACGCCGGTGGCGCTGCAGTGCATCGAGGCCATCGCCAAGGCCGTGCCCGATGCCATCGTCGGCGCCGGCACCATCCGCTCGGCGGCCGATGCGCAGGCGGCCAAGAACGCCGGCTCGGTGTTCGGCGTCAGCCCGGGCTACACCAGCGAGGTGGGTCGTGCCTGCCAGGCCGCGGGCCTGCCGCTGCTGCCCGGCGTGGCCACCGCCAGCGAAGTGATGGCGGCCCAGGCCGACGGCCTGCAGTTCCTGAAGTTCTTCCCGGCCATGCAGGCCGGCGGCATCCCGATGCTGAAGGCCCTGGCCGGCCCGTTCCCGGACGTGGTGTTCTGCCCCACCGGCGGCATCAGCCTGCAGACGGCACCCGACTTCCTGGCGCTGCCCAACGTGAAGGTGTGCGGCGGCTCGTGGTTGACGCCGGCCGATGCGGTGGAAGCGGGCGACTGGGGTCGCATCACCCAGCTGGCAAAGGGTGCGACCTCGCTACGAGGCTGAACACCCTTCAGGCGTCTGTCAGACCCCGCCCTGGATCAGCTCGACCTTGTAGCCGTCCGGGTCGGTGACGAAGGCGATGATGGTGCTGCCGCCCTTGACCGGGCCGGCTTCCCGCGTGACGGCGCCGCCCAGGGCGGCGGCCTTCTCGCGCACCGCGTCGCACATCGCATAGGCATCGTCCACGCCCAGCGCGATGTGGCCGTAGGCGGTGCCCAGCTCGTACTGGTCGGTGCCGTAGTTGTAGGTCAGCTCCAGCTCGGCATGTTCCGGGTTGGGGCCATAGCCCAGGTAGGCCAGGTCGTATTGCTGCTCGGGCCGCTGCACGGTGCGCAGCAGCTTCATGCCCAGGGCCTGGGTGTAGAAGTCGATCGAGCGCTGCATGTTGCCCACACGCAGCATCGTATGTAGAAGTCTCATGGCTTGGTGGGAGGCTGAGCCTCGAAGATGAGGCAGGTGGTGGTCGCGTGTGCGTAAAGTGTGCCATCGGCACCCACCAGCCTGCCTTCGGCGGTGGCAATGCGCCCACCGCGGTGAATGACTTCGCCCACCGCGCGCACCAGCGGCACCTTGTGGGTGATGGCCTTCACGTAGTTGATCTTCAGCTCCAGCGTGGTGTAGGTCTTGCCCGGCTCCATCAGCGTGTGCACCGCGCAGCCCACGGCAGAGTCGAGCAGCGTGGCAATCCAGCCGCCGTGCACCGTGCCCAGCGGGTTGTAGTGGTCGAACTTGGGCTGCCCTTGGAACACCGCGCGGCCTTCGGCCAGATCCACGATGACGAAGCCCAGGGTGCGTGAGATGGGCGCACGCGGCAGCTCACCCGCCACCATGGCCTGCAGGATCTGCAGGCCGCTGCGGCCCACCACCTGGTCGGGCCGCGCCACGCCCACCTCGTGCTGCCGAGCTTCCACTTCCTGTTGTCGGGCCTGCCAGTCGGCCAGGGTGTCTGCAGTGTTCATCGGGGTCTCCATTGCTTGTACCTGCAACGATTGTAGGTACACTGATCGCCATGGGCCAAGAACTTTCCACCGTCCGCCCGCAGGGCTGTACCCACATGAAGGTGCGCCAGATCTCGCGCCTGGTGGGCCGCTACTACGACGAGGCGCATGGCAACGCCACGGGACTCAAGAGCACGCAGTACGCGCTGCTGTCCTTCGTGCTCAAGCTCGGTCCGCTGCGCCCCGGCGACCTGGCGCAGGCCATGCGGCTGGATGCCTCCACGCTCAGTCGCAACCTGCAGCCCTTGGTGGCGCAGGGCTGGGTGCGCCTGCAGCCGGGTGACGACGCACGCAGCCGGCTGGTCGAGATCACCGACACCGGCCGCGCCGTGCGTGAGCAGAGCCAGCGCGCCTGGAAGAAGGCGCAGCTGAAGGTGAACGCCGTGCTGGGGCCTGAGCGGGTGGTGGCCCTGCATGAGCTGCTCGACGAGTGCATCGGGCTGCTGGAAGCGGCCGAGGACGCCTGATTCACCCGCGCCCAGTGTTGCAATTGCCATGAACCAGCGTCGGGTGGCGGGCGGGTTGCCTACAATGTGCGCTGTCATTGGGGAGTAGCTGCCCTCCACCTGCCGGCCCATGCCGGCAGTGCTTTGAGAGGGGCTTGCGTCAACAGACTTGCATCGGCGGGGCCACCCGCGGGGCATGGCGCAAGCGATCCGCCGGATTTTGCGAGACCTTTGGCCGTGGCGACTCCGATTGGCCGGGGATGCGCTGCGGTCAATAGCGTCCATGTCCGGCCGGAGCCACCCTTTTGGAAGCCTTTCTCGTCTCAACCGGTATCGTCGCCCTCGCTGAAATGGGCGACAAGACCCAGCTGCTCTCGCTGGTGCTCGCCGCGCGGTTCCGCCGCCCCTGGCCCATCATCGCGGGCATCTTCGTCGCCACCGTCTTCAACCATGCCGCCGCCGGCGCGCTGGGCGCCTGGATCACCAACCTGGCCGGCCCGGACGTGATGCGCTGGGTGCTGGGCATCTCGTTCCTGGCGATGGCGGTGTGGACCCTGATCCCCGACAAGCTGGACGACGAGGACACCAAGGCGCCGCGCCTGGGTGTGTTCGGCGCCACCGTCGTGGCCTTCTTCCTGGCCGAGATGGGCGACAAGACCCAGATCGCCACTGTCGCGCTGGCCGCCCGCTATGACGCCATCGTGGGCGTGGTGCTGGGCACCACGCTGGGGATGATGCTGGCCAATGCGCCGGTGGTGCTGCTCGGCGACAAGGTCACCAAGAAGGTGCCCATCCGCGTCATCCACGTCATCGCGGCGGCCATCTTCGCGGTGCTGGGCGTGGTGGCCCTGATCTCCGGCTAGTTGTCTAGACAGGTACGGTGTAGTTCAGCGTCATGCGGCCGCCGTCCACCACCACGATCTCGCCGGTGACGTAGCTGGCGGCATCGCTCAGCAGCCAGGCGGCGACGTCGGCCACCTCGGCGGGCTCGCCCAGGCGCTTCATCGGCGTGCGGCTCATGATGCGGGCCTTGGCTTCTTCGCTGGTCAGCACCGCGCTGCGCGCCAGCTCGGTGGCGATGGTGCCGGGCGCCACCGCATTGACGCGGATGCCGTGGTCCACCAGGCCCAGCGCCATCACCCGCGTCAGCTGGTCGATGGCGCCCTTGCTGGCGTTGTAGCTGGCGATGCTGGGAATGGCCAGCCGGCCGTTGACCGAGCTCATGTTGACGATGGCGCCGCCGCCGTGGGCCGCCATCAGCCGCGCCACCGCCTGGCCCACCAGGAACGAGCCCTTGAGGTTGACGGCGATCACCGCGTCCCAGTCGGCTTCGGTGATGTCCAGGAAGTCGGCCGCGCGGAAGATGCCGGCGTTGTTGACCAGCGCGTTCACCGGGCCCAGTGCGCCCACGGTGGCGGCCAGGGCCGCATCCACCTGGGCCTTGCTGGCCACGTCGCAGTGCTGGTAGATCACCCGTGCGCCGTCGGCTTGCAGCCCCTGCGCCAGTGCCTCGCCGCGGGCATCGTCCACGTCCCACAGTGCCACGGCGGCGCCTTCTCGCAGCAGCCGGCGGGCGCAGGCTTCACCGATGCCTTGCGAGGCACCGGTGACCACGGCCACGCGGCCACGCAGCCCGAAGTTGATCTCGTCACGCGGGTTCATGCGCTCTCCGTTCACCGATCCAGCCACACGGCCATGCCCTGGGCATTGAGTTCCACGTCCAGCTTCAGCAGGTCCAGCTCGGCCTCGTCGCCCTGGCGGCCGTTGGCGCGCAGGCGCTCGGCGTACATGCGGCGCAGCGCGGCCTTCAGCGCCTCGTGGCGTTCGGGGGCGTGGCGCAGCTCGGCGCCGATGGCTTCCATCTGCTGCAACTGCAGCAGGAACTCATCGGCCAGCGCCGGCACGTCGGTCACGCGGCCGTAGTGCGTGAGGTACATGCACTGCGGCTGGCTTTGCAGCAGCCGCTGCACCGATTCACGCAGCGGCCCGGGCTCGAACTGCACCGGCGTGGCGGTGGGAAAGATCCAGGCCGTGCGGCCCGGGCGGTCGAACTCGCGGAAGCTGATGCCGAAGGTGTCGCCGGTGAACCAGCCGCGGCTGCGTTCGTCCCAGATGCAGTGGTGGTGGCGCGCATGGCCCGGCGTGTCGATCAGCCGCAGCGGCCGGCCAGCCAGGTGCAGCACCATGTCGTCTTCGCTGGACACCACCCGCTCGGCGTCCACGCCGATCACCTGGCCGTAGGAGCGGTCCATCTCCTCCTGGCCATACACGGCCAGTGCACCGGCATAGAGCACGCGTGGATCGATGAGGTGCCTTGAGCCACGCGGGTGCACCAGCACCTTGGCATGGGGCAGCGACTGCATCAGCAGGCCGACACCGCCGGCATGGTCCAGGTGCACGTGGGTGGCGATGACGTGGTCGACGGCGTCAGGTCCCAGGCCCAGGGCCTGCAACGCGCCCAGCAGGCGCGGCACCGCGTGGTTGGTGCCGGTGTCGATGAAGCAGGCACGGCCCGCTTCGATCATCAGGTAGGCGGCGTCGAAACGCGGCCGCTGGAAGCCGGTGTCGATGGCGTAGATGCCATCGCCCAGCGGTTCGAGGTAGTCGGGCAGGGCGGTCATGCGGCCGATTCTGGCAGCTGCCGCCCGGGGCGGGACTGAGGGTCAGTCCCCCTGTTTTCTGATCAGCCTTGGCGGGCCAGGGCTGCCCAGGCGCGGGCGATCTCGGCGGTGCCGTCGTTGCCGCCCACGCTGCGCAGCGTCTGCAGGCCCTTGGCGCGGGTGGCGGGCGATTGCAGCTGGGCCCAGCCCAGGCGCAGCTTGGCATCTTCGGGGCGCTTCAGGCTGCCCTTGGCGATGCCCTTTTCGATGAGGCCCGCGCCCTTGTCGGCCTGGCCCATCGAGGCGTACACCGTGCCCACCTTCACCAGCTCGTTGCCGTCCTTGGCCGCGGCGGCTTCGGTCTCGGCCTTGGCCAGGCCGGCCTTGGTTTCTTCCTGCTGCTTGAGCACCAGGTCGCGCAGTCGCTTGTGGCGCTCGGCCTCGGCGCCGGTGCCCAGTGCGCCGCTGGCAAAGCCCTTGTCGACGATGGCCTTGGCCTCGTCGGGCAGGCCGGCCTGCAGCGACAGCTGGGCCATCTCCATGTACTGCTCGGTGGTGGTGATCAGCCCGTTGGCCAGCTTCAGCCGCATCACGTCCAGCGACAGCCGCGACGAGAAGCCCGGCTTGCGCTGCACGTTGTTGAGGTAGGCGCTCCAGTAGTCCTTCTTCGGATAGTGGAGGATCAGCTTCTCGAGCGCGGTGGCGTGGCCGGCCGCGTTGTTGGTGCGCTGGTAGGCGTCGGCCAGGCGCAGCAGGTCGTCTTCGGCGGGCTTGCGGCCAGCCTGCTCGGCGGCGGCCACGGCCGCGCCGGCGTCGCGGGCCACGGCGGCATAGTCGCCGCTCTGGGCCTGCACATAGGCGATCAGCTGGTTGAGCTGGGCGCTGTTGCTGCCGGCGGCCTTGGCCTTTTGCGCCCATTCGCCGGTCTTGGCCCAGTTCTTGGCCTGCGAGTAGGCAAAGGCCAGCGACTCGGCCACCTGTGCCTGCTCGGCCCCACTCAACTTGCCCGAGGCGTACACCGACTCGAAGGCATTGATCGCGGCCTGCGTATCGCCCGCGCGCTGGGCGGCAGCGCCGCGCATGCGGTCGATCGTCAGCTGCTCGGCGGCGGTCTTGTTGCCCACGGCGTCGGCCTCGCGCACCTTGGCCAGCGCTTCCTTGGCCTTGCCGGCCTTCAGCAGCTCACCGGCCTGCTGCAGCGGCTTGCCGATTTCAGGGCGCAGTTGCTGCGCACCGGCGTGGGCCACGAGGCCCGCGGCCAGCAGCGCGGCGGTCAGTGCTTTGAGGGTGTTTCGCATGGGGACACTTCAGTCAAATCAGTTCGTGAACTGCTCGTTGCCGACCAGGCCGATCTTGGTCACGCCCAGCCGCTGCGCACTGGCCATCACCCCGGCCACGTGCTTGTAGGTCACCAGCTTGTTGGGGCGCAGGTGCACCTCGGGCTGGTCGGGCAGGGCCGCGATCTGGGCCAGGCGGTTGTCCAGGTCGGCGCGGCCGTTGACGATCTCGCCGTTCCAGCCGATGGTGCCGTCGAAGTCCACGTCGATGCGCACCACCTCGGGCGGCTTGGGCGGCGGCGGCGCGTTGCTGGGCACCGGCATGTTCATCTTCACCGCGTGCGTCTGGATGGGGATGGTGATGATGAACATGATCAGCAGCACCAGCATCACGTCGATCAGCGGCGTGGTGTTGATGTCGACCATCACTTCGTCGTCGCCACCGCCGCTGCCTACATTCATTGCCATGTGAGTCTCCTAGCGGCCTGCGGCAACGCCGGCGGGCGGCTCGGTGATGAAGCCGACCTTGTGGATGCCTGCACGCTGGCAGGCCACCACCACGCGGCCGACGGCCTCGTAGCGCACTTCGGCGTCGCCGCGGATGTGCACTTCGGGCTGGGGTTCCTTGACGGCCGAGTCCTTCAGCCGTGCGACCAGGGTCTCGATGTCGGGCAGCCGCTCGACACCCCAGTACACATCGCCTTCACGGTCGACGGCCAGCACGATGTTCTCGGGCTTGGTCTGCGTCGGGACGTTCTTTTCCTTCGGCAGGTCGAGCTTGATCGACTGCGTGACCACCGGGATGGTGATCAGGAAGATGATCAGCAGCACCAGCATCACGTCGACCAGCGGCGTGGTGTTGATGCTGGAGTTCAGCGCTTCTTCGCCGTCGTCGCCCGATGAGATGTTCATCGCCATGATCGGCTCCTAATGAACGAGCTAGGGCTTATCGTTTTCCGGCGATAAGGACGTTGTGCAGGTCGCTGCTGAACGAGCGCACCTTTTCCATCGCGCTCTTGTTGCGGCGGATCAGCCAGTTGTAGCCCATCACCGCGGGCACCGCGACGGCCAGGCCGATGGCGGTCATGATCAGCGCTTCACCCACGGGGCCGGCCACCTTGTCGATCGAGGCCTGGCCCGAGATGCCGATGGCGGTCAGTGCGTGGTAGATGCCCCAGACGGTACCGAACAGGCCGACGAACGGTGCGGTGGAGCCGACGGTGGCCAGGAAGGCCAGGCCATCCTGCAGGCGGCTCTGGATGTTGTCGACAGCGCGTTGCATGCTCATCGTCACCCAGGTGTGCAGGTCGATCTGTTCGACCAGCGTGCCTTCGTGGTGCTCGCTGGCGGTCAGGCCCTGCTCGGCGATGTAGCGGAAGGCGCTGCCCTTTTCCAGGCTGTCGGCACCGGCGCGCACGCTGCCCGCGGTCCAGAAGGTCTTGCCGGCGGCCTCGGCGGCCTTCATCAGCTTCTGCTGCTCGAACAGCTTGGTGAAGATGATGTACCAGCTGCCCATGCTCATGATGACCATGATGATCAGCGTGCCCTTGGCGACGAAGTCGCCTTGCGCCCACAGCGCGCCCAGGCCATAGGGGTTCTCGACCACTTCGTTGGCCACCGCGGGGGTGATGGCGGGCGCAGCCGGCGCCTCGGTGGCGGCGGCCGGGGCCGGCTCGGAGGCGGCCTGGGCGAAGGCGACGGTGGCAGGAGCCAGGGCGGCGGTGGTGGCGACGGCCAGCACGACCGCACGCAGGAACTTGGTCAGGGACATGGGATTTACTCCGACGGGAACAGGGGGCGGCCGGCAGGCGCCGGCGCGCGGGTTGAACGGGATGGAGGAGGGCGGTGCGGGCCGCTACTCGATCTTCCAGACGTACTCGACGGTGGCGATGGCGCCGCCGATGGGCTTGCCTTCCGGATCGGTGCCCGGACGGAACGGGCACTTGCCCAGCGCTTCGACGGCCGCGGCATCGAGCGCGCGGTGTTCACGCGTCGGGCCCGAGGACTTCTCGATCTCGGCCTTGGCCACCTTGCCGGTGGCGTCGATGGTGAAGCGGATGCGGGTGGTGCCGGTGGCCTCGGCGCGCAGCGCAGCGCGGGTGTATTCCGGCTTCTCGCAGGAAGACACGTCGATGCGGGCCGGAGTGCCCACGCGCGGCGGGGCCGGCGGTGCGGGCGGCGCCGGGGGCGCGGCCGGCGACGGCGCGGGCGCGATGTTCACCGGCGCAGGCGGCGGGGCCACCTGGGTGGTGGTGATCGTCGGGGCCGGGGTCGGCGGCGGCGCCACGTTGATCTCGGGCGGCGGCACGTAGCTCGGCGGCGGGGGCGCGAGCTTGGGCGGCGGCGGCAGGTTCTCCGGAGGCGGCGGAGGCGGCTTCACCTCCTCGATGATCTTCGTCTCGATCGGTGCCTTGATCACCTCCACCACCTTGCGAGCCAGCCCACTGACGAGCGCCCAACCGAGGAGCAGGTGCATCAACACCACAATGCCAAAGCCGACCAGATGGTTGCTGGGTCGGCGCTGCTGTTCAGCAAAATCCACTCAAATTCCTCCAGGTCCGGCCGTTGTCGGCGGACTGCCTTAATGCTGCTGCTACCTTGTGGGTGGCCTGGGCGCGCCGTTCGCGAAGCCGCGGACTATAGACGCAAACGCCCGGGGCTCCGGCTGGGGGTTGACCCTCAGCGGCACGTTACAGCGTGGCAGCGCAAGCAAATTAGGGGCCTGCCCCCAAGACACCGCCCCTGCCTCCGACCGTCCGCGCGCCACCCTACCGCAACGAAGTGCCGCTGCGCTACCGTTTGTAAGCGGGGGGACCTGTCTAGACAGGTGAACCAGCCGCTGGACCATGGGCAGCGGATTTTGCCGAACGGGTAAAGCTTGCGCGGTGGCCGCCCGCTTGTTGACGCGGGTCAAGCCCGTGGCGGCGCGGGGCCCCTAGCCTTGCGGGCTCCTCAGGCTGACACGGTTTCATGACGACCACTGCTTCCCGCGCGCCGCAGGCCGCGGCCATTCCGCACCGCAAGGAGATCCGCGCCTGGATGGCGCCCATCGCCACCCGAGACACCGCCCGCGCCCTGGCCCTTACCGTCTTCGACCTGCTGTTTTTTGCGCTGTCGCTGGCGGCCACGGTGCTGGCATCGCACCCCCTGGTTCAGGTGGGGGCGGCCTGCGTCACCGGGTTCGTGATCGCGCGGCTCTTCATCCTGGGCCATGACGCCTGCCACCAGGCCTTCACCCGCCACCGCCGGCTCAACCGCTGGCTGGGCCGGCTGGTGTTCCTGCCCTCGCTCACGCCCTACAGCCTGTGGGAGGTGGGGCACAACGTGGTGCACCATGGCTACACCAACCTCAAGGGCTTCGACTTCGTGTGGGAGCCGCGCACGCTGGCCGAGTACCGGGCGCTGCCGCGCTGGCGCCGCGGGCTGGAGCGGGTGTACCGCAGCGGCTGGGCGCCCTGGCTGTACTACCTGGTGGAGATCTGGTGGGCCCGCCTGCTGTTTCCCAGCCGCCGCCACATGCCCACGCGGCGGGCCATCTTCACCGCGGACGGTCTGCTGGTGACCGGCGTGGCCACACTGTGGATCGCCGGCCTGGTGGCCGCGGCCGGCGCCACCGGCCAGTCGGCCGCGTGGCTGGTGGCGGTGGGCTTCGTGCTGCCCTTCCTGGTGTGGAACGGCTTCATCGGCTTCGTGGTGTACGTGCACCATACCCACACCGGCGTGGCCTGGTACCAGGACAAGAAGAGCTGGGCCGCGGCGCAGCCATTCGTCTCGACAACGGTGCACCTGACCTTCCGCTCGGCCATGGGCAGCGCCCTGCACCACATCATGGAGCACACCGCCCACCACGTGGACATGAGCGTGCCGCTGTACCGCCTGAAGCGGGCGCAGCAGCTGCTGGAAGCGCGCATGCCCGGCTGCATCGTCGTTCAGCCCTTCTCCTGGCGCTGGTACGCCCGCACCGCCCGGGCCTGCAAGCTGTACGACTACCAGCGCCAGTGCTGGACCGACTTCAACGGCCGGGCCACCAGCACGCCCCTTCCGGCCCCCTGACCGTCCCCGGCCGCGCGGCGCGGCAGGAACAGGGTTTGCCGAACGCCTGCCATGAACATGATGGCAAGCACGGCGACTCGGCGGCCCACGGTCACCGCCTTCTTCTTTGCACTGGCCGGCCTGGCCCTGCTGGGCGGTGGCGCCTGGCTGGTGGCCCTGGGCGGGTCTTTCTATTACGCGCTGGCCGGCCTGGCGGTGCTGCTGACCGCGCTGCTGCTGTGGCGCGGCAGTGCCGCCGCGCTGCTGGTGTATGCCGTGTTCGTGGTGGGCACGGTGGCCTGGTCGTTGTGGGAGGTGGGGCTGGACTGGTGGCCGCTGGCCGCCCGCGGCGACGTGGTGTTCATCATGGGGCTGTGGCTGCTCACGCCCTGGTTGGCCCGGGGCCTGGGCCTGGACGAGGTGCGGCGCGGCGGCAGCGCATGGAGCGGCCCGCGGGGCTGGCTGGCGCTGTTGCTGGGGCTGTTCCTGGCCTTGGCGGTGGCTTCGTGGTTCATCGACAAGCACCGCATCGAGGGCACGGCGCCGCCGCCGCTGGCCAGCAACGCGGCGGCAGAGGCGGCGGCTTCGACGCCCGTGCCCGATGGTGAATGGCATGCCTATGGCCGCACCGGTGCGGGCCAGCGGTATTCGCCGCTGTCGCAGATCACTCCGCAGAACGTGGACCAGCTGGAAGTGGCCTGGGAATACCGCACCGGTGACGTGCGCGGACGCCCTGGCGACCCCGAGGAAACCACCTTCGAGGTGACGCCGCTGAAGGTGGGCAACCGCCTCTTCCTGTGCACGCCGCACCAGTCGGTGGTGGCGCTGGATGCCACCACCGGCCAGCAGCTCTGGCGCTTCGAGCCGCAGATCCAGGGCGCCGGCGCGCTGGCGCTGCAGCACCTGACCTGCCGGGGGCTGTCTTACCACGCACCGCGCAGCACGCCGGCCGGCGGCGCAGCGCCCGATGCCGCGGTGGCCTCGGCCGCCAGTGCGCCCGCCACGCCGCCGCCGGCCACGGCCTGCCACAACAAGCTCTTCATGCCCACGGCCGACGGCCGCGTGATCGCCCTCGACCCGGCCACCGGCAGCCGTTGCCAGACCTTTGGCGTCAATGGCCAGATCGACCTGTGGACGCAGATGCCCAATGTGAAGCCGGGCTCGTACTACAGCACCTCGCCGGTGGTGGTGACGGACAAGCTGCTGGTGGTGGGCGGCACGGTGCTGGACAACGTGTCCACCGCCGAGGCCTCGGGCGTGATCCGCGCCTACGACATCGACACCGGCGCGCTGGTGTGGAACTGGGACTCGGGCAACCCCGACGTGACCGAGCCACTGCCGCCCGGCCAGACCTACACGCCCAACTCGCCCAACAGCTGGTCCATCAGCAGCGTGGACGAGGCGCTGGGCCTGGTCTACGTGCCGATGGGCAACCAGCCGCCCGACCAGTGGGGCGGCAAGCGCAGCGAGGCGGTGGAGAAGTATTCGTCGTCGGTGGTGGCGCTGGAGCTGGCCACCGGCCGGGTGCGCTGGGTGTTCCAAACGGTGCACCACGACCTGTGGGACTACGACGTGCCGGCCCAGCCCACGCTGGTGGACCTGACCATCAACAACCGCGCGGTGCCGGCGCTGGTACAGCCCACCAAGCAGGGCGAGCTGTTCGTGCTGGACCGCCGCACCGGCCAGCCGCTGCTGCCGGTGACCGAGGAGCCCGCACCGCAGGGCGCGGCCGAAGGCGACCGCACCGCGCCCACGCAGCCACGTTCGGCGCTGTCCTTCGATCCGCCGCCGCTGCGTGAGCGCGACATGTGGGGCGGCACGATGTTCGACCAGCTGGCCTGCCGCATCGCCTTCAAGCGGCTGCGCTATGAGGGTCGCTTCACGCCGCCTTCCACCGGCGGCTCCCTGATCTACCCGGGCAACTTCGGCGTCTTCAACTGGGGCGGTGTGTCGGTCGATCCGCAGCGCCAGATCGTCTTTGCCACGCCCACGTACCTGGCCTTCGTGTCGCAGCTGGTGCCGCGCCAGGACGACAGCTCGATGCTCGTGCAAGGCAATGGCGCGCCGCAGGGCGCCCTGCCGGCGCTGAACGAGAACTTCGGTGCGCCCTTCGCCGTCAAGCTCGGACCCTTCACCTCGCCGCTGGGTCTGCCTTGCCAGGCGCCGCCCTGGGGCTACGTGGCCGCGGCCGACCTGGTGAGCGGCCAGAAGATCTGGATGCACAAGAACGGCACGGTGCGCGACAGCTCGCCGCTGCCGCTGCCTTTCCGCATGGGGGTGCCCAACCTGGGCGGGCCCATCACCACCGCCGGCGGCGTGGCCTTCCTGTCGGGCACGCTCGACTACTACGTGCGCGCCTACGACAGCAGCAACGGCAAGCAGCTGTGGCAGCACCGCCTGCCCGCCGGTGGCCAGGCCACGCCCATGACCTACCTGGGCGCCGACGGCCGCCAGTACGTGGTCGTGGCCGCCGGCGGCCATGGCTCGCTGGGCACCAAGACGGGCGACAGCGTGATCGCCTACGCCTTGCCGAAATGAATGACCCAAGGAGATATCCGATGAGCCTGAGCCCCGCACCGCTGCCCTACCAGCGCGACCTGGAAGTGACCGAGGCCGACGAGGCCGAGACCGACGAAGCCCTGCGCGAGGCGCTGGTCGGCATCAGCCGCACCGTGGCCCGCGACGAGGGCCATGCCTACCGCAGCGTGCATGCCAAGAGCCACGGGCTGTTGCGCGGGCGTCTGACGGTGGCGCCCGGCCTGGCGCCGGAGCTGGCCCAGGGCCTGTGCGCGCAGCCGGCCGAGTACGAGGCCGTGGTGCGGCTGTCGTCCACCCCGGGCGACCTGCTGGACGACGGCGTGTCCACGCCGCGGGGGCTGGCCCTCAAGCTGTTGGACGTGCCGGGCGAGCGGCTGCCGGGCACGGAGGCGGACACCACACAAGACTTCCTGATGGTCAACGGCCCGGTGTTCAGCGCGCCGACGGCCAAGCGCTTCCTGCAGACCGTCAAGCTGCTGGCCGCCACCACCGACAAGGCGCCCCATGCCAAGAAGGTGCTGTCAGCAGCGCTGCGCGGGCTGGAATCGCTGGTCGAGAAGGCCGGTGGTGAAAGCGCCACGCTCAAGGCCCTGGGCGGCCACCCGGCCACGCACATCCTGGGCGAAACCTTCTTCACCCAGGTGCCGGTGCTGTGGGGCCCGTACATGGCCAAGCTGTCGCTGGCGCCGCTGTCGCCCGAGCTGAAGGCGCTGACCGACCAGCCGATCGAGCTGAAGGGCCACCCGCATGCGCTGCGCGACGTGGTGCATCAGCACTTCGCCGGCCAGGGCGGCACCTGGGTCCTGCGCGTGCAGCTGTGCACCGACCTGGAAGCCATGCCGATCGAGGACGCCTCGGTCGAGTGGCCCGAAGACGTGAGCCCCTGGCACACGGTGGCGACGCTGACCCTGCCGCCGCAGGACAGCTGGCCCGAGGCGCGTGCCGAGGCCATGGACGACGGCCTGTCCTTCAGCCCTTGGCACGGGCTGGCGGCGCACCGTCCCATCGGCTCGATCATGCGGGTGCGCAAGGCCGCTTACCAGGCCGCTGCCGCGTTCCGTACCGGGCACAACGGCGTGGCGCTGGCCGAACCGCGCAGCCCGCAGGGCGTGGCGGGGTAACCAGTTCGGCGGTTCAGGCGGCGTGGCCGGCGTCGGTGGACAGGGCGTCCATGCAGTGCACCGGCAGCCCGCCGCTGGGCGTGCCGTCGGGCACCGCCACCGCGCTGAGCACCGGCGGCCGGCCCTTGACGCTGCCGAAGATGGTGGAGAAGGCCACGTCCGCCGCATCGCGCCCCACGCCGATGCGCACCAGCCCCATCGGGATGGCGGTGCCGGAAGGGTCGAACAGGTACCAGCGGTGGCCCAGGTACACCTCCACGTAGGCGTGGAAGTCGGGCGGGCCCAGCGACGGGTCGGCACCGAAGTCGGTGCCAGTGGTCATGCGCGCCGGGATGTTCAGCGCCCGGCACAGCGCAATCATCAGGTGCGCGAAGTCGCGGCACACGCCGGCCTGGTCGATCAGCGTGTCCAGCGCGGTGGTGCTGGTGGTGCTGGTGTTGGAGCGGAAGGCCACGTGGTTGCGCACCCAATCGCGGATGGCTTGCACCCGGTGGTAGCCGCGCCGCAGGTGGCCGAACTGGGCCAATGCCATGCGCCCCAGCCGGTCCGAAGGCACGTAGCGGCTGGGGTAGATGTAGCTCACCACGTCCAGCGGCAGCTCGCCCACCGGAATTTCGCCGATGCTCCACGGATCGGCCCGGTGGTGGTGGATGCCCACCCGCGCGGTGTAGCGCAGCGTCAGCTCGCCGGGCATGGCCTGCAGCCGCAGGTAGCGGCTGTGGGTGTGCGGGTCGGTCTCCAGCCGCGGGGTGACGGGCTGGCTCAGCGTCAGCACTTCGTCGGTCACCGTTTGCGCGGGCGTCAGCGCCGGGTGGATGTTGAAGACGAAGTCGGCCCCCGGCGCATCGACGGTGTACGACAGTTCGAGGTTCAGCTGGATCTGGGTCATGGGGGCCTCCTGGGCTTGCCTGGGCGCTGCGAAAAAGAGGCCCAGCCAACCAGCCGCTGAACTTGTCTAGACGTCTAGGGTATTCGATAGGTGTAGTATTGGGGCCACAGACACGCAAGACCTTCCATCCGTAGGTCTCTCGCCCACCCTCCGCTCCCTTGGAGGCTCGGGCCGATGCTCGCACCGCTCATCGATTCTCTTGCCGTCTTGCGGTGGCCCGTCCGCGGGCTGGCGTCTGCTCATGTTCACCACCGCGCAAGGCGGACCGATGGCTGCTGGCCATCGCCGCCTGCACTGCAGTGGTGAGCTGGATTCACTCAATAACAGGAGCGCCCATGGCCAAGGAAGAACTCATCGAAATGCGCGGCGTGGTGCAGGAAGTGCTGCCCGACTCGCGCTACCGCGTCACGCTGGACAACGGCCACCAACTGGTGGCCTACACCGCCGGCAAGATGCGCAAGCACCACATCCGCGTGCTGGCCGGCGACCGCGTGTCGCTGGAGCTGTCGCCCTACGACCTGACCAAGGGTCGCATCAGCTTCCGCCACCTGGAAGAGCGCGGCGGCGCACCGCGGCGCTGACCACGGCTCAACGCCACACCGTTTTCACCAGCGACTCACGCACGATCCCGCGCACCGCCTGTGCCACCGCCCGCACCGCGGCCGAACCGGCCTGGCGGTTGGACAGGGCGAGCGTGAGCACACGCGGCACGGTGGGCCGCACGATGCCGGCCGCGCTCATGCGGCCCGCGGCCAGTTCTTCATGCACGAGCTGGTAGGGCAGCACGCTGTACAGCCCGCCGTGCATCACCAGGCCCTTCATCGTCAGCATGGAGTCGGCCTCCACCGCCACCTGCAGTTGAACGCCCACGCGGCGGCAGATCTCGTCCAGCGCGGTGCGCAGGCCGTTGGGCCGTGAGGCCAGCACCAGCGGCAGGCCGGCCAGCCGCTTGAAGGGCAGGGCGGGCGCATCCTGCGCCAGCGCCCCGATCGGGCCCACCAGCAGGCTGTCCACCACGCACAGGCGCTCCTCGCCCTTGGGGTCGAGGCGACCGAAGCGGTTGATCACCGCCAGGTCGAGATCGCCGCTGGCCAGGCGTTCGTCCAGCGCATGCGAAAAGCCGTCGACGAACTGCAGCCGGATGCGCGGATGCTGCCGGGCCAGCTGCTGGTGCAGCAGCCCCACCAGCGGCTGCGCCGCCGCCGGCACCAGGCCCATGCGCACCAACCCGCCCGGTTGGCCGCCCAGTTCGGCGGCTTCGGCGGCGGCCCGCTCCATGTCGGCCAGCGCGGCACGCAGCCGGGGTGCCAGCAACTGCGCCGCCTCGGTCATCGCCACGCCACGCCCGGTGCGCTCGAACAGACGGATGCCCAGTTGCGCCTCCAGCGCGGCCACATGGCGGCTGACCACCGACTGCGCCACGTCCAGCTGGGTGGCGGCGCGGGTGATGCTGCCGCCTTGAGCCACCGCCAGAAAGGCTTCGATGCGGTGCAGATTCATGCTTTCAAAGCATATCTGAAATCGCCTGCGATATCTTTTTGGCAAAGCGGGGCGTGCCTACGATGGCCGCATGACCTCCCCCGCCACCCCGCTCGATCGTCTGGCGCCCCGTCGCGCCGCCTGGCTGCAGCGCCTGCTGCCCGACGGCGTGCCGCGCCTGTGGTGCCCGCTGCTCACGCCCTACACCGCGCAAGGCGCGATCGACGCGCCGCGCCTGCAGGCGCACCTGCGCTTTCTGCAGCCCCACGTGCGTGGGCTGCTGGTGCCGGGCTCCACCGGGGACGGCTGGCAGCTGGCCGACGACGAGGGGCGCACCCTGCTGCAGCTGCTGATGGACCAGGCGCCGCGCCTGGGCCTGCACCTGCTGGTGGGCGTGCTCAAGCCCGGGCTGGACGACATGCTGGCCACGCTGGCCGACCTGAGCGGCTGGCTCCATCGGCGCGCCGGCATGGCAGCGTCGGCGGATGGGGCATCGGACGACACTGAACTGGCCCGGGTGCTGCGCCACAGTGGCGTGTGTGGCTTCACCGTCTGCCCGCCGCACGGGGCGGGGCTGACGCAGGACGAGATCGCCACCGCGCTCGACCGCCTGCTGGCCACCGGCCTGCCGATGGCGCTGTACCAGCTGCCGCAGGTCACCGGCAACGAGATGGCGCCGCAGACGGTGGCCGCATTGGCCGACCGCCACGCCAACCTGTTGATGCTGAAAGACACCAGCGGCGCCGATCGCGTGGCGGCGGCGGGCTTTCGTCAGGCGTTTCTGGTGCGTGGCGCGGAAGGCGGCTACAGCCGCCACCTGGCCGCGGCGGGCGGCGACTACGACGGCTTCCTGCTGAGCACCGCCAACGTCTTCGCGCCGCAGCTGGCCGCGCTGCTGGCCCACCTGGACGCTGGGCAACAGGCGCAGGCCGACGCCTTGTCGGCCCGGCTGCAGGCGGTGGTCGAGGCGGTGTTCGCCGCCGCCGCGCCTGTGCCCTGGGGCAATGCCTTCACCAACGCCAACAAGGCGCTGGACCACTTCATGGCCCATGGCCCGCAGGCCGAAGCGGTGCCCGGCCCGCGCCTGCACTCGGGGCACTTGCTGCCGCCGGCCTTGATCAGCGCCGCCGGCCAGGCGCTGCGCCAACACGCCCTGATGCCCGCGCGCGGCTACCTGGGCTGAACCTGTCTAGACAAGCAGAAGGAGACAACACCGATGGCATCCGCAACGCACCGCATCCGAGACATCCAGGCCTTTGCCGTTTCCTTTCCCATCGCGCCCGAGAACGCGGTGCAGCTGGGCATGGGCCGGGCGGTGAAGAAGGACGCGGTGGTGGTCAAGGTCACCACCGACAGCGGCCTGGTGGGCTGGGGTGAATCGCACCACGGCAAGGCCCACACGGCGGTGGCGCAGCTGGTCAACACCACGTTGCGGCAACTGGCCGTGGGCATGGACGCCACCGACGTGGTGGGCGTGTGGGACCGCATCTACTGGAAGCAGCTGGCCAGCCATGGCGTGGGCGCCGGCTGCGCGATGGCGATGAGCGGCATCGACCTGGCTCTGTGGGACATCCGCGGCAAGGCCGTCGGCTGGCCGCTGTACAAGCTGCTGGGCGGATCGGCCAAGGCGGTGCCCGCCTATGCGGGTGGCGTGTCGCTGGGCTTCCAGGACCCGGCGGCCCTGGTGGACGAAGCGCTGCCGCACATCGAGGCTGGCTACCGCGCCATCAAGCTGCGCGTGGGCGACAGCCCGGCGCGCGACCTGCAGCGGGTCAAGGCGGTGCGGCAAGCCGTGGGCGACGAGGTGACCATCCTGGTGGACGCCAACACCGGCTACGACCTGAACGATGCGCGGCAGGCGATGCCCGGATTCGATGCCCTGGGCGTGGCCTGGCTGGAAGAGCCCTTCGCGCCGCACGACCACCGCAGCTACCGCCTGGCGCGGGGTTTCGGCCGCGTGCCGCTGGCCGCGGGAGAGAACCACTTCACCCGCTACGAATTCAGCCGCGTGATCGAGGACGGTGACATCACCATCCTGCAGCCCGACCTGTCCAAGGCCGGCGGCATCACCGAGCTGCTGCGCATCGCGGCCATGGCTTCGGCCTACAAGCTGCCCGTCCACCCGCACACCTGCATGACCGGCATCAACATGGCGGCGTCCATCCACTTCCTGGCGGCCATCGACAACGGCGGCTACTTCGAAGGCGACGTCTCCAAGAGCAACCTCTACCGCGACAGCCTGGTGAGCCGGCCCTTCCAGATCGGCCGCGACGGCTGCGTGCGGCCGCTGGAGGCGCCGGGCATCGGGGTGGAAGTGGACGAGGCCTTCCTCAAGGCCTATCCGCCCGTCGAAGGTCCCGGCTACGTCTGAGCATTCACGCGCCCCCACGACGGCCGCCGCAGATGCGGCCGCGACACCCCCAACGGAGACCAACATGCAAGCCCACACCTCACCCGCGCGTCGCCGCTTCGCACTGGTGGCGCTGACCCTGGCCGCGGCCTGGGCGGCGCTGCCCGCCGCCGCGCAAGGCCCGGCCGGCGCGGCGGCCTACCCGGCCAAGCCCATCCGCATCATCGTGCCGTACCCGCCGGGCGGTTTCAACGACACGCTGGCGCGCACCGTGGGCGTGAAGCTGCAGGCCGCCTGGGGCCAGCCGGTGACGGTGGAGAACAAGCCCGGCGGCGGCACGCTGATCGGCACGGACGCGGCGGCCAAGTCGGCGCCCGATGGCTACACGCTGTTCGTCACACCCTTCGCCTTCGCGGTCAACCAGGCCATCTTCAAGAAGCTGCCCTACGACCCGGTGAAGGACTTCGCGCCCATCACTTTGGCGGCCACCACACCCAACCTGCTGGTGGTGTCGTCGGCGCTGCCGGTCAACTCGGTCGCGGAACTGCTGGCTGCGGCCAAGGCCAGGCCGGGCAGCATCAACTACGCCTCCACCGGCACCGGCTCGTCCAACCACCTGTCGATGGAGAAGTTCAAGCAGATGGCGGGCGTGGACATCACCCACGTGCCCTACAAGGGCAGCGGCCCGGCGGTGACGGACCTGATCGGCGGGCAGGTGGGCGTGATGTTCGACAACATCCCCAACGTGATCCAGCACGTCAAGGCGGGCAAGCTCAAGGCGCTGGCCGTGAGCACGCCCAGGCCCACGCCTTACGCGCCCGGCGTGCCCACGGTGGCCGAGGCCGGCGTGCCCGGCTACGAGGTGGACGTGTGGTTCGGCTTCGCGGCGCCGGCGGGCGTGCCGCAGCCCATCCTGGACAAGCTGAATGCCGAGATCGTGAAGGTGCTGCACATGCCCGACGTGAAGGAGAAGTTCGCCGCCCAGGGCGTGGATGCCGTCGGCAGCAGTGCACCGCAGTTCGCGGCCTACCTGAAGGACCAGATGGCCCGATGGAGCAAGGTGGTGCAGGACGCCGGAGTGACCCCGGAATGACCGATGCCGCCACCGCCACCGGCACCGGCCGCCGCCCATGCGTGCTGCTGACCGGCCCGCTGCACGAGCCTGCCCGGCGCCGCATGGCCGAAGTGGCCGAGGTGCGGCTGGCGCCTGACACCCGGCCCGACACCTTGCGCCGCCTGGTGCGCGATGCCGACGTGCTGGTGGTGCGATCGAACCTGCCGCCCGACCTGCTGGACCATGCGCCGCGGCTGCGCGGCATCGTGCGGCCCGGCGTGGGCGTGGACATGATCCCGGTGGAGGCGGCCACGGCGCGCGGCATTCCGGTGGCCAACGTGCCTGGCAGCAACCGGCAGGCCGTGGCCGAGCATGTGATGACGGCACTGGGCCTGCTGCTGCGCCGCCAGCACCGCATGGATGCGCTGCTGCGCAGCGAAGGCTGGGCCGCCAGCCGTGCGCTGGCCGAAGGTGCCGGCGAGCTGGCGGGGCAGACGCTGGGCATCGTGGGCGTGGGCAGCATCGGGCTGCGCGTGGCCGAGATGGCGCACCACGGCTACGGCATGCAGGTGCTGGGCCACCAGCGACGCCTTCAAGGGTTGCCGCCGTGGTTGGCGGCCTGCGCGCTGGACGAACTGCTGGCGCGCAGCCGCTGCGTGGTGCTGACCTGCCCGCTGACAGAGGCCACCCGCGGCCTGCTGGATGCACGCCGCATCGGCCTGATGCGCCCCGATGCGCTGCTGGTCAACGTGTCGCGCGGCGCCACCGTGGACGAGCTGGCCCTCGTGGCGGCGCTGCAGGCCGGCCGCATCGCCGGCGCTGCGCTGGACGTGTTCACCGAACAGCCGCTGCGCACGGATCACCCGTTGCTGGCCTTACGGAACGTGCTGCTCACGCCCCATGCCGCTGGCCTGACCGACGAGAGCCTGGCGGCGATGAGCGAGGGCGCGGCCGACGAGGTGCTGCGCCTGCTGCACGGGCAGGCGCCGCTGAACCAGGTCCATCGCTAGCTGCCCGCCGCACCGCCGAAGGCACCACCCGCCGCGTCTGCTCGCAACCAGGCCGGGCTGGCGAGGGTGGTGGCCGCCGCGGTAGGAGGCGGCATCGTCGTGGATGCGGCTCGTCGGCGCGCTGCGTGCTCAGCGGCTCTTGCTGCTGTCGCTGCCGCTGCTGCTGGTGGCACCGCTGCTGTCCGACGAGGCGCTGCTCATGCCGCTGGCCAGTCCGGCGCTGCTGCCGGCGCTGGTGTTGCTGCCGCCGGCCTTGCGGTTGTCGCGCCACTGGTTGAATTCCTCGGAGAACTTCTTGTAGCGGTCCTGGCGCCAGGCCTGGTAGTCGTCGTCCAGCTTGCGCATCTGCTCCGACCGCCACTGGTGGTAGTCGGGGTCGAAGTGATGCTGGTCATGATCCTGGCCCTGGCCCTGGCCCTGGCCTTGGCGTTGGGACTGCTGCTGCCAGTGGGCCGGCAGGCCGCCTTGTGCGGCCGATCCGCCCTCGTAGCCCTCATAGCCCTGCTGCCCGCCCTGGGAGCCGTAGCCGCCTTGCGACGCATAGCCGCCCGGCATGCCCTGGCGGCCCTGCGGGCGGTAGCCCCCCTGAACTTGCCCGTAGCCGCCCTGGCTCTGGCCATGGCCCGTGTCCTGGCCGCTGAAGCTGCCCCGCGACCCGTAGCCCGCTTCGCCGGGCTGCGAGCTGCCGTAGGTATTGCCGCCGCCTTGCTGTCCGCTGCCACCGAAGTCCCAGGCCTGCTGGCCGCCGCGGTGGGACTCGTCGTTCCAGCCGCCTTGCTGGCCACCACGTCCGCCGCCGGGCGATGAGGGGCCCTGATTCCACCGGTTCTGATCGTCGCGCTGTGTCATTGCCGTGTCCTTTCCTCATGGGTTGGGAGAAGGGTCGGCCGCCCCAGCGGGCGTCCGGCCGCCACCGGAACGGGCAAAGGGCGTGCCGATCTGGCGGCCGCTTGTCTAGGCAAGTCGGCCTGATGGCGGGCCCGCCGCTGCCCGTCCGGCCGGTGCCCTACGTGTCAATATTTGCCTGCAGCAGGACGCTGCCAGGCGCTGCGCAGGCGGCTCGCCCCACTAGAGTGCCAGTGGTATGAGAAGTGCAGAAGTCACGTCAAACGCGAGGGGGTCCGCGTTGCCGACCCCGGCACCATGAAGGCGTTGGTGGTCGAGGACCACCCGATCGTGCGGCGGGGCCTGCGCCGGGTGATCGAACTGGAATGGGACGACGCCGAAGTGCGCGAAGCCGACAGCCTGGCCGACGCCTTGCGCCAGTTCAGCCAGGCACCGCCCGACTTCGTGGTGATGGACTTGGCCTTGCGCGACGCGCCCGGCACCGAGGGGCTGACGCGCCTGCGACGCATCTCGGGCGACGTGCCCATCCTCATCCTCAGCCTGCACAAGGAAGCCAGCCATGCGCAGCGCCTGCTGCAAATGGGCGCGGCCGGCTACGTCAGCAAGGAACGTACGGGGGAAGAACTGATCCCTGCCATCACAGGCGTGATGACCCAGGGTCGATATGTGCCCCCTGAGATGGCGAACCGGCTGCTCACCGTGCAGTCCGACGGGCTCAAGGCCACCTTGCCGCATGATTTGTTGACCCCGCAGGAGTACCGGGTAATGCAACTGATTGCAGCAGGCCACCGCTTGACGCAGATTGCCGAGATGATGCGGCTGTCGGTCAAGACAGTCGGCAACTACCGGATGCGCATCCTGGGCAAGACCGGGTGGCACGACAACGCCGAGCTGAAGAAGTACTGTGCACAACAAGGGCTCGTGAACCCCGGTTGAGCGTTCGGGCAAGACGGTTGCCACGGCGCCTGGCAGGGTGGAACGGCCACCGCCAGGAGCAACGTGGAGGCATGCCAAGGACGACCTCGTTTCGCAGCGCCGTGTACGCCGGCTTCACGCTGGCCATCCTGTCCGCCCTGGCTCTGGGGCTGCTCACCTGGTGGGCGGCCTGGCAGAGCCAGCAGGCCGCCGACTACGTGCGCAACAGCCGCCAGGTGCTGCAGACGCTCACCGCCACCGAGGCCAGCTTCAACCGGGCCGAGGCCGCGCAACGCGGCTACATCAACCTGCGCAGGCAGAGCTTCGTCGACGAGCGCGATGACGCGATCGAGGCGCTGACCGGTCACCTCACGCTGCTGTCGCGTGCGCCGCTGGGCGGTGCTGCCCAGGAACGCCGGCTGGAAGCCTTGCGCAGTGCCCTCGACGACCGGCTGCAGGCCTACCGCGAGCTGCAGGCGCTGTACGACGCCGGCAAGCCGGTGGTGCTGGAAGACCGGCTGGTGGCTTCACAGCGGCTGCTGGGGCGCATCCGCTCGCTGCTGGGCGAGATGGAAGGCGAGCTGCGGGCCGACCTGGCCCGGCACGAGGCGTCGGCCGAGCGGCAGTCCGACATCGCGCGAGCGCTGTTCCTGGTGTTCGGGCTGGCGCTGGTGGCGCTGCTGGGCCTGATGTTCTGGCGCGTGCGGTCCGACCTGCTGGCCCGCGGCCAGGCCGAGCAGGAGGCCCGGCATGAGCGTGAACTCAATGGCCTGCATGCGCGGGCGCTGACGCTGTTCAATGCCAAGCCCGACCGCAAGTCGGTGTTGGAGGGCACGTTGGCCCTGCTGGCCGAGGCGGCCGACCGGCTGTTCCCGGTGTCGGTGTTCTATGCGCTGGACGAGTGGGGCACGCTGCGCATGGTGGCGGGCCACGGCACGCCTTCCGATGCCAAGGGCCTGCTGGATGCGCATGAAGGCCCACTGGGCCACGCCGCGCTCAGCGGCCAGATGGTGCGGCTGGATGGCCTGGAAGGTGCCGGCCATGGCGGCGGGCTGCGCATCGAGACCGGCCTGGCCACGCTGCGGCCCGCCGAGCTGCTGATGGCGCCGGTGGCCTACCAGGGCCGGCGCCTGGGCGTGATGGTGCTGGGCGCCGCGCGCACGCTGACCGAACGCGACCTGCAGTTCGTCGAGCGGCTGGCCGCGCAGCTGGGCGTGGCGCTGAACAACCTGGCCCAGCTGGATGGCCTCAATCTGCTGACCAGCGAGCTGCGCGAGCGCGGCGAGGACATTCAGCGCAAGAACGAGCAGCTGGAGCTGGCCAGCCGGCTCAAGAGCGAGTTCGTGGCCAGCATGTCGCACGAGCTGCGCACGCCGCTCAATGCGGTGATCGGCTTTTCCGAGATCCTGCGCGACGGGCTGGTGGGGCCGCTGGCGCCTCAGCAGCGCCAGTACGTCAACGACATCTACGAAAGCGGTCGCCACCTGCTGGCGCTGATCAACGACATCCTCGACCTGTCGAAGATCGAGGCCGGCCAGATGGAGCTGCAACTGGGCCCCGAGCAACCGGCCACGCTGGCGGCCAGCGGCCTGTCGGTGGTGCGCGAGCGGGCTGCCACCCGCCGCATCGAGCTGCGCGCCGACCTGCCCGAGGACCTGGGCAGCGTGGTGCTGGACAGCCGGCGCACGCTGCAGATCATCTTCAACCTGCTGTCCAACGCGGTGAAGTTCACCGCCGAGGGGGGCCTGGTGCAGCTGTCGATGGCGCGTGTAACGCGCGAGGAGGCCATGGCCCGGGCCACCACCGAGCACAGCCGCGTGTTTCCACCGGCCGGCGCCGTCACCGCGCATTACCTGCAGATCCGCGTCTCCGACACCGGCATCGGCATCGCGCCGGAGGCGCTGCGCGAGCTGTTCCAGCCCTTCAGGCAGGTGGATTCGTCGCTGTCCAAGCGCTACGAGGGCACCGGCCTGGGCCTGACCATGACCCAGCGCCTGGTGGAGTTGCACGGCGGCGGCCTGGAGCTGCACAGCCGGCCGGGCGAAGGCTCCACCTTCACCGTCTGGCTGCCATGGCGTGAGCCAGCTGCCAGGGCAGACGAGCCCCCGCCCGTCGCGCCGCCGTCCGAGCCGGCGCAGCCGGAAGCCGGCCGCGGTGATGCCCGCGGTGATGGCGCGGCGCGCATCCTGGTGATCGAGGACGAAGCCGCCGCGGCCCGCGTGATGCGGCTGCAGCTGGAATCGCACGGCTACCAGGTGCAGGTCTCGCCCGATGCGGAAAACGGCCTGGTGGCCGCGCGGCAATGGCGGCCCGATGCCATCGTGCTCGACGTCATCCTGCCCGGCATGGACGGCTGGGACGTGTTGTCGCAGCTGAAGGAGGAGGCGGCCACGCAGCGCATTCCGGTGGTCATCGTGTCGGTGACCGACGAGCCCCGCCGCGGCTTTGCGCTGGGGGCCTCGCAGGTGCTGGTCAAGCCGGTGGAGCGCGACGACCTGCTGGCCGCGCTGTCGTCCATGGGCATTGCGATGACCAGCCGGCCGGGCCAGGTGCTGGTGGTGGACGACGACCCCAAGGCCGTGACGCTGGTGACCACCCACCTGGAGGCGGCGGGCTTCCGGCCTTCGTGCGCCTTCAGCGGTGAAGAGGCGCTGAGCATCGTGCGCCGCGAGCGGCCCGACCTCATCATCCTCGACCTGATGATGCCCCACATGACCGGCTTCGAGGTGCTGGACGCGCTGGCCCGCCGGCCCGAGACGGCCGGCATCGCCATCGTGGTGCTCACCGCCAAGCTGGTGACCGATGCCGACCGCGAAGCGCTGCGCGGCCGTGTGCAGGCGGTGCTGGAGAAGGCCGAGTTCCAACCCAACCAGCTGGTGGCCGAGGTGCGGCGTGCGCTGCACCGCCGCCAGCTGGGCCATGAAGGAGCCGTTTGATGGCAAGGATCCTGGTGATCGAAGACAACCAGCACAACCTGCAGCTGGCCCGCGTGGTGCTGGAGCATGCGGCCCACCAGGTCAGCACCGCGATGGATGCGCTGCAAGGCCTGGCGATCGCCCGCAGCGAGCTGCCCGACCTGGTGCTGATGGACATCCAGATGCCGGGCATGGACGGGCTGGACGCCACCCGCGCCCTGCGGCGCGACCCGCAGACCGCCAGCCTGCGCGTGCTGGCGCTCACCGGCCTGGCGATGAGCGGGGACGAGCAGCGCATCCTGGCCGCCGGCTGTGACGGCTACATCACCAAACCCTACGACTACCGCGCGCTGCTGGACAAGGTGGCGGCGCTGTTGGCCCAGCCACCGCGCAGCCCGGCGTGATGATGGGCCGCCTGCGTCAATGGGCGCGGCAACTCAAGCGCGACGGCTTGACGCTGTGGTTCGCGGTGCGTCACCCGGGCACGCCATGGCCGGCCAAGGCCCTGGCCGCGCTGGTGGTGGCCTATGCCTTCAGCCCCATCGACCTCATCCCCGACTTCATTCCGGTGCTGGGCCTGCTGGACGAGATGCTGCTGCTGCCGGCCTTCATCTGGCTGGCGCTGCGGCTGACCCCGGCGCCGGTGCTGGCCGAGTGCCGCGCCCAGGCCCAGGCCTGGATGGATGCGGCGCGCGGCCGCATCACCCACTGGTGGGGCGCGGCGCTGGTGGTGGCGGTGTGGCTGGCGGCGGCGGCCGGCCTCTGGTGGTGGTGGCGCGGCTGAAGCCGCATCCGCATTGGCCTGTCGTTCAGGCGGCCTTGCGCACCGGCTTGCGTGCGGGCTTCTTGGCAGGTGTCCTGGCAGGCGTCTTGGTCGATGCCTTGGCAGGCGCTTTCGCCACCGTCTTGGCTGCCGTCTTGGCCGTCGTGCGGCTGGTCTTGCCGGCAGGCGCATCACCCCCCTTGCGGCCTGCCAGGCTGCGGCGCAGCAGCTCGCTCAGGTCCACCACGTTGGAGGCGGCGGGTGCCTCGTCGGCGTTTTCCAGCGGCGCCACCTGGGCCGTCTCGCCCGCTTCCACCTTCTTGGCAGCCAGCGCATGGATGGCATCGCTGAAGCGGTCCTGGTACTGGCTGGGGTCCCAGTCGCTCACCATCTCGCCGATCAACTGCTGGGCCATGGCCAGCTCGGCGTCCTTCAAGCCCGCGGCCTTCTTGCCTGCGGGCGGCAGCTTGAGTTCCTCGCGTGAACGCACCTGGCTGGCCCAGCGCAGCGTGTTCAGCAACAGCGCGTCGCCATCGGGGATCAGCGCGGCCAGGCTTTCCTTGGTGTGCATCACCACGCGGGCCACGGCGATGACGCCGGCGTCCACCATCGCCTCGCGCAGCAAGGCATACACCTTCTCGCCCTTGCCCAGCGGCGCCAGCAGGTAGGGCTTTTCCAGGTAGGTGAACGGGATCTGATCGGCCTTGACGAAGTGCTCGATCTCGATGACCTGCGTGCTCTTGGGGTAGGCCGCGTTGATCTCGTCTTCGCTCAGGATCACGTAGTCGCCGCTGTCCTGCTTCAGGCCCTTGACGATGTTGTCCTTGTCGATGTCCTTGCCGGTGCGCTTGTTAATGCGTTTGTAGCCCACCGGGTCCATGCTGCGCTTGTCCAGCCAGTCGAAGCTGATGCCGGTGTCCTGCGCGCCAGGGTACAGGGCCACGGGCACGTACACCAAACCAAAGCTGATGGCACCTTTCCAGATCACGCGGGGCATGGTGTTCTCCGTTGGTCAGAACAGGGTGAGTTGCCCGGGCTGCACGGGCAGGTCGGTCGGATGCTCGCCGAAGCTCGGCCAATGCACATGCTGGTCGGCCGGCATGCCGGGGTGGCCGTGGGCCCGCACCCGGTTGCCGCCTGCTTCACGGGCCAGCTCGCGGCGCCGGCCCGCCAGCCCGATCATCTGCTGGCCGGTCCAGTCGCCCGCGCTCGGGCCGCAGGCCACGCCGATGCTGACCGTCATGCGCCGCTGGTGCGAGCGGAAGCCGAGCTGGATGGCCTCGCGCAGGCCTTCGGCGCGGTGGTGCGCCTCTTCGATGCCGATGTGCTGCAGCATCACGCCGAACTGGTCGCCCACCAGCCGCGCCAGCACCGCCTGCGGGCCCAGCGCCAGGCGCAGCACCTTGCCGATCAGGTCCAGCGAGGCGTCGGCCGCATCGTCGCCTTCGCGCTCACGCAGCGCCTGGAAGTCGTCGGCATCCACCACCAGCACCGACAGCCGCGCGCCGGTGTGCTGGGCTTCGGTGGCCGCCAGCTCCAGCGCCAGGAAGAAGCTGGGCGCGCTGGGCAGGCGTGTGATGGGGTCCAGCGCCTTCACCGCGGGCGGGTTCATGCCGGCTCGCAATCCAGGCAGTCGTCGATGAGGTCGCGGCCCGATTCTTCATCGAAGCCCAGGTCCACCACACGGCTGCCGCGGCAAATGCTGCAGGGCTGGCCGGTGTTGCCGGCCACACCTCGCCAGACCGCGTGCTGGCGGCGGCTGGGGCGGCGCGCCTGCGCTGCGGCCTCCGGCGAGGGCGCATCGCCATACCAGCGACCCTGCGCCCAGCAGCTGTAAGGGCCGGCGGGGTGGCGGCGCTGGTACGGACCCTCGCGCAGGGGCGTGGCCTGCCCGTCGAACCAGGGCGTGGCCTGCAAAGGCGGCGTGAGCTTCTTCGGTGACTGCATGGGGCAACGGACTGGCTCGGGCTGAAGCCGATGTGAACCAGGCCAGCGGCAAGCAGCGTGCCGCAGGTCGTGCGGCGTGAGGGCTGGTTGCAAGGGCATACGCATTTGCAACACCCCGGGTACGTCGGTTGCCGAACCGTGGGCATCAGATGCACTGCGGCCCGCAGTGCGTGCAGCAGGAGTACCGCCCGCGTGTTGACCGACCAGGATCTTTATCTCTTTGGTGAAGGCACCCACTCGCGCCTGTACGAGAAGCTGGGCTGCCATTGGCACAACGGTGCCGCAGAGTTTGCCGTGTGGGCGCCGAATGCGCGCGCGGTGTCGGTCATCGGCGATTGGAACGGCTGGAACCCCGAAGCCGACCCGCTGCAGCCGCGGCCCGACAGCAGCGGCATCTGGGAAGGCCGCAGTACCCAGGCGCAGCGCGGGCAGGCCTACAAGTACCGCATCGAGTCGCAGCACCAGGGCTATCGCGCCGACAAGGCCGACCCCTACGGCATTTATGCCGAGGTGGCGCCGGCCAACGGTTCGCGCATCTGGAGCCTGGACTACGACTGGGGCGATGCCGACTGGATGGCCCAGCGCGCCCGGCGCAATGCGCTGGATGCGCCGGTGTCCATCTATGAGCTGCACGCCGGCAGCTGGAAGCGGCCCGACGGTCAGATGATGGGCTACCGCGAGCTGGCCCATGCGCTGGCCGATCATGTGCTGGCCTGTGGCTTCACCCATGTGGAGCTGATGCCGGTGACCGAGCATCCGTTCTATGGCTCGTGGGGCTACCAGACCACCGGCTACTTCGCGGCCACCTCGCGCTACGGATCACCGCAGGACCTGATGTTCCTGGTGGACCACCTGCACCAGCGCGGCATCGGCGTGATCCTGGACTGGGTGCCCTCGCACTTCCCGACCGACGAGCACGGCCTGCAGTACTTCGACGGCACGCACCTGTACGAGCATGCCGACCCGCGCCAGGGCTTCCACCCCGAGTGGAACAGCAGCATCTTCAACTACGGCCGGGGGGAGGTCAGCAGCTTCCTGATCAGCTCGGCCCTGTTCTGGCTGGACAAGTACCACCTCGACGGTCTGCGCGTGGATGCGGTGGCCTCGATGCTGTACCTGGACTATGCGCGCCGTGACGGCGAATGGGTGCCCAACCGCTACGGCGGCCGCGAGAACCTGGAGGCCATCCACTTCCTGCAGAAGCTCAACGAGGCGGTGTACCGCGAGCACCCGGACACGCTCACCATCGCCGAAGAAAGCACGGCCTGGCCGCGCGTCTCGCGCCCCACCTCCACCGGTGGCCTGGGCTTCGGCATGAAGTGGAACATGGGCTGGATGCACGACACCTTGTCGTTCATGCAGAAGGACCCGCTGTACCGCCAGTACCACCTGGGGCAGCTCACCTTCAGTCTGGTGTATGCCTTCAACGAGAACTTCGTGCTGCCGCTGTCGCACGACGAGGTGGTGTACGGCAAGAAGTCCCTGGTCGAGAAGATGCCGGGCGACGCCTGGCAGCAGCTGGCCAACCTGCGTGCCTTGTACGGCCTGATGTGGGGCCACCCTGGCAAGAAGCTGCTGTTCATGGGGGGCGAATTCGGCCAGCGTCGTGAATGGGCGCACGAGGGCCAGCTGGATTGGGAGCAGGCTGCGCAGCCGGGCCATGAAGGCCTGCGCCGTGCGCTGGCGCAGCTCAACCACCTGCTGCGCACCGAGCCGGCGCTGCATGAGCTGGACTTCAGCCCAGAGGGCTTCGAGTGGATCGAGGCCAACGACGCCGCCAACTCGGTGATCAGCTTCCTGCGCAAGCCCCGTGGTGGCGGTGCGCCGGTGCTGGTGGTGTGCAACTTCACGCCGCTGCCGCGCGAGGACTACCGGGTGGGCGTGCCGCAGGGCGGCTGGTGGCAGGAGCTGTTCAACAGCGATGCCGCCGACTACGGCGGCGCCGGCTGGGGCAACTGGGGCGGCCGCGAAGCCGAGGCCCCAGGCGCACACGGCCGCAGCCATGCGCTGCGGCTCACCTTGCCGCCGCTGGCCACCGTGATGTTCAAGCCCACGCAGGCCGAGCGGCCTGCGTTTGCAACGCGTTTGGAAGGAGATGGCCTTGGCCACTAAGACAACCGCTGCGGTGAAGTCCGCCGTGTCCGCACCCGCGCGTCCCAAGGCCTCTGCCGTGCGGCCCAGGCCCGCTGCCGTGAACGCCACGCCGGCGGTCGACACCCCCATCCAGCCCATCGGCATGCCGCCCGACAGCGGCCGCTCACGCGCGGTGATCGATGCGGTGCTGCCGGTGGTCGATGGTGGCCGCTTTGCCGTCAAGCGTGTGGTGGGCGAGCCGCTGGCGGTGGAGGCCCATGTCATCACCGACGGCCATGACCAGCTGCGCGTGATGCTGCAGTGGCAGGCCGAAGGTGGGCCCTGGCAGGAAACCGAGATGAAGCACACGGTCAACGACGTGTGGCAGGCCTGCTTCACGCCGCAGGCCCAGGGCCGCGCGGCCTACCGGGTGCAGGCCTGGGTGGACCACTTCCATTCGTGGCGGCACGAGCTGCTGCGGCGGGTGGACGACGACGACATCCGCATTGCTGCGCTGGTGGGCGCGGGCCTGCTGGACGAGGCCGCGGCCCGCGCGGTGGACGCCGACCGCCGGCTGCTGAGCGACTGGGCCGCGCGCCTGCGCCAGGGCGCCGAGGCCCGGCCCTTCGATGGCGCCAGCCTGAAGGCGCAGGCCCTGGACGAGCCGCTGGCCCTGTTGGCCGACCGCTATCCCGACCGCAGCCTGGCTGCCAGCAGCGCCGACCTGCCGCTGCAGGTGGACCGTGAACGCGCGCGCTTTTCCAGCTGGTACGAGCTGTTTCCCCGCTCGGCCGGCACCCAGCCTGGCAGGCACGGCAGCTTTGCGGACGTGGAGGCCAGGCTGCCCTACGTGGCCGAGATGGGCTTCGACGTGCTGTATTTCCCGCCCATCCACCCGGTGGGGCGCGACAAGCGCAAGGGCCGCAACAACGCGCTGCAGGCCGAGGCGGGCGACGTGGGCAGTCCCTGGGCCATCGGCGCCGAAGAGGGAGGCCACACCGACATCCTGCCCGAGCTGGGCACGCCCGAAGACTTCCGTCGCCTGGTGGCGCGGGCACGTGAGCTGGGCCTGGAGATCGCGATGGACATCGCCTTCCAGTGCGCGCCCGACCACCCGTGGGTGAAGTCGCACCCGCAGTGGTTCCGCTGGCGGCCCGACGGCACGGTGCAGTACGCCGAGAACCCGCCCAAGAAGTACCAGGACATCTACCCCTTCAACTTCGAGACCGAGGACTGGCGCGGGCTGTGGGCCGCGCTCAAGGGCGTGTTCGAGCACTGGATCGCCCAGGGCGTGCACATCTTCCGCGTCGACAACCCGCACACCAAGGCCTTCCCGTTCTGGGAGTGGTGCGTCACCGAGATCAAGCGCGTGCATCCGCAGGTGCTGTTCCTGGCCGAGGCCTTCACCCGGCCCAAGGTGATGCACCGGCTGGCCAAGCTGGGTTACTCGCAGTCGTACACCTACTTCACCTGGCGGCAGAGCAAGCAGGAGCTGACCGAGTACTTCACCGAGCTGTCGCAAGGCCCGGGCAAGGACTACTTCCGCCCCAATGCCTGGCCCAACACGCCCGACATCCTGAACGAGCAGCTGCACGGCGCCGGGCGGCCCACCTTCGCGCTGCGGCTGGTGCTGGCGGCCACGCTGTCCAGCAACTACGGCATCTACGGCCCGGCCTACGAGCTGATGGAGAACGCCCCGCGCAGCCCCGGCAGCGAGGAGTACCTCGACTCCGAGAAGTACCAGCTGCGCCACTGGAACCTGCAGCGGCCCGACAGCCTGCGGCCGCTGATCGCACAGATCAACCACATCCGCCGCCGCAACCCGGCGCTGCAGCAGCTGCAGAACCTGCGCTTCGTGCACACCGACAACGACCAGCTCATCGCCTACGTCAAGCGCGATGCGGCCTCGGGCAACACGGTGCTGGTGGTGGCCAATCTCGACACCCGCAACCGCCAGTCGGGCTGGGTGTCGCTGGACCCGGTGGCCCTGGGCCTGGAACGGAACGCCCGCTACCACCTGCACGACCTGCTGAGCAACCAGCGCTTCGTCTGGCAGGGCCCGCACAACTTCGTGATCCTCGACCCCGGGCAGGCGCCGGCGCACGTGTTCCGCGTGACGCAGCAGCTGCAGGGCGAGCAGGACTTCGACCACGGTCATTGAACGGCGCACTTCACACATGAACGCACCCCACACCCCGCACCTGGAAGAAGCCGAGCAGGGCGCCACTACGCCCGTCACCGACGAGGCGCTCTGGTACAAGGACGCGGTCATCTACCAGCTCAACGTCAAGGCGTTCTTCGACACCAACGACGACGGGATGGGCGACTTCAAGGGCGTGACGGCCAAGCTGGACTACGTCAAGGACCTGGGCGTCAACACCATCTGGCTGATGCCGTTCTATCCCTCGCCGCTGCGCGACGACGGCTACGACATCTCGCAGTACGAGGACGTGCATCCGCAGTACGGCACGCTGGACGACTTCAAGGTGATGCTGGACGAGGCCCACAAGCGCGGCCTGAAGGTGATCACCGAGCTGGTGATCAACCACACCTCCGACACGCACCCGTGGTTCCAGGCCGCGCGCAAGGCGCCGCCCGGCTCGCCCGAGCGCAACTTCTACGTGTGGAGCGACACCGACACCAAGTACAGCGGCACCCGCATCATCTTCACCGACACCGAGACCAGCAACTGGACCTGGGACCCGGTGGCCAAGGCCTACTACTGGCACCGCTTCTTCAGCCACCAGCCCGACCTCAACTTCGACAACCCGCTGGTGCTGGAAGCCATCTTCCGCACCATGCGCTTCTGGCTGGACATGGGCGTGGACGGCTTCCGCCTCGATGCCATTCCGTACCTGGTGGAGCGTGACGGCACCAACAACGAGAACCTGCCCGAGACGCATGCGGTGATCAAGCAGCTGCGCGCCGCCATCGACGCCAGCTACAAGAACCGCTTCCTGCTGGCCGAGGCCAACCAGTGGCCCGAGGACGTGCGCGAGTACTTCGGCGATGGCGACGAATGCCATGCGGCCTACCACTTCCCGCTGATGCCGCGCATGTACATGGCCATCGCGCAGGAAGACCGCTTTCCGCTCACCGAGATCATGGCGCAGACGCCGGAGATCCCGGCCAGCTGCCAGTGGGCCATCTTCCTGCGCAACCACGACGAGCTGACGCTCGAGATGGTGACCAGCAAGGAACGCGACTACATGTACAGCACGTACGCGTCCGACCCGCGTGCGCGCATCAACCTGGGCATCCGCCGGCGGCTGGCACCGCTGATGGACAACGACATGGACCGCATCAAGCTGATGAACAGCCTGCTGCTGTCGATGCCTGGCTCGCCCATCATCTACTACGGCGACGAGATCGGCATGGGCGACAACGTGTTCGTCGGCGACCGCAACGGCGTGCGCACGCCGATGCAGTGGAGCCCCGACCGCAATGCCGGCTTCTCGCGTGCCGACCCGCAGCGCATGTACCTGCAGCCCATCATGGACGCCAGCTACGGCTTTGCCGCGGTGAACGTGGAAGCGCAGGCGCGCGACCCCAGCTCGCTGCTGAACTGGATGCGCCGCATGCTGGCGGTGCGCGCCAGCAGCCATGCCTTCGGCCGCGGCAACCTGGTGTTCCTCAAGCCGGGCAACCGCAAGCTGCTGGCCTACCTGCGCATCCACGGTGACGAGATCATCCTGTGCGTGGCCAACCTGGCGCGCACCGCGCAGCCGGTGGAGCTGGACCTGTCGGCCTACAAGGGCCGGGTGCCGGTGGAGCTGCTGGGCAGCACGGCCTTCCCGCCGATCGGCGAGCTGCCCTACCTGCTCACCATCGCGGCCCACGGCTTCTACTGGTTCCGGCTGTCGGCCGACGTGCAGGTGCCCAAGTGGCACGAAGAGCACCTGCCCGTGGAAGACCGGCCGGTGCTGGTGCTGTTCGACGGCTGGAACAGCTTCTTCCGCGACCATGTGGTGCCGTGGCGCATCGGCATGGCGGTGAAGACGCGCCAGCAGTTCGAGGGCGATACGCTGCCGCGCTACATCGAGACCCAGCGCTGGTTCGCGGGCAAGGGCCACGCCATCGAGCAGGCGCGCCTGACCGACTACGCGATGTGGGAGCGCGGCCCCGGCAGCTTCCTGCTGCAGCTGGTGGCGGTGGAAGGCGCGCAGGAGCCGCAGAGCTACTTCCTGCCGCTGTCCATCGCCTGGGAAGACGACGACGAGGCCCGCACCCGCGCGCTGGCCGTCAGCGCCATCGCCCGCGTGCGGCAGCAGGCCTTCGTCGGCGTGATGGCCGATGCCTTTGCCGACGAGCATTTCTGCCGCGGCATCGTGGCGGCCATCGGTGAGCGGCTGGTGCTGCCCACCCAGGGTGGCGAACTGCGCTTCACGCCCACCGCGGCCTTCGAGGGCGTGGCCGGCAGCGACCACGACACGCTGGAGGTCAGCCGCCCGCAGGCGCAGAGCAGCAACACCATCGTCACGCTGGGTGAGCGCCTCTTCCTCAAGGGCTACCGCCGTCTGCGTCCGGGCCTGAACCCGGAGTACGAGATCGGCCGCTTCCTCACCGACGTGGCGGAGTTCCGGCACTGCGTGCCGGTGGCCGGCGTGCTGGAGCATGTGAGCACCGCCGGCGAGCGCACCACGCTGGCGCTGGTGCAGTCGTACGTGGCCAACCAGGGCGATGGCTGGGCCTACACCCTGGCCTACCTGCAGCGCTACTTCGAGCTGCAGCGCAGCACCCCCGAGGGCCTGCCCGCAGACGTGCACGGTGCCTACTTCGAGCTGATGCAGACCCTGGGCCGCCGCACCGCCCAGCTGCACCAGGCGCTGGGTCTGCGGGCCGGCGAGCCCGCCTTCGACCCCGAGCCGATGACCGCGGCCGACGTGACCGCCGCGGTGCAGCAGACGGCCGCACAGGCGCGCAGCGTGCTGGGCCAGCTGCAGGAGGCGCTGCCCACGCTGCAGGGCCGCACGTTGGAAGACGCGCAGGCCCTGCTGCAACGGCGCGATGCGCTGCTGCAGCGCATCCAGGCGCTGGCTGGCACCGCCGACGCCGGCCAGAAGATCCGCATCCACGGCGACTACCACCTGGCGCAGGTGCTGCTGGTCAAGAACGACTTCGTGGTGGTGGACTTCGAAGGCGAGCCGGGCCGCAGCTTCGACGAGCGGCGGGCCAAGCAATCGCCGCTGCGCGACGTGGCCGGCATGCTGCGCAGCTTCAGCTACGCCAGCGAAAGCGGCCTGCGCGCGGCCCTGCAGGTGCCGGGCGACAGCGGCCCGCTGCCTGCACTGGCAGCGCAGTGGGAGGCCGGTGCTCGCGCTGCCTTCCTGCAGGCTTATGCCGAGGTGGGCGCGCCCGGCACCGGCGGCGCCGCGCTGGACCCGGCGCACGGCCTGCTGTCGCTGTACGTGCTGGACAAGGCGCTGTACGAACTGCGCTACGAACTGGCCAACCGGCCCGACTGGGTGGGCATTCCGCTGCGCGGCATCCTCGATCAACTGAATCAAGAGGACCTTTGACATGGAACGGGTAGACATGATGCTGGAGCCGCTGCGGGCCTTCCTGCTGCAGATCGGCGCATTCATCCCCCGGCTGCTGATCGCGGCCGGCGTGCTCATCGTCGGCGTGCTGGTGGCCAAGGCCGCACGCTTTGCGGTGCGCAAGACGCTGCGGGCCATCAACTTCCACATCGTCACCCGCCGTGCGGGCGTGGACGGCCTGCTGCAAAAGGGCGGCAGCGAGACCGACACCACCGACCTGCTGGCCTGGCTGGCCTACTGGGTGGTGATCCTGGCGGCGCTGATCGTGGCCTTCAACGGCCTGGGCCTGACGCAGGTGACCGAGCTGCTGGGCCGCGTGATGGTGTTCGTGCCCAAGGTGATCGTGGGCCTGCTGATCCTGGCCTTCGGTGCCTACTTCGCGCGCTTCGTGGCCAATGCGGTGGCCACCTACTGCCACAGCGTGGGCGTGCGCGATGCCGACCTGCTGGGCGGCCTGGCGCGCTACGCGATCCTGATCTTCGTGCTGATGATCGCGCTGGACCACCTGGACATCGGCGGCGCCATCGTGCGCTACAGCTTCCTCATCGTGCTGGGCGGCCTGGTGGCCGCCATCGCGCTGGCCTTCGGCCTCGGCGGCCGCGAATGGGCCGCCGCGCACCTGGAACGCTGGTGGCCCACCAAGGGCCTGGATGCGCTGCCCCAGCGCGGCGCCCGCTCGCCCGGCGGGCCGGGGGCGCAGGTCACGCCGTTCAACCCCGGGGTGCCGGGTGCGGGCCCCGGCGCAGGCGCAGCCGGTTCGGGCCTGGGTACCGGCACCGCCGGCCCCGGCGGTCCGGGCAGCCCTGGCCGCATGGGAGGGGGCGCGCGACGCGACGGGTGAGGCTCTGATGGGTCAGCGAAGGTCAGGGACCTCGTTGACACAGCTGATCAACCCGCGCAGCGACCTTGCCTTCCAGTTTGGAGAGGACCACATCCACCGGAATGGCATGGCCGGTTCGTTCATACGTGGCCAGGGATGCCCTGCACCGCGCGGCGAAAACGGGGGGCGTGGGGTGTGGGTGACCCCGGTGGCAGGGGCTCGCTGTGATGCGCTTCAACGTACTGAGCATTCAGTCCAGCTGGCGAAAGCTGGCCGTTTTTTCAAGCAGCTCCACGGCTTCGCTGATCAGCGCGGGCGGCGCCACGATGCGGCGCGCCTGCAGGTTTAACCAGGCGCCGGTCATTCGGTAGCGCGCCACGGGCACTTCGTTGCGCTCAAAAGTCACCTCATGCACAAAGCGGCTGCCGTCGGCGCTGGCGGCCGCGCGCTGCATGCGCAGCGTCAGCGTCTCGCCCAGGCGCACTTCTTTCAAGAAAGTCGAGGTCTCTTCGAGGGTGATGGGCGCGGTGCCTTCCTTGGCGAAGACGGCCGGCGTCAAGCCCACGCCTTCAAACCATTCCGACCGGGCGAAGGTCGCCCAGTCGGCAAACGCGCTGTGGCGCAGGTGGCCGTACGCATCGACATCGGCCCAGCGGATCTTCACGCGGACTTCATGGCTTGGGGTAGGGGTGCTCAAGGGCTTGGCTCCATAGCAGGTTGCAGGGCGTGTCCGGTGCCTTCTCGAACCTGCAGAGCTTTCACCGTGTCGTCTGGGAGTCTATGGGTGCGAAGCGACCACCGTCTCCATCGTGCAAATAGTTGTCAGAAGGGGCGCCTACCCACCGCCCCGCTGTGCCAAGACGCCACCGCCGCCAGCGCCAGAAACCCCAGTGCGGCCAAGCCCAGGCTGCCGTAACCGTGGTGCGCCACCCACCAGCCGCCCAGGCCGGCGCCCAGGGCCTGGCCCAGGTACACGAACGAGGTGTTGAGGCCGATGTTGCGGGCACCGCCCGCGGCATCCAGCGCCAATAGCCGGGCCTGCTGGGCGGCATTGAGCGCAAAGCCCGCCAGGGCCCAGGGGGTGAGCACCAGCATCGCCATCGGCAGGCTGGTGGCCAGCGGCCAGGCCCCCATCGAGACCGCCATCAGGCCCAGGCACAGCGCCACGGCCCGTGGTGCACCCACGCGGTCGACGACGCGCCCGATGCACCCGACACCCAGCACGCTCAGCGTGCCCAGCACCATCAGCGCCAGCGCCATGTCGGCAGGCTGCACGTGCAGCACGTCGCGGCCATAGCTGGTGAAGTAGGTCAGCAGCACCAGTTGCCCGGCCAGGGCCATTGCGGTGGTCAACCAGCAGCTGCGCACACCGGCCGCGGTGGCGCGCCAGGGAGTGGTGGCGACGGGCGGTATGTGGGCCGCAAAAGGCGCGAGCGCACGCCAGACCGCCGCGGTGGCCAGCAGGCTGCACGAACCCACGGCCGCGAACACCCAGGGCCAGCCCACCACGGCGCTGAACCAGGCTGCTGCCGGCGTGCCCAGCACCAGGGCCAGCGGCCAGCCCAGGTACACCGTGGCCGTGACGCGGCCCACGCGCTGCGGCAGCAGCAGGCCCAGCAGCGCCGCGGCCTGCGCCGTGAAGACGGCCGGCCCCACCGACTGCAGCGCTCGGGCCACCGCCAGGCCGCCCCAGGTGGTCTGCCAGGCCGACAGCAGCAGCGCCAGGCCCTGCACCAGCAGCGTGGCGGTGAGCAGCTGGCGGCGGCCGATGCGCCGCGCCACCACCGGTGCCAGCGGCGCCATCAGGCACATGACCACGCCCGACAGCGTGACCAGCTGGCCCACCTGGGCCACGCTCACCTGCAGCGACCGGCTGAGGTCGGGGATCAGCGCCGTGAGCATGCTGCCGCAGGTGCCGACCACGAAGTTGCCCGCCAGCACCGAGCCGATCAGGAGGCGCTCATGGCGCGCCAGCGCCGGCGGGCCGGCGGTGTCGGGGGCAAGGGGCTGCATGGGGCGAATCTTCGCCCAAGGATCATGACACCCGCAGCGCCCCCGCTTCGCGCACCGCAGCGATGCTGGGCCAGCCGTTGACGGCCATCAGCAGGTCGGCTTCGGCCAGCAGGCAGCGCAGCACGTGGGTGGCGCCTGCCGCGCCGTCCAGCGCCAGGCCGTAGGCATAAGGCCGGCCCACGCCCACGGCGCGGGCGCCCAGGGCCAGGGCCTTGACCACGTCGGTGCCCGATCGCACGCCCGAATCGAACAGCACCGGCACGCTGCCCGCGGCCTTCACCACCTCGGGCAGCAGGTCGATGGCGGCCATGCCGCCGTTGGCCTGGCGGCCGCCGTGGTTGCTGCAGTAGATGGCACCGGCACCCGCGTCCACCGCGCGGCGTGCATCGTCGGGGTGGCAGATGCCCTTGAGCACGATGGGCAGCTTGGTCAGGCTCTTCAGCCAGGGCATGTCGGCCCAGGTGAGCACACGGCCGAAGAGCTTGGTCCAGGCGCGGATGGCGGCCGCCGGGTCGACCTCGGGCGGCTGCGGCAGCAGCTTGCGGAACGCCGGGTCGCTGAAGTAGTTGCTCAGCACATGGCCGCGCAGCTGCGGAAAGCTGGCGGTGTTGAGGTCGCGCGGTCGCCAGCCGGTCACCCAGGTGTCCAGCGTCACCACGATGGCGCGGTAGCCCGCTTTCTCGGCGCGCTGTACCAGGCTGGCGGCCACGTCGGCATCGCGCGGGGTGTACAGCTGGAAGAAGCCGGGCTGGTCGCCCAGGGTCTGCGCGACGGTCTCCAGCGGGTCGTTGGTCAGCGTGCTCAGGCACAGCGGCACGCCGGTGGCCACGCTGGCGCGGGCGGCGGCCAGGTCGCCATGCTGGTCTTGCGTGCAGATGCCGGTGACGCCGATGGGCGCCATGAACAGCGGCGTGGGGTAGCGCTGGCCGAACAGCTCGATCGACAGGTCGCGCGAGGTGCTGTCGACCATCATGCGCGGCACCATGCCCCAGTGGCCGAAGGCCTCGCTGTTGCGGCGTTGGGTCAGCTCGTCGCCGCAGCCGCCCTGCACGTAGTTCAGCACGTGGGGCGGCATGGCGGCGGCGGCGCGGGCCTCCAGCGTGGCGAAGTCGGTGGGCAGCTTGGGCACCACGCCGGACAGGCCGGCCAGGTAGATCTCGTTCTGAAAGTCACCGTAGTGCGGCATGCGGTTGGTCTCCTTGTGGTGTGTCGACCGATGCTACGGCGCCCCGCAGCCGGGGGATGTCACGCGCATGCCAGGCCCGCTGGTTGCCGGGTGGTTGTTACAGCGGGTGACGCCTGATGCATCCACCGCGCAAACCAAAGCAGCGCTGCTGCGTTCTGATGGAAGACACAACGAAAGAGGAGTTGCCATGCCCACCACCGACGCCCTGAACGAGCCTTCGCTGTCGCCCAGCGCCCACCGCCGGCGCTCGCGCGACCGTACCGTGGTGGCCATCGTGGGCGGTGGCCTGCTGGTGGCCGCGCTGGCCGCCGGCGGCGGCTGGATGCTGCGCGGTGCCACCCAGCCGCCGATGGTGGCGGCCGCCAGCAGCCAGACCCAGACGCCGCCGACGACCCCGCCCAACGCACCCGACGACCGGCCGCCGCTGGTCGAGCAGGCGCCGCCCAGCCCCGTGGCCGAGAAGCCCGCCCCCGTGCGCACCGAACGTGCACCGGTGCAGCAGCGCCAGCCGGCCCCGGTGGTGGCGCAGGCCCCGGTGCACACCGAGCGCCGGCCGGTGGAGATCTGCCAGTCGTGCGGTACCGTGGAAAGCGTGCGCAGCATCCAGCGCAAGGGTGACGCCAATGGCGTGGGCGCGGTGGCCGGTGGCGTGCTGGGCGCGGTGCTGGGCAACCAGGTGGGCGGCGGCAATGGCCGCACCGCGATGACGGTGCTGGGCGCCGTGGGCGGCGGCATGGCCGGCAACGAGGTGGAAAAGCGCATGAAGGCCGAGACGGTGTACGAAGTGCGCGTGCGCATGGACAACGGCACCACCCGCACCGTCACCCAGCGCAGCGCGCCCGCCCAGGGCTCGCGCGTGACGGTGGACGGCAACGGCGTGCATTCGATGTAAGCCTGAAAGCGCGCGCCTCCCACGGCGCGCGCCGGTGTTTTCCGACAGGCGGGGCCACGCGCCCCGCCTAGCCTGCGGTTTCCACATCAGCCGCAAGGAAGCCGCGTGAACCACCCCGCCAACCCGCCCGTCGACGAGCACGGCAAGCCCAATCCGATCGTCAACGCGGTGTCCAACGCCGTGGCCGCCCTGCGGGCCGATGACGACCAGCTGGACCTGGCGGAGGCGCATGAGGCGCTGGGCCCCAAGGCCATCGAAAAGCTGACGGTGCAGGAAGCGCGCGCCCAGCCCACGGTGGCCGACGCGGTGCGTGCGCTGCTGCAGCGCGAAGGCAAGCCCACCGACCCCCAGGCCCTGGTGCCTGGCGTGCGCAGCAGTGATCTGCAGGTGGAAGGCGCGGCCGGCCCGCTGCCGGCCACGCTGTACACGCCGCCGGGCAGCGGCCCCTTTCCGCTGGTGCTGTACTTCCACGGCGGCGGCTGGGTGATCGCCGACCGCCATGTGTACGACGGCGGGGCGCGCGGCCTGTGCGCGCAGTCGGGCGCCATCGTGCTGTCGGTGGACTACCGGCAGGCGCCGGAGCACAAGTTCCCGGCCGCCTGGGACGATGCGCTGGCGGCCTACCGCTGGCTGATCGCCCATGCCTCGCGGCTGGGCGGCGACCCCACGCGGCTGGCATTGGCCGGTGAAAGCGCCGGCGGCAACCTGGCCATGGCCACCGCCATCGCCGCGCGTGATGCGGCGCTGCGGCAGCCGCTGCACGTGGTGTCGGTGTACCCGGTGGCGCAGACCAGCCTCAACACCGAGTCGTACCTCGAGAACGCCATCGCCAAGCCCTTGAACCGGGCGATGGTGAAGTGGTTCGTCGACCACCTGATCAACCACGAGAACGAGCTGAAGGACACCCGCCTGCAGCTGATCGAGGCCGACCTGGGCCGGCTGCCCCCGGTGACGCTGATCAACGCCCGGCTGGACCCCTTGCGCAGCGACGGCGCCAAGCTGGAGCACGCGCTGCGTGCCGCCGGCAACGCGGTGGAGCGCCGGGAATACGAGGGCGTGGCGCACGAGTTCTTTGGCGCGGCAGCCGTGCTGGAGAAGGCCCGCGAGGCCCAGGCGTATGCCGGCGCGCGGCTGCGCCAGGCTTTTGCAGCCGCAGCGCCCTCCGCCGCCGCCACCACAGCCACAGGCCTGTAGCCAGCAGCAGAGTGGGCACCAGGCCGAAGAGGCTCCACAGCACACGCGCCGCCAGGCCGAAGGCCTCGGCGCTGTGCAGCGGGAACAGCCAGTTCAGCAGCACGTTGCCCGCGGGGGCGTTCAGCGGGTCGTAGCGCAACATCACCTCGCCGCCGGGGCTGATGCGCACCCGGGTGTTGCCGGTGTCGGCGCGGGGCTCGCCAGGCTGCAGCAGCCGCACTTCGGCCGCACCGCGGCCGGTGGGCAGCGTCAGCCGGCTCCACTGCGCCTGCGGAAACTGCGCGCTGGCCAGGGCCACCAGTTCGTCCGGCGACAGCGCGCCCGCGGTTCGGCTGCTGTCGGCGGGCGCGGGCGTGGCCCCGCTTTGCTGCATGCGTGGCTGCAAGCGGGGCTGCGCCTGCAAGGGCAGCACCGCACCCACCCAGGCGCGGGTGGTGTCGCCGAACACCAGCGCGGCGCCGGTCAGGCTCAGCAGCACCAGCAACGGGGCCAGCCAGAAGCCCACGGCGCGGTGCACGTCGTACCAGCGGCGGGCCGGTGCCGCCTGCCACTGGATGCCCAGCGTGCGGCGCCAGGCCGCCCAGCGCAGCGCCTGCCGCGGCCAGGCCAGCACCAGGCCGGTCAGACCCAGGCCCAGCAGCACCAGGCCGCCGGTGCCGGCCACGGTGGCGCCGGTCTCGCCGCTCCAGAAGTAGCGATGCAGCTCATACACCGTGGGCACCAGGTGTTGCGCGTCCCAGCGCACCAGGCCACGGTCGCGCGCGCCCAGGTACTGGCCGCAGGCCATGTCGATGAAATGCTCGCGCCGCAGGCCGTGTGCATCGCGCTTTTCCCACACCTGCCAGGCGGCCCCGGACTCGTGCGGCGCCACCACGATGTTGGGCTGGCGCCCGGGCGCCTGCTGCTGCAGCACCTGCAGCACGCGGGCCACCGGCGTGGCGGTGGTGGGCAGGCCGGCGGGCTCGATCGCGCTGCAGGCGGGCAGGGGCCGGAACCAGCCCGGGTTGAGCGCGGCATCCAGCTCGGCCTGCCACACCAGCAGGCTGCCGCTCAGGCCCAGCACCACCAGCAGCGCGCCGGCCAGCAGCGAGGCCCAGCGGTGCAGCCAGGCCAGGGCCTTGCGCAGTCGGCCGCCCATGGTCAGAAGGTGCGACGCCAGCTCAGCGTCAGCGTGCGGCCACGGCCGGCGTAGTAGTCCTCGGCAGTGCCCGAGTAGTTGGCCTGGCCGTAGTAGGTGATGTAGCGGCGGTCGAACAGGTTCTCGATGCCCGCGCCCAGCTTGCCCCAGGGCGAATCCCAGCTCAGCGCCACGTCGGCCACGGTGTAGCCCTTGAAGTGCTCTTCCAGCGAGGTGCGGCCCGAGAACTTGCCTTCGTTGGCATCGCGCGAGAAGTAGACCGACTGCGTCCAGTGCGCCTGCCAGCCCGGCGCCGGCCGCCACAGCGCGCCCAGCACCAGCTTGTCGGGCCCTTGCGAGCGCGCGCCCAGGTCCAGGTCGAGGCTGCCGCCCGCGGTGCTGGCGGTACGGCCGCGCGTGATGGCATAGCTGCCGTTGAACTGCCAGTCGGGCAACGGGCGCCACTCGCCCGTCACCTCGAAGCCGCGCACCGTGATCGGCACCCGCTGGACCGAGCCGATGCCGTTGCTCACCACCAGCTGGCTGCCCAGGTCGGAGTGCGATCGGTAGACCGAGGCCGACAGGCTGGCCCGTGAGCCGCGCCAGGTGACGCCTACTTCGCGGTTGTCGATCAGGATGGGCTGCAGGTCCACCAGGTTGTTGACCGAGCGGCCATTGCTGTTGACGGCGCGCAGGATCAGGCCCACGTCGGGCGAGCCGAAGCCTTCGCTGTACGCGGCGAAGGTGGACCAGCCGGTGTTGCCGAAGCGCCAGACCGCGCCCAGGTTCTTCACCAGCTTGCTGGCGCTGCGCTCACCGCCTTGCACCGCGCGGCTGCCGTAGTAGGCCAGCGTGCTGTAGTCGTCCACCTTCAGCCGGCTGTGCTCGTTACGCAGGCCGCCGCGCAGCGTCAGCGGGCCGATCTCGTACTCCAGCTGCGCGAAGGGCGCCAGGCTGCGGTAGGTCATCGGCGGCACCCACACGCGGCCGGTCTGCGTCAGCCGCTGCTGCGATTCGTCGTCCAGGTAGTCGGCGCCCAGCGTCAGCTCCAGGCCGCGGGTCCACAGGTCGGGCCGCACCCAGCTGGCGCGCAGGCCCCATTTGTCGGCCTGGATCTCGCTCTGGTCGATCAACTGGCCGACCGGCGCGATGGCCGCGTCCTGGAAGGTGGCGATCACGCCGCCGCTGTAGCGGGCCGAGAAGTCCTGCTTGAACAGCTGCACCGTGGCCGTGCCCTGGGCCAGGTCGTTGTGCGTCCATTCCAGGCTGGCCGAGCGCACCTCGTTGCGCGGCGCGTCGTACGGCAGCGTGCCGCGTTGCGAGGTGGTGGGCACGCCGGTGGCGCGGTCGCCGGGCACGTCCACCCGGTCGTCGAAGCCGTCGGCCTGGTAGCGGTTGAACATCACCTGCAGCCGCTGCGGGCCGAAGTCCTTGCCCAGCTTGACAAACACGTCGGCCGCGCGGTGCAGCGATTCGGTGGCCAGCGGCCGGCCGGCGCCGTCGACGCCGATGTCCTGGTTGCGCGCGCCCAGGTAGGCGATCAGGTCGTAGCTGCTCTTGTGCTCCAGCATGTAGCCGGTCTTCCAGCTGGCGCTGTCGCCATGGAACTGGGTGCCGTACTTCAGCTCCACCGTGTGGCGGGTGCCTTCTTCAGTGGGTGTGCGGGTGATGGTGTTGATGATGCCACCCGTGGCGCCCAGGCCCTGCGCGGCCGAGGCGCCCGACACCACCTCGATGCGCGAGACGATCATCGGGTCGGCGAAGTAGCCTTCGCGCCCACCCAGGCGCAGCGGGTTGGTCTGCGGAATGCCGTCCAGCAGCAGCAGCGCATTGCGGCCACGCAGGCCTTCACCGAAGTTGCTGAGCTTCTGGCGTGAAGGCGCATAGCCCGGAATCTGCAGCGCCAGCAGCGCGCTCGGGTCTTCGCTCACCAGGCCCTGGGCCTCGATGTCCTGGCGGCTGATGATGCTCACCGCGCCCGGGATCTTCTCCACCGCCTTGGCGCCGCGGGTGGCGGTGACGACCACCTGCTCGGCGCTGGTGTCATTCGTGGTGGCGGTGACGAGGGTGGGGGAGGTGGTCTGGGCCCGCAGGGTCGGGGCAATGAAAAGGCAGGCGCAGGCCGTGGCCAGCGCATGGAAGCGCAAGTGCATGGAACGTAATCCGTGAGGGCTGGAGGTGGCGTCAGGGCCACCGGCTGGACCGTGGCGGTTGGCTGAGCCCTTACGGCGACCATTCTAGAGTAAACAAGAATCAATCTTGTTTGCGGCGCGGTACGGCGATTGCCGAGGCGGCGCTGCGCGGGCGCGGTTGCCCGCGGAAAGGCATGCCGTGAAGCCCTTGCTGGCCACCACTTTCGCTGCGCTCACCCTGGGCAGCGCCACCGCCGCCCATGCGGGCGATCTGTACCTGGGCGCCGGTCTGCCGGGCCTGACGCTGGGCTATGCCCATCCGCTGGACGACCGCTTCACGCTGCGCGCCGACGTGAGCACGCTGGGCCGGCTGGACTGGGACCGGTCCAAATCGGGCGTGGACTACGACGGCCGCGTGCAGGTGGACCGGCTGGCCTTCTTCGGCGACTGGTACGTGCACCGCAACTTCCGGCTGACGGCGGGGCTGACGGTCAACGAGGCCCGGGCTCGCCTCACCGGCCGTGCCGACGGCGCCACCATCACCATCGGCGACCGCACCTACGTGGCCGGCCCCGACGACCGGCTGGACGTGCGGGTGAAGTACCCCACCGTGATGCCCTACCTGGGCATCGGCTTCGGCAAGCCGCCGCAGGCGGTGGGCGGCTGGGGCGTCATGGTCGACCTGGGCCTGGCCTTCGGCAAGCCCAAGGTCACCGGCCAGGTGCGCGGCCCGCTGCTCAGCAACACCGTGGCGCAGGAAGACGTGGACCGCGAACTGGACGACATCCGTGACGATGTGGAACGCCTGCGCGGCATTCCGCAGATCGGCGTCAGCGTGATCTACCGGTTCTAGGTTCGCCGCCGCGCTGCACTGCGTGCCGCACTTCCTCGGCGGCGGCGCGCAGGCGCTGGCCCAGCGTGGCCATCTCGGCCCCGCCCAGCGCGCTGCTGGCGGTGCCGCAGCTCAGCGCCATCGGGGCCAGGCCGGCGCCCAGCTGCAGCGGCACCGCCACCGCGCTGACGCCGCGCTCCCAATCCTCGGTGGAGCGGGTGAAGCCTTCGGCCGCGTGGGCCTGCAAGGCCTGCCGCAGGCCCTGCAGCTCGGCCTCGGGCCGCGCGGCCTGCTGCAACTGCTGCAGCAGCCGTTGCTGCTCGGCCGGCTCCAGCCCGGCCACCAGCGCGCGGCCGGCGGCGGTGGGTGCCAGCGGCAGCCGGGCGCCCACATCCAGCCCCAGCACCGAGCGCGCCTGCGGCGCCCGGCAATGGCCCACGTACACCACTTCCAGGCCATGGCGCACGCACAGCGCCACCTGCACGCCGGCCTCGTCGGCCAGCGCCTGCATGGTGGGCCGCGCGATGCGGGCGATGTCATAGCGGCCCAGCATGCTGAAGCCGAGCGCGATCACGCCCGCGTCCAGCCCGTACTGGCCGATGCCCGGGCCCGTCTTCAGGCAGCCCAGCATCTTCAGCGTGTAGGCCAGCCGGCTGACGGTGGAAGGAGGCAGGCCGGTGCGCCGTGCGATCTCGCGGTGGCCCAGCCACAGGTCGTCAGGGCCGAAGCAGCGCAGCACCTCCAGCCCGCGCGCCAGCGCGGTGACGAAGCGCCGGTCGCGCGGCGCTTCGCCTTCCACCCCGGCAGGCAGCCGGGCGTTCACGCCTCGCGCTGCGAGCGCCGGCGGCGCGTGGCGATGCCGCCCACCACCGCGGCCCCGGCCAGCAGCAGGGCTGCCGACGCGGGCTCGGGCACCGCGGCCACGGCCGAGCTGAGCTGGTAAGCCCCGCCGGCCGTGCCCGCGGCCAGGCCGGTGACCAGGTAGTAGTAGCGGCCCTGGCCCACGGTGGCCTGCATCGACAGCTCACCGGTGGTGCCGTTGAAGGCGCTGTCGGTGCCGATCAGCGCTTCGTCGCCGCTTTCGGGCGTGCCGTCGGGGTCGGCATACAGCCCGTACACGCCGCCGATGATCGAGTAGACGGCATTGCCGCCCAGCATCAGCTCGTTGGCCACCACGGTGCTGGCAATGGTCCAGCTGCCCGCGCCCAGGCTGAAGGCATAGGCATCGTTGAAGAAGCTGCCTTCCGGCCCGGGGTTGGCCTGGGCCAGCCGGGCGGGGCCGTGGTTGCCCCAGTCGACGGACAGGTCCACCGCATGGGCGCTGGTGGCCGCTGCCAGCGCGCAGGCGGCCAGGCCGGCCGCGGCCAGCCCGCGGCGCAGGTTCAGTTGTCTAGGCATCTTGTGTCTCCTCTTGGCTGGTGGGGTGCGGCGGTTCAGGGAATCTGCGATTGCGCGGCTTCGCGCTGCAGCTTCAGCCCGTCGGCCGGTGTGAGGAAGCGGTCGCGCACCAGGCGGTTCACGCTGTCCTTGACCTTGCCCACGTAGTCGCCGTGGTTCAGGTAGAGCTGGTTCAGCCGGGCATCGTCGAACGGGATCTCATGGCCCGCGATGAAGCAGAAGCTGGCGCCGGTGGAGGTGCCGTTCCAGGTGCTGGTGGGCACGTCCAGCAGCGGGCTGCGCACGCCGCCGGTGACGTTGCCGAACACGTCCAGCACCGGCTTGCCGTCCACCACGTTGATGGGCTCGGCCTTCGGCGGCGGCAGGCCGCGGCGCAGCCACAGGTCCATGTTCTGGAACGCGGCATTGAAGTGGATGCTGGACGGGAAGCGGCTGCGCGGCCCCTCGTTGCACGACATCGGCGGCACGCTGCGGCCGGCCTTGACGATGTCCTCGGGCTTGGCGGCGCTGTACAGCTCGTCGGGCGTGGCGTGGCCCATGCCGGCCATCTCGTAGTGGCGGAAGCGGTCGGCCGGCGCATCGCTGTCGGGCCGGCGCGAGGCGATGCCGGTGAGGTAGTCCGACTGCGACATGATGTGGATGATGGGCACGCCCACGTTGCTGAACTGCCGCCGAGGGTCGGGCACCAGGGGCGCCGGCTTGCACTGGTTGATCGGGTACAACCCCGCGAAGGCACCGCCGGCCACGGCCACGATGTACGCGTCGTACAGCGGCCGGCCGCCATTGCGCGCGGTTTCCAGCGGGTGGATGCCGTTGATGTAGTTGTACAGGTAGCCGCCGGTCTGCGAGTAGCCGAAGCCGATCAGGTGCTGCACGTTGAAGCCGGCCGCGGCCCGCAGCGGGTTGCGCGGGTCCTGGCTCTTCATCCAGGCGCCGGTCTGGCTGATGATGTCCCAGGCCAGGCCGTTCTCGGTGGTGCGCGACGAATCGGCCGGCACGGTGGCGCAGTTGCGCGGGTCGTCCAGCGGCAGCGGGTTGGCGAAGTTCAGCGGCCCGTAGCGCACGGGGTCGAAGTTCTTCAGCGCCACCACCGACACCGGCTTGACGGTGACGCCCACCCACACGTCGCCATTGCGCACGAAGTGCTCGCCCGACAGGCCCCAGCCGATGTTGAGGTCGAACAGGTTGCTGGGATTGAGCGGCTCCACGATGACGTTGCCGCTGAACTTCTTCGGGTTGATGGGCCGGCGCACCAGCACGCGGGTGGTGTAGGGCGCATCGGCGGTGCGCACCACGGCCGGGCCGGGCGCGGGCCATTCGTACACATTGGCCTGGCCGCTGATGAGGTACTCCTCCTCCACATAGCCGAGCTTGGCCAGATCCTGCGCGCGCAGGGTGTAGGCCGCGCCGCCGAAGGGGTGGGATTGCGCCGTGGTGGGCAAGGGACCGGTGACCGTGGGAACGGGCGTGGCGGCCTGGGTGGCAGGGCTGGACAGCCCCGCGGCCAGGGCCGCGGCGGCCGCGGCAAGGGTGAGCCTGCCTGGCCTGGAAACATCGCTGGGCATCTTCGTCTCCGTTCGTTGTTGTTACTACTGCTTTCGAACCCGCGCGAACTGCTTTCGTTTGCATTCGTTTCGCAGGGTCGATGGTTTGTAGTCACCGGGGGCGTGCGGGGCAAGGCGGTGTTTTCCTGGGTGCACCGCTGTGCGGAACGGGTTTGCAGCTTGGCGGGGTTGTCTGTGCTGGTTTGTTCGGCCGCCGTGCGGTGGGCGGGGGGCGGCGGTGCTCATGCTGGGGCGGTCGGCCCTGCGGGCCGACTGCGCTGCGGTGCTCGCGTCGAGGTCGCGCGGCGGAACTCGCTACGTTCGCTTTCGCTCACTGCGCTCGAACAACTGCCGCGAGTCAGTTCACGAAGCGCGCTGGCGCGCGCCGACCTCGCCGCTGCGCTCCTCGCCGCCCCAGAAATCGCCCCTCCGCCCCCCGCCCACCCCACGGCTCGGACTGGCTGGTGCCAGCCCTTTGCAGGCTCGGCTTGGAAACCATGCAGCGCTACGGGCCCGCCCGCACGGACCTGCGGAAACCAGCACCCACCCCGCGCAGGGTGTTCCTCATCAACCGCGCCCCTGCGCCCCCGCCGTCGTATGCACCTGCCGCTCCGCCGGCGCATCCTCGGCCAGCAATTGCGACACCGACGACGTCGGCCGCACCTGCCCGCGCCGCGAGCCGAATTCGTGGGCGTACACCCAGGTCAGCTCCGCGCCCATCAGGAAGATCTGCGCCGAGTAGTACACCCACACCAGCAGCACCACGATGGAGCTGGCCGCGCCAAAGCCCGAGACCACGCCGCTCTTGCCGATGTACAGGCCGATCAGCAGCTTGCCCACCGAGAACAGCAAGGAGGTGAGCGCCGCGCCCACCCACACGTCGTGCCATTGGATGCGCACCCGCGGCATGAACTTGTAGATCATCGCGAAGGCCACCGTCACCACGCCATAGCTGATGAAGAAGTTGATGAGCTGACCCACCACCTCGTAGCCCGCCGGTGCCGTCCATGAGCCCCAGGCCGCCACCGCCGCGTTGATGGCCAGCGACACCAGCAGCAGGAAGCCGATGGCCAGCACCATGCCGAAGGACAGCACCCGCGCGCGTATCAGCGACCAGATGCCGCTGCTCTGCGGCCGCGCCGGCGCGCGCCAGATGCGGTCCAGGTCGTTCTGCAGCTCGGCGAACACCGTGGTGGCGCCGATGGCCAGCACCACCATGCCGATGAGGGTGCCCAGGATGCCCTTGGAGGGCTGGCCCATGCTCTGCACCAGACCCTCCACCGCGGCGGCACCGTCGGCGCCCATCATGCCGCGCAGCTGCTCGAACACCTGGCCGCGCGCGGCCTCGGCGTCGAACACCATGCTGACGATGGCCAGCACGATCAGCAGCAGCGGTGCCACCGAGAACAGCGTGTAGTAGGCCAGCGCCGCCCCCATGCTGGAGGCGTTGTCGTCCACCCAGGCATTCACCGCGTCCTTCACCAGCTTGACGATGCGGCGCGACAGCGGCACCGGCGGGTCCATCGGCGGCGGCACCTGGGCTGCCGCCTGTTCGGCGCTGGGCGCATGGCCGGCGGCCACCCGCATCGGGTCGGTGATCGGCGGGCGGGATGAAGCGGTCAGGGTCTGCGAAACGGGCGGCATGGGGAGTCCTCGAGCTTGCGCTCGATCATCCCCATGGCGCCGGCCGCATCAAGGGTGCGGCATGCCGTCCGCTTGTCGGCGGCGGCCGACAGCTACACCGCGAAGCGCCAGCGCTGCTGGTCGATGGGCGCCTCGGGCTCGGCCGCCGGCTGCTGCAGCACCCGCTGCAGGATCTGCGACTCATGGCGGGCGAAGGCCGGCTCGCCATGCTGCCGCGGCCGTGGCAGCGTGATGCGTTGGTCCAGCGTCACGCGCTGGTCCTCGATCAGCAGCACACGGTCGGCCAGGGCCACGGCCTCGGCCACGTCGTGCGTCACCAGCAGCGCGGTGAAGCCATGGCGCTGCCACAGGCTCTCGATCAGGCGGTGCATCTCGATGCGGGTCAACGCATCCAGCGCGCCCAGCGGCTCATCCAGCAGCAGCAGCCGCGGCGCATGCACCAGCGCGCGTGCCAGGGCCACGCGCTGGCGCTGGCCCCCTGACAGCACCGCCGGCCATTCGTTCGCACGGTCGGCCAGCCCCACCTGGGCCAGCGCCTCCAGCGCACGCTCGCGGCGGTCGGGGCCCGTGAGGCCCAGCGCGATGTTGTCGATCACCCGCTTCCAGGGCAGCAGCCGCGCGTCCTGGAACATGATGCGGATCTCGGCCTGGTGCGTGGACAGCGCGGCGCCCTGGGCATCGGCGATCTGGCCGCTGCTGGGTTGCTCGAGCTGCGCCAGCAGCCGCAGCAGCGTGCTCTTGCCGCAGCCGCTGCGGCCCACGATGGCCACGAATTCGCCCGGGCGGATGTCGAGGTCGATGTCGTGCAGCACCGTGCGCTCGCCATAGCGCTTGCCCACGCCGCGCAACTGCACGTCCAGTCCGCGGGGCGCGCTGGGCACGCTGCGCCGCAGTGGCGCGGGGGCGGCCTGCGGCCGCGCCGTGGCCGGGTGTTCCAGCGCGGCCGTGCCGTCGATGTCGAACAGGAAGGGGTGCACCATCGTCGTCGTTCTCATGGGTCCGCCCGGTCAGGCGGGTTGGTAGCCGGGGTGCCAGCGCAGCCACCAGCGCTCCAGGCCCTTGGCCAGCAGGTCGGCCAGCTTGCCCAGCAGCGCATACAGCAGGATGCCCACCAGCACCACGTCGGTCTGCAAAAACTCGCGGGCGTTCATCGTCAGGTAGCCGATGCCGGCCTGGGCGGAGATGGTCTCGGCCACGATCAGCAGCACCCAGGTCAGGCCCAGGCTGAAGCGCACGCCCACCAGGATGGAGGGCAGCGCGCCCGGCAGGATGACTTGCCTATACAACTGCCAGCCGCGCAGGCCGTAGCTGCGGGCCATCTCGATCAGCCCCTTGTCCACCGAGCGGATGCCGTGGAAGGTGTTGAGGTAGATCGGGAAGAACACCCCGAGCGACACCAGGAACAGCTTGGCCGTCTCGTCGATGCCGAACCACAGGATGACCAGTGGAATCAGCGCCAGCGCCGGGATATTGCGCACCATCTGCAGCGTGGAGTCCAGCAGCGTCTCGGCCGCCTTGAAGCTGCCGGTGAGCAGGCCCAGCAGCAGCCCCAGGCCGCCGCCGATGGCAAAGCCCAGCGCGGCGCGGCGGGTGCTGACGGCCACGTGGGTCCACAGCTCGCCCGACTGGGCCAGGCTGAAGAAGGCCTTGACCACCGCCAGCGGCTCGGGCAGTACGCGGGTGGACAGCCAGCCCAGCGACGAGGCCGCCTGCCAGCCCAGGATCACCAGCACCGGCACCACCCAGGGCGCGGCGCTGCGCAGCGAACGTGAAGCGGCCGCCATGTCAGCTCGCCGAGGCCGCGCGCGGCACGATGCTGTTGGCGACGATCTCGCCGAACGGGCCGGTGAGCTGCGGCTGCACCAGCTTCTGGCGCAGTTGCAGCGGCAGCAGCGGGAACACCAGCTCGGCGAAGCGGTAGGCCTCTTCCAGGTGGGGGTAGCCCGACAGCACGAAGTACTCCAGCCCCAGGTCGGCGTACTCCTTGATCAGCGCCGCCACCTGCTGCGGGTTGCCCACCAGCGCGGTGCCGGCACCACCACGCACCAGGCCCACGCCGGCCCACAGATGCGGATACACCTCCAGACCCTTGCGGATGTCGGTCGGGTCGAACTGGCCGCCGTGCAGCGCGGCCATGCGGCGTTGGCCTTCGCTGTCCATGCTGGCGAACTTCTTCTGTGCCGCGGCCACCGTGGCCGGGTCCAGGTGCTTGACCAGGTCGCGCGCGGCGGCCCAGGCTTCGTCCTCGGTCTCGCGCACGATCACGTGCAGCCGGATGCCGTAGGTCAGCTTGCGGCCATGGCGGGCGGCGCGTTCGCGGATGTCGGCCACCTTGGCGGCCACCGCGGCCGGCGGCTCGCCCCAGGTCAGGTAGGTGTCCAGCTGCTGCGCGGCCAGCTCATGCGCCTCGGGCGATGAACCGCCGAAGAAGAGAGGCGGGTAAGGCGCCTGCACCGGCGGGTACAGCAGCTTGGCGCCCTTGACGCGCAGGTGCTTGCCTTCGTGGTCGTAGGGCGTGCCGCTGTGGCTGCGCGCCAGCACCTCGCGCCAGATGGTCAGGAACTCGGTGGACAGCTCGTAGCGCTCGGCATGCGGCAGGAACAGGCCGTCGCCCTCCAGCTCCTCGGCGTCGCCGCCGGTCACCAGGTTGAGCAGCAGCCGCCCGCCCGACAGGCGGTCGAAGGTGGCGGCGATGCGGGCCTGCTGCACCGGCGTCATCAGCCCCGGCCGCAGCGCCACCAGGAACTTGAGCCGACGCGTCGCGTCGATCAGGCTGGAAGCCACCGTCCACGGGTCTTCGCAGGAGCGGCCGGTGGGAATGAGCACGCCTTCGTAGCCCAGCGTGTCGGCGGCCACCGCCACCTGCTTGAAGTAGTTGAAGTCGGCCTGGCGGCCGCCCTGGGCGGTGCCCAGGTAGCGGCTGTCGCCATGGGTGGGGATGAACCAGAGGATCTTCAGAGACATGACAGCAGTCTTCAGTTGGCGGCGGCCGGCAACGCATCGCTGATGCGCAGCGGCTTCGGGATCAGCTTGAGCGCATGGAAGACGTCGGCGATCTTCTGCTGCTCGGCGGCCACCGCAGGGGTGAGCGGCTGCACGCCGAACTGGTTGCGCTGCAGCGCTCGTTCGACGATCTCCACGTCCAGGCCCTGGATCGGCGCGATCAATTGCGCGGCCTGGGCGGTGTTGGCCTTCAGCCAGCGGCCCTGTTCCACGCTGTCCTCGAACAGCACGCGGATGACCTGCGGCTTTTTCTGCGCGTAGTTGCGCTCGGCCAGGTAGTAGGCGTAGTTGTTCACCAGGCCGCGGCCATCGGCCACGATGCGGGCGCCAGTCTGCTTTTCCACGGCGGCCAGGAAGGGGTCCCAGATCACCCAGGCATCGACCGCGCCCTTCTCGAAGGCGGCGCGGGCGTCGGCCGGCGGCAGGAACACGGGCTGGATGTCGGTGTACTGCAGGCCGGCTTTTTCCAGCGCGCGCACCAGCAGGTAGTGCACGTTGCTGCCCTTGTTCAGCGCCACCTTCTTGCCGCGCAGGTCGGCCACGGTCTTGATGGCCGAGTCCTTGGGCACCACGATGGCCTCGGCCTGCGGCGCGGCCGGGTCGTTGCCCACGTACACGAAGCTGGCGCCCGCGGCCTGCGCGAAGATGGGCGGTGCTTCACCCACGTAGCCCACGTCGATGGCGCCGACGTTCAGGCCTTCCAGCAGCTGCGGGCCGGCGGGAAATTCCATCCACTTCACGGCCACACCCAGCGGCGCCAGCTTCTTTTCCAGCGTGCCCTGCGCCTTTTGCAGCGTGAGCAGGCTGGCCGACTTCTGGAAGCCGATGCGCAGCACCTCGCCGCCTTGCGCAGCGGCGGTGCCCAGCGCCAGGGCCAGCGTGGTGGCCAGGCCCAGCCGGGCCAGGGTGCGGCGGGTGGTGTTCATCAGGCGGCCTCGCGGAGCACGTCTTGCGCGGGGGCGCGGGCGGCCAGCAGCGCTTGCGCCTGCTGCACCGCTTCATCGATGCGGGCCTGCAGCGCGGTGCTGTTGAGCGTGTAGCCGTCGAAGTCGGCCTCCGCGGCGTATACCGCCGAAGGCACGGTCAGTGCGCGGAAGAAGCCGAACAGCGGCCGCAGCTGGTGGTCCACCACCAGCGCATGGCGGTCGCTGCCACCGTTGGCGGCCAGCAGCACCGGGCGGCCCACCAGCGCATCGGGCGGCACCAGGTCGAACAGGTGCTTGAAGAGGCCGGTGTACGAACCCTTGTAGACGGGCGTCACCGCCACCAGCAGGTCGGCGCTGGCAATGGCGCGCAGCGCGGCGGCGGCTTCGTCGGGCAAGCCTTGCGGCGTCAGGGCCGGGCCGATCTGCGGCGCCAGCTTCCAGATTTCCACCGTCTGCACGGTGACGGGCAGGGCGGCCGACAGGCCATCGGCAATGGCCTGGGCCAGCACCTTGGTGCGGGAACGTTCACCGGTATTGCCGATGACGACGGTGATGCGGTGGGGTGTAGTCATAAGGGCGCAAGGCTAGGCAGCCCGCGGCCCGCGGCCAACGAAGGTTTCCGCAGGTCGATCCTTGGGAACCGTCTTACTGGGCGCTCGTGGCACCTGCCTCTAGCGCGGCTTCGATAGGTCTTTGGCGCATAGGTCCCTCATCACATGGGAGGGTGTCGGCCTTGCTGCACCCGCTTAGGCTGCACGCGTTGGGCAGGCGTGGCGGCAGGGCTGCCACTTGTGGCTGATCTGATCATTTGAAGGAGCGGCTGTCATGACTCGACTCATCGATTGCATTCTTCCGACCTGGGCTCTGCTGTGCTTGTTCCTGCTCAGTGGCTGTACTTCCGTCGCACCATATCGGAACCACTTCTCGACGGCTGAAGAGGAAGCCACCTTGTCCGCGCCGTGCGTCAAGGTTGAGCGAGACGCCAGTGGCGTTGAGCGCGAGGTCGAACTGCGCGCACAGATCGCGACCGAACGGTTGCCCTGCTACAAGCAGTCGATCGAGGTGACGAAGGAATATCGATTGTTCTTCGTCGAGTTCGACGAACAAGGGCGCTACCACGATCGCCGGCAGATGGAGCAGTTGTTCGAGTACTTGAAGAAGGTTCGCGTCGAATCAACTCGTTCCAAAGCCGACTGTCCCGGTTCAGGTGCGGGTGTGGGAACTGGCCTGAGCATCGTCACTTTTGTGCACGGCTGGAGGCACAACGCACGCTACGACGACGAGCACCTGAACCTGGCTCGCAAGGTCTTGCGCTACACCTACCAAGGTGAGCAGTCCAAGCCGCACTACAACCCCGCCGATTGCCCAAGAGACGTCGTGGGCATCTTCGTCGGATGGCGCGGGTTGTCCACGACAGTGACGGACGCGCCACGTGGCGCCCTCAGAAGCATTCTTGAGCCATGGGAGTGGATGTCTGTCTGGGATCGGAAGAACACGGCGCAGAACGTGGCAGTGGGCTCGGTGCGCGAACTCCTCGGAACGATTCGGGCCTACCAACAAACGCGAAATGAGGACGAGAAGACCCGGTGTGCTTTCAAGGAATTGGTGAACGCACCGGTTCAGGCCGGCGCCGTGCACAGTGAGGTTTTCCAATGTTTGGCTGTACGCCACCTGATCGTGGGGCATTCGTACGGCGCTCTCATCGTGCACAACGCTGTTTCACAGCAATTGGTGGAGAGTGTGACCCGGGGTCGCTTCGAAGTCCCCAACGACGTGACATGCCAGGTGGTGCCGGGCGATCCTTCGAGTGGCCGGGCGCTGGTCCAAGGGTATGCCGATCTCATCATCCTGCTGAATCCTGCCGTTGAGGGCGCGAGGTATGAACCGCTGTATGAGGCGATCGCCCAGCGGGCTGGAAGAGATCAAGGCGCTGATGGTTTTTGTCCGAATCAAAAGCCAGTCATGGTGGTTTTGACTTCGCTGAATGATTTCGCAACCCGCCAGGCCTTCCGTGCGGTGCGGTTCGTGGGCACCTTCTTTGAGAGCAACAGCCCCTACAACGACCGACTCACGGCAGAAGAGCGTGCATACATCGCGGCCGAGGAAGGGCGCAGCAGTCTACGGACATTGGGACATAACCCAAGGTACAACACGCACGAGCTGCTTGGCTGGAAGGAGTATCTGGCTCAACAGTCGCACGACGCCCGTTTCCTTCGTGATCTCGACGATGAAGAATCGCAGCGGCAGGCAACCGCCAGGTTGACGGGGATCCCGGTACGCTCAGTCCAGGCGCAGGTCGAGTTCGAAAGAATGCGTGCGAGTAGCCTTCAAGCACTGACGGTGCGCGCTGAACATGCCGCTTCGATTCGTGCCAACTGTCCGGCCGGTAAGGATTCGCCGCCCCGATGGCAGATGTTTTGCCCGAGTTCCGATGTCCTTTCGGCTCGGGACCAGGACACACGCGTCAACGGGGCGATGGTCGACAGCAACCTGGCCCATCGGCTGCCTCGGCGCGGTGGTTCCAGGCTGGCGGAGAGCGGATGGAGCATGGGCTTTCTTGGCGGCTCGGTGCTAAGCCATCTCCCGTACTACATGCCGGACTACAACGAGCCAGCGCATGCCGTGTTGCTCGAGAAGCAACAAGTGCCCGAGTACCACTCGGCACGAACGCCGATATGGAACGTCATCGTCCGAGACGACAAGATCATGGATGGCCATGGCGACATCGCCGGCTCCACGCTGGTCGATCTGCTCGCGCAGCTGTACCGGTCTGTCACGCTCAGCAGCTTTGACAAAACGGTGCTCGAGAGACTGATTGCCCTATCGGAATGCCAGTTGAAGCAGTGCTCAGCCGCCACGTCGAATGATTGAGCGCCGATGGATTCAGCCATCCCCACGCGGCACCGGACCAGCATCATCGCTGCACGCATGTCAAGCTGCAAAAGCCTTCGTTGGCCGACTAAGCGCGGCGGCCTACGCTGACCTGCATCCGCTGCCCCTGCAGCTTGAAGGAAGAGCATGAGCATCAACGCCATCAACGTGCGCAATCAGTTCCGCGGCAAGGTCCGCGAAGTGATCGAAGGCCCGGTCGTGTCCGAAGTGGACGTCGAAACCGCCGGCGGCCTGATCGTCACCTCGGTCATCACCACCCGTTCGGTCAAGGAACTGGGCATCGTGCCCGGCAAGGAAGTGATCGCGCTGGTGAAGTCGACCGAGGTGTCGATCGCCACGCTGTGACGCCGTAGCAGGACCTACTGATGGTGCCCGCCTTCGTCACCCGCCATCCGCGCAACGCGCCGCGCCTGTTGATCGTGCCGGGCTTGCACGACAGCGGGCCTGCGCATTGGCAAAGCTGGCTGCAACAGGGCGACCGCCGCGCCGTGCGGGTGGTGCAGCGCGACTGGACGCTGCCCGACCTGGACCGCTGGGCCTCGCGCATCGACAGCACGCTGGAGCGTGCCGGCGCCGGCCCGTGGATCGCGGTGGCGCACAGCTTCGGCTGCCTGGCCGTGGCCCGCCACCTGGCGCTGCAGCCCGATTCGCCCATCGCCGCCGCGCTGCTGGTGGCGCCGGCCGACCCCGACAAGTTTGGTGTGGCCTCGCTGCTGCCCACGCAGCCGCTGGGCTTGCCCAGCACCATGCTGATCAGCGAGACCGACCCCTGGATGAGCGCCAGCCATGCGCGCCGCCTGGCCCAACGCTGGGGCAGCTCCACCATCAACCTCGGTAATGCCGGGCACATCAACACCGAGGCGGGTTTCGGCCCGCTGCCGCTGGCCCGCCGCTGGGTGACCACCATGAGCCAGCGGCTGGAACGCACCCACCGCCCTGACCGCGCGGCCTTTGCCGAATGGTCGTTCGCACTTTGAGAAGGAGCCCCCATGCCCACCTTGAGACTTGGCGACACCGCCCCCGACTTCGAGCAGGCCTCCAGCGCCGGCCCCATCCGCTTCCATGAATGGCTGGGCGACAGCTGGGGCGTGCTGTTTTCGCACCCCGCCGACTTCACGCCGGTGTGCACCACCGAGCTGGGCCTGACGGCCAAGCTGAAGGATGAATTCGCCAAGCGCAACGTGAAGGTGATCGCGCTGTCGGTCGACCCGGTGGACAAGCACGGCCAGTGGATCGAGGACATCAACCGCACGCAGCACACGCAGGTCAACTTTCCCATCATCGCGGATGCCGACCGCAAGGTGAGCGAACTGTACGACCTGATCCACCCCAACGCCAGCGCCACGGCCACGGTGCGCTCGCTGTTCGTCATCGACCCGGCCAAGAAGGTGCGGCTGGTGATCACCTACCCGGCCAGCACCGGCCGCAACTTCGACGAGATCCTGCGCGTGATCGACTCGCTGCAGCTGACCGACCACCACAGCGTGGCCACGCCGGGCAACTGGAAGCAGGGCGACGACGTGGTGATCGTGCCTTCGCTGCAGGACCCGGAAGTGATCGCCCAGAAGTTCCCCAAGGGCTACACCGCAGTGACGCCCTACCTGCGGCTGACGCCGCAGCCTGAAGCTTCCATCAAGCGCTGAACGCCGCCGGCGACGTTCAGCCGCCGGCTTCTTCCAGGGCCCGCCGCGTGGCGGGCCGCTGGGCGATCAGCGCGTGGTGGGCCCTCAGGCGCGGGAAGGCCTGCACGTCCACGCCATCACCTTCCAGCCAGCCGGTGATGGTGAACAGGTAGGCATCGGCCACGCTGTAGCGCGCGCCCAGTACATAAGGTCCTTGCTCGGCCGTGGCCGCCAGCCAGGCTTCCAGCTGCTGCGCGCAGGCCGTCATCGTCTGCGGCACCTTGGCCTTCATCGCCTCGATGGCGGCGGCGTCGTCGGCCCAGCGCGCGCCGCGCCGCTTGTGCGCATGCGCCACGTGCACGGTGGAGGCCAGGTAGGCCGACAGCTCGTTCAGGCGCGCCAGCGCGAAAGCATCGTCCAGCGGCGCCAGACCGGCCTGCGGATGGGTCTGCGCAATGAACAGCAGCAGCGCCGGCACTTCGGTGAGCACGCCTTGCGGCGTGGCCAGCGCCGGCACCCGGCCCTTGGGGTTGAGCGCGAGGTACTCGGGGCTTTGCTGCTGCTGCTGCGTGAAGTCCAGCTTCACCAGCCGGAAGGTGGCTTGCGCTTCATGCAGCGCGATGTGCACGGCCTGCGCGCAGGTGCCTGGCGCGGTGTAGAAGGTCCAGCCAGCGGAATCAGGGGTGAGGTTGCTCATGGCGAAGTGCTCCAGGTGACATCGGGCCGCGCACCGTGGCGGCGGCTTGGCTCATCTTGGCATGGTCGTCGGTCTCGGCGGGCAGCACATCGTCGCCGGGGTGGGGCAAGGCATCCACCAGCAGGCCGTGGCGCTTGAGCAAGGTGCGCAAGGTGTTGCGCGTCACCCCCAGCAGCCGTGCGCTGCGCACCTGGTTCTCGTTGCAGGCCTCGTAGGCGCAGCGCACCAGCGTCTCTTCCACCAGCGGGTACAGCGCCGGTGTGCGCTCGGCCAGCAAGGTGTCGAACAGCGCGGCCAGCCGCTCTTGGGCATCAGGCGGCGCATCCAGCGGCGGCAGCTGGGCCGGGGCCGGCCGGCCGCCAGCGGACGCGGTCATCGCGGGGCCCACCAGCCGCAGGTCCTCGCGGCGCACCAGGCCGTCGCGGCAGACGATGAGCGCGAAGTGCACCACGTTCTCCAGCTCGCGGATGTTGCCGGGCCAGGCGTGCTGCAGCAGCGCGGCTTGCGCCTCGGGCGCCAGGCGCGCATGGGCCAGGCCCAGCTTGGGCCCGTAGACGCCGATGAAGTGGCGCGCCAGCGGCAGGATGTCGCCCTGCCGCTCGCGCAGCGGCGGCAGCGCCAGCGGTGCCACGTTCAGGCGGTAGTACAGGTCGGCGCGGAAGTGCTGCGCCTGCACCGCGCGCTGCAGGTCGACGTTGGTGGCGGCCACCAGCCGCACATCCAGCGCCACCGGCCGGCGCGCGCCCAGGCGCACCACCTGCCGTTCCTGTAGCACGCGCAGCAGCTTGACCTGCAGTGCCAGCGGCAGGTCGCCGATCTCGTCGAGGAACAGCGTGCCGCCGTTGGCGGCCTCGAACCAGCCGGCGCGGGCACCGGCGGCGCCGGTATAGGCGCCTGCCTCGTGGCCGAACAGCTCGGCATCGATCAGCTGTTCGCTGAAGGCGCCACAGTTCACCGCCACGAAGGGACCGCTGCGGCCGCTGAGCTGGTGCACATGGCGGGCCACCAGCTCCTTGCCGGTGCCGGTTTCACCCACCAGCAGCACGGTGGCTTCGGTGCGGGCCAGGCGCTCGATCTGGTGCAGCAGCGCCAGCGAGCGCGGGTCGTGGAACAACAAGGCCTTGGCGCGGATGCTCAGGGCCAGGGCCAGGGCCGGGGAGTCGGGCAGGGTCAGCAGATGGGCGGTCACGGCGGCCAGCCTACGGGCCGGGGCGCCGACTGCGAACGAAGCGCTGCGGCTATGCAAACGCGGCGGGCGCATATGCGGTGCGCGCGCAGCTGCCCCCTGCTCTTGTTACAGCCGGCGCATATCCAAAGACGAATCGCTTCCTTGGCTGCCGGCGGTGCCCTGCTTAGGCTGGCGTTGCCGTCTATCGCCACCCGAACAGGAGCCGTACCGATGTCCGCCGTTCTCGAAGAAGTTGTCCTCCACCCCACCTTGCAGGCGGCCCAGGCCGAAGCCACGGCGCTGGGCCTGCCCTTCTCCGGCAGCGTCAGCCCGCAGCAGGCCTGGGAGCTGTTCCAGGCCGGCCAGGCCCGCATCGTCGACGTGCGCACCGCCGAGGAGCGCAAGTTCGTCGGCCAGGTGCCCGGCACCTTGCACGTGGCCTGGGCCACCGGCACCGCGCTGACCCGCAACCCGCGCTTCGTGCGCGAGCTGGAAGCCAAGGTCGGCCGCCACGACCCGGTGCTGCTGCTGTGCCGCAGCGGCAAGCGGTCGGCGCTGGCGGCAGAAGCCGCCGCCAAGGCCGGCTTCACCCGCGTGTTCAACATCCGTGAAGGCTTTGAAGGCGAGCTGAATGCCGCGCAGCAGCGCGGCACCGCCGATGGATGGCGCTACCAGGGGCTGCCGTGGCAACAGGACTGAACGACCAGTTTCAGGCCGGCACGCTGGGCGTGGAGGGCTTGACCGGCATGCTGGGCGTGCCGGGCATCGTGGCCGAGCTGCGCGCCGCGCGTGAGCGCTGGCGCACCGCGCAGAACCGGCTGCAGGAAGTGGGCGGCCGCGAGCTGCCCTCGCGCGAGGCGCTGGCCGCGGTGGTGGGCCAGTTGCGGGGCGCCTTGTTCCCGATGCGGCTGGGCCCGCCTGAGCTGCGGCAGGAGCATGAGGACGACTACATCGCCCATACGCTGCAGCAGGCGCTGGCCGAGCTGCTGGTGCAGGTGCGGCTGGAGCTGCGCCACCGTGCGCGCGGCGCGGCCGATCGGGACCAGGCGCTGGCCGAGGCCGATGCCCGCGCGGTGGCGCTGGTGCGGTCTTTCGGCCAGTCGCTGCCCGGCATCCGCGCCCTGCTGGACAGCGACGTGCTGGCCGCCTACCAGGGCGACCCCGCCGCACGCAGCGTGGACGAGGTGCTGCTGTGCTACCCGGGCATCCAGGCCATGATCCACCACCGCATCGCCCACCGGCTGTACGAGCTGGGCACGCCGCTCTTGGCCCGCATCGTGGCCGAGCTGGCCCATGGCGAGACCGGGATCGACATCCACCCGGGCGCACGCATCGGCGCGGGCTTCTTCATCGATCACGGCACCGGCGTGGTCATCGGCGAGACCGCCGAGATCGGCCGCAACGTGCGGCTGTACCAGGCGGTGACGCTGGGTGCCCGCCGCTTCGAGACCGACGAAGAGGGCCACATCCAGAAGGGCGGCGCCCGCCACCCGCTGCTGGAAGACGACGTGGTGATCTATGCCGGTGCCACGGTGCTGGGCCGCGTGACCATCGGTCGCGGCTCCACCATCGGCGGCAACGTCTGGCTCACGCACAGTGTGCCGCCGGGCAGCCGCATCACGCAGGCCCACCCCACCAGCACCGGACCGGGGGTGGCGTGATGGCGGTCGGCGTGCCGATGCCGGGCAGCCCGGCTTCCGAGGTGCCGCCGCCCACGCTGGCGGTGGGCCGCTTTGGCGCGGTGGTGCGCCAGCTGCGCGAAGGCCGCGGCTGGTCGCAGGAGCGGCTGGCCGGCGAAGCCGAGCTCAATCGCTCGTACATGGGCGAGGTGGAACGCGGCGTGGTGATGCCCTCGCTGGCCACCGCCGCCAAGCTGGCCGCTGCGCTGGGCGTGCCGCTGTCGCGCCTGCTGCAGCACTGCGAGCAGACCGAGGCCGACCGTGCGGCCGAGGCCTTTCGCTGGCTATAGCCGGTTGATCCGGCAGGGGTGGCGCAGCGATATTCGGATTCGTACTTTCGTTATTCACAACAAGTAGTTCCATTCAAGGGAGTTTCCATGTCTGAAGCATCCGCCGCGCCGCAATTGGCGCTGGGCGACAACGCCGCTCGCCAGCTGGCCAATGCCACCAAGACCGCGCCGGTCCTGTCCACCATCAGCCCGCGCTGGCTGACGCACCTGCTGCAATGGCTGCCGGTGGAGGCGGGCATCTACCGCCTGAACAAGGTCAGCAACCCGAACGACGTGCTGGTGGCCTGCACCCAGCGCGACGAATCGCGCCTGCCCAGCACCTTCGTCAACTACGAAGAGCAGCCGCGCGAGTACTTCCTGAATGCCGTCAGCACCGTGCTGGACGTGCACACCCGTGTCAGCGACCTGTACAGCAGCCCGCACGACCAGATCAAGGAACAGCTGCGCCTGACGATCGAGACGATCAAGGAGCGCCAGGAAAGCGAGCTGATCAACAACCCCGACTACGGCCTGCTGGCCAGCGTGCACCCCGACCAGGTGGTGTACCCGCTGACCGGCGCGCCCACGCCCGACGACCTGGACGAGCTGCTGAGCAAGGTGTGGAAGGAGCCCGCCTTCTTCCTGACCCACCCGCTGGCCATCGCCGCCTTCGGCCGTGAGTGCACCCGCCGCGGCGTGCCGCCGCCGACGGTGAGCCTGTTCGGCAGCCAGTTCCTGACCTGGCGCGGCCTGCCGCTGATTCCCAGCGACAAGGTGCCGGTGGCCGATGGCAAGACCAAGATCCTGCTGCTGCGCGTGGGCGACAAGCGCCAGGGCGTAGTGGGCCTGTACCAGCCGGGCCTGGCCGGTGAACAAAGCCCGGGCCTGAGCGTGCGCTTCATGGGCATCAACCGCAACGCCATCGCTTCGTACCTGATCTCGCTGTACTGCTCGCTGGCGGTGCAGACCGACGACGCGCTGGCGGTGCTGGAAGACGTCGAGATCGGCAAGTACCACGAGTACCCCGACACCTACAAGTGACCACCGGCATGAGCGTGGACACCCTTCTCGACAACGTGGCGCACCCGGTGCCGCCGCCGGGCCTGCCCGACGCGGCCACGCTGGCGCGGCTGGCGGGCGAGTTCTTCGCGGCGCTGCCGGGGGGCGCACCGTCGTTGCCGGCTTCGCTGCCCGCCGCGCCCGTGCTGGGCGCGGTCGCGTCGCCGGTCGGCCAGGCCAACCCGGCGGTGGGCGGCGTGCCGGTGCCGGCCAACGTGCAGCCTGCCGGCCTGGCGCTGCCGCCCGGCAGCCACGGCCCGGCCACGCCTTCGCTGCAGCCGCTGGGCGCCACCGCACCGGGCGCCAACCTGGTGCCCAGCTCGCCGCAGGCCCCGGCCAACGTGGCGGCGCAGGCGCCTTCGCTGCTGCCGCATGCGCAGGCGCCCAACGGCGTGCCCGACCATGCGCTGGTGGCCGCGCCGGCCTACGACGGCCGTGCCGGCAGCCAGCTGCTGGGCGTGCCCCAGTTGCCGCAGGTGCCGGCGCTGCCACTGCCCGGCCACCCTGGCCATGGCGGCTTGCCCGGTGCCGGCGTGCCGGCGCCCGCGGGTGCCACCGGCTACTACTTCATCGATGGCCCGGGCACGCGCGCACCGGCGGCTGCGGCCCCGGCGACGCCAGCCGCAACACCGGCCTTCGACGTGAACGCGGTGCGCCGTGACTTCCCCATCCTGCAGGAGCGGGTGAACGGCAAGCAGCTGGTGTGGTTCGACAACGCGGCCACCACCCACAAGCCGCAGGCGGTGATCGACCGGCTGGCGTACTTCTACGCGCACGAGAACTCCAACATCCACCGGGCGGCGCACACGCTGGCCGCCCGCGCCACCGACGCCTACGAGGGCGCGCGCGAAACCGTGCGCCGCTTCATCGGCGCCGGCAGCGTGGACGAGGTGATCTTCGTGCGGGGCACCACCGAAGGCATCAACCTGATCGCCAAGAGCTGGGGCGCCAAGCACATCGGGGCGGGCGACGAGATCATCGTCTCGCACCTGGAGCACCACGCCAACATCGTGCCCTGGCAGCAGCTGGCGGCCGAGAAGGGCGCGGTGATCCGCGTGATCCCGGTGGACGACGACGGCCAGGTCATCCTGTCTGAGTACGCCAAGCTGCTGGGCCCGCGCACCAAGCTCGTCTCGTGCACCCAGGTGTCGAATGCGCTGGGCACCGTCACGCCGGTGCAGCAGATCGTGGCCATGGCCCATGCGGCCGGCGCGCGGGCGCTGGTGGACGGCGCGCAGTCGGTCTCGCACATGCGGGTGGACGTGCGGGCGCTGGACGCCGACTTCTTCGTGTTCTCGGGCCACAAGATCTTCGGGCCCACCGGCATCGGCGCGGTGTATGGCAAGCGCGAGGTGCTGGAGGACATGCCGCCCTGGCAGGGCGGCGGCAACATGATTGCCGACGTGACCTTCGAGCGCACCGTCTACCACGGGCCGCCCACGCGCTTCGAGGCCGGCACCGGCAACATCGCCGATGCGGTGGGCCTGGGCGCGGCGCTGCAGTATGTGGAGCGCATCGGCATCGAAGCCATCGGCGCTTATGAGCATGCGCTGCTGGACTACGCCACCCACCACATCCGGCCCATCCCCGGCGTGCGGCTGGTGGGCACCGCGGCCCACAAGGCCAGCGTGCTCAGCTTCGTGCTGGCGGGCTACAGCACCGAAGAAGTGGGCCAGGCACTGAACCAGGAAGGCATTGCGGTGCGCACCGGTCACCACTGTGCACAACCCATCCTGCGCCGCTTCGGCCTGGAAACCACGGTGCGGCCGTCACTGGCCTTCTACAACACCTGCGAAGAAGTCGACCGCATGGTGGCCGTGGTGCAGCAACTGGCCCACCGCCGTCGGCGGTGAACCTGCAGGCCGGCGCCGGGAGGCGCCGGCGTCATTTTCGCGATCGCCAGTACCCGGGCTTGCGCCTGAACGGCGCCACCGCGAGGATGTCCAAGGCCTCGGGCGTTTCCCGATACACGATGGCGCACGGAAACGACTTCGGAAAGACCCGCCGTGTGCCTTGCTGGTGGGGACTGCCGACTTGCGGCATCGACTCTGCCAGGCGCACGGCCGCTTCGACTGGGGTCAGAAAGCGCAGCCCCAACCCTGGGCTGCGCTCTTCGTAGTACAGGCTCTGCGCTTCCAACTCCGCCAGCGCTTCGGGGTGAAAGCGGGCGGGCTTCACGGTCTCAGTTGAGCGCGGACGCGGGCGAACGCCTGATCTGCCGGAATCGCTTCCACAGCGCCAGTCTCCAGATCGGCGATACGGCGACGCAGCTCATCGCTCCAGGCCGTATCAACGTCGGACTCGGCCGGGTCAAGGCTGGCCAGCAACGCCTCGGCCAGCCGGGCCCGGTCCTCGGGCGGCAGGGATTGGGCTTGGGCGGAAAGTTCAGCAACGAGGTCGGTCATGGCAACTCCCGGGTGGGCGTTGCCAGTCTAAGCCTGCTCGACCGGACGATGCATGCTGGGGGCCGTTAGAACGCCGGCACCATCGACCCGCTGAACTGGCTTTCCACCAGCTGGCGCACTTCGGGCGACTGGAAGGCCTTGAGCAGCTTGGGCACCCAGGGCTTGTCCTTGTCGGCGGTGCGCACCACCAGCAGGTTGGCGTAGGGGCTTTGCGCCGCTTCGATGGCGATGGCGTCACGGGTGGGCACCAGGCCGGCCTGCAGCGCGTAGTTGGTGTTGATGGCCGCGGCGTCCAGGTCGTCCAGCGAGCGGGGCAACTGCGCCGCTTCCACCTGCACGATCTGCAGCTTCTTGGGGTTGGCCACCACCTCGGCCACGGTGGCGCTGATGCCGGCCGTGGGCTTGAGCTGGATGACGCCGGCCTTTTGCAGCAGCTGCAGCGCGCGGCCGCTGTTGGACGGGTCGTTCTGGATGCCCACCTTGGCGCCGGCCGGCAGGTCGGTCAGCGACTTGTAGCGCTTGGAATAAAAGCCCATCGGGAAGGTGACCGTCGCCCCCACCGCGGTGAGCTTGTAGCCGCGGGCCTGGATCTGCGTGTCCAGGAAGGGCTTGTGCTGGTAGCTGTTGGCCTCCACGTCGCCGGCATCGAGGGCGGCGTTGGGCTGGATGTAGTCCTGGAACTCGACGATCTTGAGCACCAGGCCGTCGCGCGCTGCCACCTTCCTGGCCACCTCGGCGATCTGCGCGTGCGGGCCGGCGGTGACGGCGATGCGCACCGTGGTGTCCTGCGCATGGGCGGTGCCGGTGGCAGCCATGGCGGCGATCATGGCCGACGCCAGGCCGCCCAGCAGCAGACGTCGCTGCGTGGTCTTGGTCTTCATGTCTTCTTGCTTGCGGGTTGGGAAAGGGAAGGGACAGCGGGCGCAGTGATCACAGCGCATGCGCGGCGTGCAGCGCGTGCCGCACGGCGCGGGCGGCGTCGGCCACGCCGGGGGTATCGGCCTCGCGCGGGTGGGGCAGGGCCACCGGCAGCTGGGCGGCGATGCGGCCGGGGTCGGCTTCGAACACCAGCACGCGGTCGGCCAGGGTCACGGCCTCGTCGATGTCGTGGGTGACCAGCAGCACCGTGATGCCATGGGCCTGCGCCACCCGGCGCAGCAGCGCCTGCAGCCGCAGCCGGGTGAAGGCATCGACCGCGGAGAAGGGTTCGTCCAGCAGCAGCAGCCGGGGTTGCACGAAGAGGCCGCGGGCGATGGCCACCCGCTGGGCCTGCCCGCCCGACAGCTGCTTGGGCAGGCGGTCGGCCAGGCCGGCCAGGCCCACTTCTTCGAGCAGCGCTTCCACCCGCGGGCGCTGGCTGCGCGCCGCGTCGTCGTCGAAGGCCACGTTGCCGGCCACCGTCAGCCAGGGGAACAGCCGCGGCTCCTGGAACACGAAGCGGATGTCGCGCGTGGGCGCGGTGACGGGCATGCCTGCCAGCAGCACACGGCCCTGGTAGTCGCGGTCCAGGCCGGCGACGATGCGCAGCAGCGTGCTCTTGCCGCAGCCGCTGGCGCCCACCAGGGCCACGCATTCACCGGCCTGCAGCTGCAGCGACACGTCCTGCAGCACGGTGCGCGGGCCGAAGGCTTTGCGCTGCACCTGCAGGCTCAGCAGAGGGGGCTGGCTCATCGGCGCGTCTCCAGCGTGTCGCGCCAGGCCAGCCAGCGGCGTTCCAGCGTCTGCATGGCGGTGTCGCTGAGCTTGCCCAGCAGGGCCAGCAGCACGATGGCGGCCAGCACCACGTCGGCACGGCCGGTTTCGCGGCCGTCGGTCAGCAGGTAGCCCAGGCCGCGGGTGGCGGCGATCAGCTCGGCCGCCACCATGAACATCCACGCCAGGCTGAGGCCGTTGCGCAGGCCGGTGAGCACCGTGGGCAGCGCGGCCGGCAGCAGCACCCGGCGCACCAGCGCGGCAGGCCGCAGGCCGGCCAGCTCGGCCACTTCCACCAGCTTGCGGTCGACGTCGCGAAAGCCCGACGACACGCCCATGTACACCGGGAAGAAGGCGCCGATGGCGATCAAGGTGAGCTTGGGTGCTTCGTCGATGCCCAGCCACAGCAGCAGCAAGGGCACCCACGCCAGCGAAGGGATGGCGCGCAGCGCCTGGAAGCTGGGGTCCAGCAACGCGGCGGCCCGGCGGTTGAGCCCCACCAGCGCGCCGACCACGATGGCCAGCAGCGCGCCGATGGCAAAGCCGGCGGCCACGCGGGTGCTGCTGGCCAGCAGGTGGCCCGCCAGTTCACCGCCCTGGGCCAGCTGCGCCAGCGTGCGTGCGATCTCGCTGGGCGGTGGCAGCAGGTGCGGCGGCACCCAGCCCAGCCGGGCCGAGGCTTCCAGCAGCGCCAAGGCCAGTGCCGGCAGCAGCAGGCCCCAGGCGGCGCGGGGGCCGGGGTTTGAAGCCGGTGCCAACGGCGCCGGCGTAGCTGGCTCGGCCGGTGCAGGCCGTTGGCCCGCCCGCGCCGACAGCGGCGGATGCAGCGCGTCCGTCATGCGGCTTGCTCCGTCAGCCGGTGCTGCCCAGCAGCCCGCGGGCGAACTGCGTGTCCACCAGCGCGGTGATGGTGCGCGGCAGGTCGGTGCCGGGCTTGACCAGCTGCTCGTCCAGCAGGATGGGGGCGGCCGCACGCAGCGCGTCCACGTGCTCGGCCGAGGGTTGCGGGTTGCTCAGGTCGGTGCGCAGCTTCAGCTGCAGCAGCGCCACCTGCAGGCTGACCTTGGCTTCTTCCGACAGGATCTTGGCGGCTTCGGTGGTGTTGCCGATGATCCACTTGCGCGCCCGTTCATAACCGGCGATCACGCGGCGCAGGGCCTCGGGGTGGCGCTGCTGGAAGTCTTCGCGCACGTTCAGGAAGCCGTAGGTGTTGAAGGCCACGTGGCGGTAGATCAGGCGCGAGCCGGCGTCCAGTTCGCTGGCGGCCATCAGCGGGTCCAGGCCGGCCCAGGCGTCCACCCGGCCCTGCTCCAGCGCCACACGGCCGTCGGCATGCTGCAGCGCCACGTGCTCGATGTCGCCGCGCTTGAGCTGCGCCACCTTCAGCGCGCGCAACAAGAACAGGTAGGGGTCGGTGCCCTTGGTGGCCGCCACCTTCTTGCCCTTGAGGTCGGCCAGGCTGCGGATGGGCGAATCTCGCCGCACCACCAGCGCCGTCCATTCGGGCCGCGAGAAGATGTACGGCGTGCGGATCGGGTTGCCGTTGGCCTTGGCCAGCAGCGCCGCCAGGCCGGCGCTGGAGCCGATGTCGATGCTGCCGCTGTTGAGGTATTCCAGCGCCCGGTTGCTGCCGGCGCTGAGCACCCATTTCACGGCGGTGCCGTCACGGCCGAAGTCTTCTTCCAGCCAGCCGAAGCGCCGCAGCACCAGGCTGGCAGGCGAGTAGTAGGCGTAGTCCAGCCGCAGTTCTTTGGGCGCTTCGGCCGCGCGCAACAGGCCGGGCAGGGCCAGCAGGCCGGCGCTGGCCGCGCCGGAGCGCAACAGGTGACGCCGCTTCATTTGGCCGCTCCCGACAGCAGGGCCTGTTGATAGTCGGGCGGCACGAAGCCGGCGAACTTCTGCTGCGTCACCGCCAGGAACTCGCGGGAGCGGTAGGCCTCGGCGATGTCCTTGACCCAGGGCTTGTCCTTGTCCTCGGTGCGGATGGCCACCAGGTTCTGGTAGGTGGGGCCCGTCTTTTCCAGCGCCAGTGCCTCGGTGAGCTTGAGGCCCGAGGCCAGCGCGAAGTTGCCGTTGACGAAGCTGTAGTCGGTGTCGTCCAGGCTGCGGGGCAGCTGCGCCGCCTCGATGGGCACCAGCTTGAGCTTCTTCGGGTTCTGGGCCACGTCCTTCTCGCTGGCGCGGATGGGGTCATAGCCTTCGCGCAGCTTCAGCCAGCCGATCTCCTGCAGCACCAGCAGCGCCCGCGCCGCATTGGTGGGGTCGTTGGGCAGGGCCACGGTGGCGCCTTCCTTCACGTCCAGCGTCTTGTGCTTCTTGCTGTAGAAGGCGATGGGCGCGGTGGGCACCTTCAGCAGCTCGGTCAGCGCCAGCTTGTTCTCGGTGGCGAACTTGGTGAGGTAGACGATGTGCTGGAAGGCGTTGGCATCCAGCGCACCCTGTGCCAGCGCGAAGTTGGGCTGGATGTAGTCGTTGAACTCCACCACCTTGACGCGGTAGCCCTTCTTCTCGAGCAGCGGCTTGATGCCCAGCTTGATCTGGTCGGCATAAGGCCCGGCCGTGGCGCCGAAGACCAGTTCCTTCTTGTCCTGCGCCTGGGCGGGCGACAGCGCGGCGGCCAGCGCCAGGCCGGCGGTAAGGGCGAACGAAGCGACGAGGTCGCGGCGGGTGTACGTCATGCTGACATCCTTGACTTGATCAACCAGTTTTCTTGTTCAGCGCTTGTCCAGCCGGCGCGCCAGTGCGTTGCCGCTGAACTGGATGGCCTGCACCAGCACCACCAGGATGGCGACGGTGAGCACCATCACGTCGGTCTGGAAGCGGTAGTAGCCGTAGCGGATGGCCAGGTCACCGATGCCGCCGCCGCCCACCACACCGGCCACCGCCGAGTACGAGAGGAAGCTGATGGCCAGCACCGTGAGGGCCAGCACCAGGCCGGAGCGCGCTTCCACCAGCAGCACCCGGGCCACGATCTGCAGGTCCGACGCTCCCATCGCATGGGCGGCTTCGATCACGCCGCGCGGCACTTCGCGCAGGTTCTGCTCCACCAGCCGCGCGAAGTAGGGGATGGCCGCGAACGACAGCGGCACCGCAGCCGCCACCGGCCCGATGGAGCTGCCGGCGATCACCCGCGTGATGGGTACCAGCGCCACCAGCAGGATGATGAACGGGAAGGAACGCACCGTGTTCACCAGCCAACTCACCACGGTGAACAGCGCGCGGTTCTCCAGCGTCTGCCCCGGGCTGAGCAGGAACAGCCAGATGCCCAGCGGCCCGCCGATCAACACCGCGGCGCTGAGGCCGATGCCCAGCATCAGAAAGGTTTGCCCGATGGCGGTCCACAGCTCGGGCAGGATGGCGGCGATGTTCTCAGGCATAGGCGGCCTCCAGGCGGTCGAGGTCGTTGCGGGTTTCCGGGCTGGCCCTGAGCCGCACCAGGTCGCGGCCCAGGCGGGTGATGGGCAGGCGGCTGGTGTCGTCCACCGCAAAGCGCTCGGCGATGCGGCCTTCCTCCACCACGGCCACGTGGCGGCACAGCGAGGTCACCACCGGCAGCTCATGGGTGACGATGACGATGGTGACGCCCAGCTTGGCGTTGATGTCGCGCAGCGTGGCCAGCAGCGATTCGGTGGTCTCGGCGTCCAGCGCCGAGGTAGGCTCGTCGCACAGCAGCACGTCGGGCTGCGGCGCCAGCGCGCGGGCGATGGCCACGCGCTGCTTCTGCCCGCCCGACAGCTGGGCCGGGTGGCTGTGCAGCTTGTCGGCAATGCCCACCAGCTGCAGGCACTCACGCACCCGCGCATCGATCTGGGCCGCAGTGTCGCCGCCGTGGATGCGCAGCGGAAAGGCCACGTTGTCGAACACGCTGGCGTTCTGCAGCAGGTTGAACTGCTGGAAGATCATGCCGATGTTCTGCCGTGCCTCGCGCAGCTCGCGCTTGCCCAGCGCGGTCAGCTCACGGCCGGCCACGAACACGCGGCCCTGGTCGGGCCGCTCCAGCAGGTTGACCAGGCGCAGCAGCGTGGACTTGCCGGCGCCGCTCTTGCCGACGAGGCCGAACACGTCGCCGCGCGGGATGTCGAGCGAGGTGGCTTGCACCGCATCGAAGTGTCGGCCATCAGGCAGCTTGAAGCGCTTGCTGACGTTGTCCAGCCGGATCAACGGCAGTTCTTGTGGTGGGGCGGTCATGGAGAGGAGTCCTTGGGTCGGGCTCGGATCAGGGATCGGGAGATTCAGGAATACGAGCTGGGCTCGGGCACATGGCCCTCCAGCCGGTGGCGGCCGATGTCGCGCAGCTTCAGGTCCACCGGGTCGTGCAGCGTGTGCACGCGGGCGTTGCGCCAGAAGCGGTCCAGCCCCAGGCGACCGCTGGTGGCGCCGGCGCCGGCCAGTTCAAACACCTGCGAGCTGACGTCGATGCCCGCGCGGTGCGCCAGCACCTTGGCTTCGGAGATGGCGATGGCCAGCGCGCCGCGGCCGCTGGCGTCCAGCGCCTCGCCCTGCTCGAAGGCCGCCTGCAGCTGCAGCGCAGCCGCTTCGCAGGCCAGCTCGGCCGGGCGCAGCAGCAGCCACAGCTCGCCATAGCGCTGCTGCAGCTGCGGCTCGTCGGCCAGGCGCGCGGCGTGGCCGTTGGGCCAGGGGCGCGCACGCTCCAGCGTGTAGCGGCGGCCGGCCTCGTACGCAGCCTGGCCGATGCCCAGGTACAGGTTGGCCATGATCAGCTGCGACACCAGCGTGCGCAGCGTGGCGCGTGGCGTGGAGGTGCTGCCGGGCGCCTGCAGCACGTCGCGCTGGGGCAGGAACACGTCGTGGAAGTGCACCGTGCCGCTGTCGGTCTGGCGTTGGCCGAAGGCGTCCCAGTCCTGCTGTACGGTGATGCCTTCGGCCTGCGTGGCCAGGTGGCCCACCAGGCGCGCGCTGCTGCCATCGGCCAGCTGCACCTGGGCGCCCACCACCAGCCGGTCGGAACCGACCGAGCCCGAGGCATAACTCTTGGGGCCTTGCAGCCGCCAGCCATCGGCCACCGGCTGCGCCACCAGGCGGGTGTCCTGCGGGTTGAGGGCATTGCCCCAGAACCAGCCTTCGGACTGCGAGCGCGGCAGCAGCGTCCGCTGCTGGGCGGGCGTGCCCCATAGCAGCACCGTGGCCACCTGCAGGTGGTGGAAGGCAAACACATGGGCCAGTGCGCTGTCGGCCTGGGCCAGCCGGCGCACCACGCGGTACAGCGTGGGCCAGCTGGCGCCCAGGCCGCCGGCGTCCTGCGGAATCAGCAGGCCCAGCAGGCCGCTGTCGCGGATGGCCTGGCGCTCGGCGGCGGCATGGCCGCCCTGGCGGTCGCGTTCCACCGCCGTGGCCTCCAGCTGCCGCGCCAGTCGTTCGGTACGTTCGTTGATCCAGTCACTGCCCATGGCGGCAGTGTTGCGTTTGCAGCAGGGCCGGCCAACGAATGTTTCCGACGCTGCTTGTTCAAAAAATGTCGAACGAAGCTCAGCTGCCGGTCGGCCGCCGGAAGGCCGCGGCGGCGTGTTGTTGCGGCAGCTGGTCACCCGCCCCCAGCAGCTTGTGGCGCAGGCTGCCGGTTTCGTAGGTCGTCTTGTAGACGCCGCGGTTCTGCAGCTCGGGCACCACCAGGTCGATGAAATGCTCGTAGCTTTCGGGCACCACGGTGCGGCTCAGGTTGAAGCCGTCGATGCCGGTGTCGGCGATCCAGGACTGCAGCTCGTCGGCCACCTGCTGCGCATCGCCCACGATGGCCGGGTAGCGGCCGCCCAGCTCGAACAGCTGCAGCAGCTTGCGCCGCGTCCAGCCATGCTCCTGCGCACTGCGGCGCGCCGATTCGATGGCCTGGCCCGGCTGGTAGTCCACCGGCGCGTCCAGGTCGTAGCGCGCGAAGTCGACACCCACCGAGGCGGCGAAGTGCGCCAGCCCGGCATCGCGGCTGGCGTACTGCAGGTAGTCGGCGTACAGGTCGCGCGCTTCTGCGGCGGTGCGGCCGGTGACCACCGCGGTGCCCATGAACACCTTGACGTCGTCGGGCTGGCGGCCGGCCTGCACCAGCGCTTCGCGCAGGCTTTGCACGGTGCGGCGCGCGGTGGCCTTGTCGGGTGGCGAGATGAACACGCACTCGGCATGGCGGGCTGCAAAGCGCTGGCCGCGGCCTGAGCTGCCCGCCTGGAACAGCACCGGCGTGCGCTGCGGCGAAGGCTCGGCCAGGTGGTAGCCCTGCAGCTGGAACCAGCGGCCCTGGTGCTTGACTTCATGCACCTTGGCCGGGTCGGTGAACAGGCGCCGCGCCTTGTCGCGCAGCACCGCGCCGTCTTCCCAGCTGCCTTCCCACAGCTGGTAGAGCACGTCCATGAACTCGTCGGCGCGGTCATAGCGCTCGTCGTGCGGCGCCTGGCCGGCCAGGCCCATCGCACGGGCCGCGCTGTCCAGGTAGCCGGTGACGATGTTCCAGCCGATGCGGCCGCTGGTCAGGTGGTCCAGCGTGGAGAAGCGCCGCGCCAGCAGGTAGGGCTGCTCGTAGCTCAGGTTCACCGTGACGCCGAAGCCCAGGTGCCTTGTGGCCGCGGCCATGGCCGAGACCAGCATCAGCGGATCGTTGACCGGCAGCTGGATGGACTCGCGCAGCGGCAGGTCCACGTTGCCCTGGTACACGTCGTACACGCCCACGATGTCGGCCAGGAACAGGCCATCGAACAGGCCGCGCTCCAGCGTGCGGGCCAGGTCGGTCCAGTAGGGCAGGGTGTTGTAGTCACCCGACCGGTCGCGCGGGTGCGTCCACAGCCCGTGGTTGATGTGGCCCACGCAGTTCATGTTGAACGCGTTGAGCAGGATGTGCGGTGAGCGCGCCATGGCCGGGCAAAGCCATGATTGCAGCGCGGGGTGGGGGTGGCGGGCTACGAAGGATTTCGACGCAGCTTATGCAAGTCATCGACACTCCACCCCACACACCAACAGCCGGAGGCGGTTTCGATGGGCTTTTACGATGTATTCGCGCGGGCCGTGGCCCTGGTGGGGGCGGGGGCCATCCGGTGGCGGCGGCTGCAGGGCGCCACACCCGCGCAGGCGGTGGGCACCGCGCCGCAGATTCCGGCGGGGCAGCCGCAGGGTGCCATTCCCACGCTGAAGATGCCCACCGCCCGCGGCTGGTCGGCTGGGCAGGTGCCGGCGGCCGCGCCGGGGCTGAAGGTGAACGCATTTGCCGACGGCCTCAAGCACCCGCGCTGGGTGCAGGTGCTGCCCAACGGCGACGTGACGGTGGCGGAGGCGCTGCAGTCGGCCGGGCGGCCGCGCACGCTATTCGACCATGCGATGGTGGCCACCATGCAACGCGCCGCCGCCATCGGCGAGAGCCCCAACCGCATCACGCTGCTGCGCGATGCCGACGGTGACGGCGTGGCCGAGCAGCGCCACGTGCTGCTGCAGCAGCTCAACCAGCCCTTCGGCATGGCGCTGGTGGGTGACACCTTCTACGTGGGCAACACCGACGGCGTGATGGCCTACCCGTACACGCCGGGCGCCACACAGATCACCTCGCCGGGCCGGCGCCTGTCCACCTACAAGACCCGCGGCCACTGGACGCGCAGCCTGCTGCCCAGCCGCGACGGCCGGCGGCTGTACGTGGGCGTGGGCTCGCTCAGCAACATCGCCGAGCATGGCTTCGAGGCCGAAGAAGGCCGCGCCTGCATCCAGGAGCTGGACCTGGCCACCGGCCGCGAGCGCACCTTTGCCAGCGGCCTGCGCAACCCGGTGGGCCTGGCCTGGGAGCCGGTCACCGGCCGCCTGTGGACGGTGGTGAACGAGCGCGACGGCCTGGGCGACGAGACGCCGCCCGACTACCTCACTTCGGTGAGCGACGGCGGCTTCTACGGCTGGCCCTACTGCTACTGGGGCAAGACGGTGGACGACCGCGTGCCGCAGGACCCGGCCAAGGTGGCCAGCGCGCTGCAGCCCGACTTTGCGCTGGGCGGCCACACCGCCTCGCTGGGGCTGTGCTGGATGCCGGCCGGCACGCTGCCTGGCTTCGAGGTCGATGGCATGGTGATCGGCCAGCACGGCTCCTGGAACCGCAGCAAGCTCAGCGGCTACAAGGTGGTGTTCGTGCCCTTCGCCAACGGCCGGCCTTCGGGCGCGGTGCGCGACATCCTGTGGGGCTTCCTGGCGCCCGACGAATCGGTGTCCTACGGTCGCCCGGTGGGCGTGGCCATCGGCCCCGACGGCCGCTCGCTGCTGGTGGCCGACGACGTGGGCGACGTGGTGTGGCGGGTGACGGCCGCCGCTTGAGCGGAACGCATAAGCATCCGCGATTCGCTTCGTTGCCCGTGCCCGGCGGGCTGTCTAGGGTGGGGCCATGCCCCTTACTCCGTTCCAGGCGCCGGCTGCACCGGCGCCTTCGGCCCCGCGGCCGCCGGGCCTGCCTGAAGCCTTGCTGCGCTTTCGGCGCCAGCTGGACGAGCCTGCCTGGTGCGGCGGCCCGGCCGGGCTGGTGCTGCGGCTGCAGGCGCCGCAGGACGGCCTGGACCTGCAGCTGGCCGCCGGCCAGCTGGTGCTGGTGACCGGCCTGCCCGGCAGCGGCAAGAGCCATCTGCTGCGGCAGCTGCAGCAGCATGCGCTGGCCGATGGCTGGCGGCACGACCTGCAGCACCTGGGCCCGCCCGGCAGTGGTCCCGATGGCCTGCGGTCCTGGCGCCGGCTGCTGCACCAGGCACGCGGTGCCGACCGCCAGCAGGCGGCACAGCAGGCACTGCGCGCCCTGCAGGCGGTGGGCCTGGGGCCGCTGGTGCTGCAACGTGCCTGGCGGCTGGCGCCCGAGCACCGCTACCTGGCTGCTTTGGCACTGGCCTTGGCCCGCCCCGCCCCTGCGCTGCTGCTGGACGAACCGCTGGCCGGGCAGCCACCCTCGGCCGCTGCCGGCCTGCGGCTGCTGGTGCGCCATGCGCTGCGCCACAGCGGCAGCACCTTGGTGCTGGCCACACGCCAACCCGCGGCCTGGCTGGACCTGGCCGACCGGGTGCTGTTGCTGGAAGGTGGTGCCGTGACCTGCGATGCACCCGTGCCGCTGCCGCGTTCGCAGCAGCAACCGGTGCTGGCTTTGCTGCGCCAGCGGCTGTTGCTGCGTTTGAAGCAGGCCGGCCTGGACCTGCATATCCAAAGTTGAAATGAAACTTTCACCTGTCTAGGCAAGCTGCCTATCGTGCATCCCACGCTTTCACGAAGGGATGTCGACATGAGCTTGCAACGCTGGCTGGGCCTGGGGTTCGCCTCCCTGGTGCTCGCCCTCTTCACCCTGGCCGCCCAGGCCCAGAACCCCAACGTGGTGCGCATCGGCGTGGCCAACGGCGGCGTGGGCACACCACCGCGCACCGGCGGCTCCACGGTGGGCATCGTCAATGCGCAGGGCCTGCTCGAGAAGGAGTTCGAGCGTGACGGCATCCAGGTGCAGTGGATCTTCTTCAAGGGCGCCGGCCCGGCGGTGAACGAGGCACTGGTCAACAAGCAGCTGGACTTCGCCTGGCAGGGCGACCTGCCCAGCATCGTGCACCGTGCCGGTGGCGTGAAGACCAAGATCATCGTCGGCAGCGGCGTGCGCAACGGCCTGTACCTGGGCGTGCCGCCCGACTCCACCGTCACCCGGCTGGAAGACCTCAAGGGCAAGCGGGTGGCGGTGTTCAAGGGCACCAACCTGCACCTGGCCGCGGTGCGCGCGCTGGCCGCCAAGGGCCTGAAGGAAACCGACCTCAAGCTGATCAACCTGGACACCGCCGGCGCGCAGGCGGCGCTGGCCACCAAGGACATCGACGCCGCCTTCGGCTACGTGGAGCTGTTTTCGCTGCGCGAGAAGGGCGCTGCCAAGGTGGTGTGGTCGGCCGCGCAGGACAGCTACCGCTTCACGCGGCAGACGGTGCTGCTGGTCACCGACGACTTCGCGCAGCGCCATCCGCAGGTGGTGCAGCGCGTGGTCAACACCGTGGTGAAGGCGGCGCGCGCCTACTCCGACGAGCAGCAGCGTGGCGAGCTGTTTGCCCAATGGGGCAAGGCCGAGCTGCCCGAGCGCTTCTGGCGTGAGGACTTCATCGGCCAGCCGCTGCGGGTGCGTCTGTCGCCGCTGCTCGACCCCTTCCTGGTGGCCCGCTACAAGGACGCGGCGGCCGAGGCGCATGCCCTCAAGCTCACCCGCAGCGTGCCCGAGATCGACAGCTGGTTCGACCGCCGCTACCTGGACGTGGCGCTCAAGGAGCTGAAGCTGGAAGGCTACTGGCCCGAGTACGCGGCCGATGGCGAACTGGCCGGCAGCAAGCTCGCCGCCGCACGCTGAAGGAGCCCGCGATGACGCTCACACGACGTGGCGCCCTGCGCCGCCTGGCAGCCGGTGGCGCCGCCAGCCTGGGCCTGCCCGGCCTGGCCCGCGCACAGGCCGCTACCCACACGCTGCGCATCGGCGTGGCGCAGCCGGCCGTCGGCCAGCCGCCCAGCATCGCCGGCAGCTCCATGGCCATCGCCCATGCGAAGGGCTGGATTGACGAAGCCTTTCAGCCCGACGGCGTGAAGGTGGAGTGGCTGTTCTTCAAGGGCGCCGGCCCGGCCGTCAACGAGGCGCTGACCACCGGCCAGCTGGACTTCGCCTTCCAGGGCGACCTGCCGGCCATCGTGGCCCGCTCGGCCGGGCTCAAGACGCGGCTGATCCTGGCCACCGGGGTGCGCAGCAACATCTACATCGGCGTGCCGCCCGATTCAAGGCCAAGGACCCCCAGGGCCGGGCTGCGCCCAGCCCGCCCCCCGAGGGGGTCAAGGAAACTTGGGGCGGCCCGGCGTTTCCTTGAGAAGACGGTGGCCGACCTGCGCGGCAAGCGGGTGTCGCTGTTCCGCGGCACCAACATGCACCTGCCGGCGCTGCGGTTGCTGGAAGCGCACGGCCTGGCCGAGAAGGACCTGAAGATCCTGAACCTGGACACCGCCGGCTACCTGACCGCGCTGGCCACGCGCGACATCGATGCCGCCATCGGCGCGATGGACATCCTGCGCCTGCGCGACAAGGGCCAGGTGCGGGTGCTGTACGCCAGCAAGGGCGATTCGCCGGTGTTCACCCGCCAGAGCCATGTGCTGGTGACCGACGCCTACGCCGCCGCCCATCCGCAGCATGTGCAGCGCCTGGTGGATGCGGCGGTGCGCACCGCGCGCTGGTCGTCCGACGAGGCCAACCGCGAGGAGGTGCTGCGCCTGTGGGCCCGTGCCGGCACGCCGTACGAGCACTGGAAGGAAGACTACGCCGGCGAGCCGCTGCGCGTGCGGCTGAACCCCAACTTCGACCCCTTCCTGGTGGCCCGCTACAAGGACGCCGAGGCCCAGGCCTACCGCTTCAAGCTCAGCCGCAAGCGCTTCGACGTCGACGGCTGGATCGACACCCGCTACCTGCAGGCGTCGCTGCGCCAGCAGGGGCTGCAGAACTACTGGCCTGTGTACCAGGCCGATGGCAAGGCACTGGGAGCCTGAGCATGGAACAACCTCTGCACATCGGGCTGGAGCATCGCGCCGCCGTGGCCCGCTTCCCGACGCCGCGCTGGCGTCTGCCCCACCTCGCCTTCGGCCGCTGGCTGCTGGCCTGGCCGGTGCCGCTGGCGGTGCTGGCGCTGTGGTGGCTGGCGGCCCGGCATGAATGGATCGCGCCGCAGGTGCTGCCCTCGCCCGAGGCGGTGGCGCTCACGCTGGCTGAATCGGCGCGCAGCGGCGAGCTGTGGGCCAACCTGCAGGTGAGCCTGCTGCGGGTGCTGGGCGGCTTCGGCGTGGGCCTGGCCGGCGGGCTGCTGCTGGGCGTGGTCATGGGCTTGTCGCCCACGGTCAAGGACTACCTCTACCCCACCTTCAAGGCCTTCAGCCAGGTGCCGGTGCTGGGCTGGCTGCCGCTGCTGATGCTGCTGGTGGGCATCGACGAGGCGCTGAAGATCATCCTCATCAGCAAGGCGGCGCTGGTGCCCATCGCGCTCAACACCTACAAGGGCATCCAGGGCGTGCCCACCCGCTACATCGAGGTGGGCCGTGTGCTGCGCTTCTCGCGCTGGCAGATGCTCAGCCGCGTGGTGTTTCCGGCGGCGCTGGCACCGATCTGGAACGGCGTGCGCTACGGCCTCACGCATGCCTGGCTGGCGCTGGTGGTGGTGGAACTGCTGGCCTCCAGCGAAGGCCTGGGCTACATGATCGTGTTCGGCCGCCAGCTGTTCCAGCTGGACGTGGTGCTGGCCGCGGTGGTGGTGGTGGGCGCGGTGGGCTATCTGCTCGACAAGCTGCTGGCCCTGGTGGAGCAGCGGCTGCTGGGCTGGCGCAAGGAGGGGCTGTGATGGCACGCACCTTCATCCCCCGCCCGCTGCGCGGCTGGGTGCTGCCCGCCGCCTTGCTGGCCGCCTGGTGGCTGGCCACCCGCTGGGGCTGGACCACCTCGCCGCTGCTGGTGCCGCCCGAGAAGGTGTGGGCCACGGCGGTGGAGCAGGTCACCAGCGGCAAGCTGGCCGCGGCCCTGGGCGCCAGCCTGCGGCGCGACCTCATCGGCTTTGCCATCGGCAGCTCGGCCGGCCTGCTGTTCGGCGCGCTGCTGGGTGCTTCGCGCCTGGCCGACCGGCTGCTGGGCCCCAGCTTCCACACGCTCAAGCAGATCTCGCTGTTCGCGTGGATCCCGCTGCTGTCGGTGTGGTTCGGCCTGGGCGATGCGGCCAAGGTGGCCTTCCTGTCGCTGGCGGCCTTCTTCCCGGTGGTGCTCAACACCTACGAAGGCATCCGCAGCGTGCCGGCCGATCTGCTGGAGGTGGCCCGCGTGCTGCGCTTCACGCGCTGGCAGACCTGGCGCCACCTGATCCTGCCTTCGGCCTCGCCGTCCATCTTCGCGGGCGTGCACCTGGCGCTCATCTATGCCTGGCTGGCCACGCTGGGCGCCGAGTACCTGCTGGTCTCGGGCCAGGGCATCGGCAACACCATGATCGACGGCCGCGAGCACTTCTGGATGGACCTGGTGCTGTTCGGCGTCATCGTCGTCGGCCTGGTGGGCTTCGCCCTCAACTGGATTGCCAGCCGCATCGAAGCACGTGCGCTGGCCTGGCGTGGCCGTTCGGTCGCGCAGTTCTGACTCAACCCAAGGAGGTCCCATGGCCCACGCAGGCACGCTGCACATCGGCAACCTGAGCAAGCAGTTCGAGGTCAAGGGCCAGGCCCTGCCGGTGCTGCAGAACATCACCCTCACCGTCAACCCGGGTGAGTTCGTCAGCATCGTCGGCAGCAGCGGCTGCGGCAAGAGCACGCTGCTGCGGCTGATCGTCGGCCTGGAAGCCGACTACCAGGGCGAGGTGCTGCTGGACGGCCAGCGCATCGTGGGCACCAGCCTCGACCGCGGCATCGTGTTCCAGGAGCACCGGCTGTTCCCGTGGCTCAACGTGGAGCAGAACATCGCGCTCGGTCTGCTGAACGCCGAGCAGCCCGAAGCCGACAAGCAGCGCTCGGTGCGCGAGCACATCGCGCTGGTGGGGCTGACAGGGTTCGAGAAGGCTTATCCGCACCAGCTCAGCGGCGGCATGTCGCAGCGTGTGGCCATTGCGCGGGCGCTGGTCAGCCGGCCCGAGGTGCTGCTGCTGGACGAGCCTTTCGGCGCGCTCGACGCCATCACCCGCGCGCACCTGCAGCAGGAGCTTCACCGCATCTGGCTGGCCGAGGGCATCACCATGATCCTGGTCACCCACGACGTGGAAGAGGCCGTGTACCTGGGCCAGAAGGTGGTGGTGATGGAGCCGCGGCCCGGCCGCATCCGCCGCACGGTGCCGGTGCCGCTGAGCTACCCGCGCGACCGGCTGAGCGCCGGCTTCAACCAGGCCAAGGAAGAAGTGCTGGCCGAGTTCGCCGGCACGGCTTGAGGCCGCAGTGGTCCAGACAAGGAGGGAACCATGACCCAACGCAAGCTGCGCCTCGGCGCTTTCATCATGGCCACCGGCCACCACATCGCGGCCTGGCGGCACCCGGGCTCGCAGGCCGATGCTGGCATCAACATCGACCACTACGTGCAGCTGGCGCAAACCGCCGAGCGCGGGCTGTTCGACCAGGTGTTCGTGGCCGACAGCCCCGGCCAGCGCCACCGTGGCGACGAAGATTCGCTCAGCCGCCAGGGCCGCGTCTCGTACTTCGAGCCGGTGACGTTGTGGGCCGCGCTGTCGCAGGTCACCCGGCACATCGGCTTCGTGGCCACGGCCAGCACCACCTACGAAGACCCCTACCTGCTGGCGCGCAAGTTCGCGTCGCTGGACCACATCAGCAAGGGCCGTGCGGCCTGGAACGTGGTGACCACCAGCGCCGACAACGTGCACGGCAACTTCGGCCTGGCGGCCCACCCCGACCCCGCCGCGCGCTATGCGCGGGCGCATGAGTTCGTCGAGGTGGTCAAGGGCCTGTGGGACAGCTTCGAGGACGACGCCTTCGTGCGCGATGCGTCCACCGGCGTGTACTTCGACCCGCGCAAGCTGCATGCGCTGAACCACGTCGGCAAGCACTTCAAGGTGGAAGGGCCGCTCAACATTGAGCGGCCGCCGCAGGGCCATCCGGTGATCGTGCAGGCCGGCTCGTCGGAAGACGGCAAGGAGCTGGCCGCGGCCACCGCCGAGGCCATCTTCACCGCCTGGACCAGTCGCGAAGAGGCGCAGGCCTTCTACACCGACGTCAAGGGCCGCATGGCCAAGTACGGCCGCCGGCCCGAGCAGCTGCTGGTGCTGCCCGGCATCTCGCCGGTGATCGGCCGCACCGAAGAAGAAGCCCGGGCCAAGTGGGCCGAGCTGCAGGCGCTGATCCATCCTTCGGTGGGCTTGAACGTGCTGCAGCCCTTCTGGCCCCACGACGACCTGAGCCGCTGGGACCTGGACGCACCGCCGCCCTACTACCCCGAGCCGCCCCAGGGCGTGAACAGCCGGGCGCATGTGGTCATCCAGCTGGCACGGCGTGAGCGCTTCACCGTGCGCCAGCTGTACGAGTACCTGGCCGGCGCCCGCGGCCACTGGGTGGTGGTGGGCACGCCGGCGCAGATCGCCGACCAGATGCAGGACTGGTTCGAGCATGGCGCGGCCGACGGCTTCAACGTGATGCCGCCGGTGCTGCCGCAATCGCTGGACGAGTTTGTGGACCTGGTGGTGCCCGAACTGCAGCGGCGCGGCCTGTTCCGCACCGCCTACGAAGGCCGCACCCTGCGCGAGAACCTGGGCCTGGCCCGACCGGCCAGCCGCTATGCCAACCCGGCCGCACAAGCGGCCTGAAGTGAGGGAGGTTCCATGAGCGACCCATTGACGACCAGCCGCCGCGGCTTTTTGCTGCAGGCCGGTGCCGGCCTGGCCGCGGGCACCGCGCTGCAGGCGCAGGCCCAGACCACCGCGGCTGCACCCGGGGCAGCCAGGCCCGCCGCGCCGGCCGACGTGCCCGACGTCCAACTGGCCGACGAGCAGTTCCGCCGTCGCGCCTACGAGGTGCGCACCGCGCTGGCCAAGGCCGCGGCCGATCAACCGGTGCCGCCACACCCCACCAACGGTGATGAGGCGCGCTACCCCAACCGCATCGGCAGCGACACCCGCGCGCTGCCGCACAACGCCCGCGGCGAGGTGGACCCCACGGCCTGGCGCCTGGCCACCGCGGCCTTCGCCAGCCGCGAGCCGGCCGACTTCGAGAAGATTCCGCTGGGGGGCACCCGCAAGCTGCTGAACCCGGTGGGCACGCTGGCCGTGAGCCTGGACGGCCTGAACGCCTCGCAGTTCGCGCTGCCGCCGGCCCCCGCGCTGGCCAGCGCGGCCCGCGCCAGCGAGGCCATCGAGATCTACTGGGCCGCGCTGCTGCGCGACGTGCCCTTCAGCGAGTTCCGCGACGACACGCGCCACCGCGAGGTGCTGGCCGCGGTGGCCGAGCTGGACAAGGCGCCCGACTTCCACGGTCCGCGCCTCAACGGCCGCGTGACGCCGCAGACCCTGCTGCGCGGCGCGGTGCTGTACGTGGACGAGCGCGATCCCAGCGGCCGCACCGGGCGCTGGGCCACGCCGCCGGGCGTGACCGACGGGCCCTACATCTCGCAGTTCCTGTACCGCGACGTGCCCTTCGGCGCGCAAAGCCTGTCGGCCCGCATCCGCAGCTACACGCCCGCCAACGAGCACCTGACCCGCTTCGAAGACTGGCTGGCCGTGCAGAACGGCCAGGCGCCCAAGGCGCGGGTGGTGCACGATCCGCAGCACCGCTACATCGCCACCACGCGGGACCTGGCGGCCTATGCGCACTCGGCCGCGGCCTTCGGCGTCATCGCCAACCAGTTGCTCAGCAGCGCGGCCAATGCGGCCGACCCTTCGTTCGGCGGCGTGTTTCCGGCAGGGCAGAGCACGCTGGCCCCGAACAACCCCTACCTGCGCTCCAAGACGCAGGGCGGTGCCTCGGGCACCTTCGGCGCGGCCTACTTCCAGTCGCTCATCTCGCTGGCGGCTTCGCTGGGCATCCGCATCAACTACTACCAGAAGTGGTACGAGCAGCGCATCCTGCGGCCCGAGGCCTTCGGCGGCCTGGTGCAGCAGCGCCTGGCCGGTGGCATCACCGATTACCCGGTGCACGAGGCCTTCCTCGGCTCGCAGGCGCTGGAGCGCAGCCGCGCCCGCAACGGCAGCTTCCTGCTGCCGCAGGTGTACCCCGAGGGCGCGCCCATCCACTCTTCCTACCCCGGCGGCGCCGCCATCATCGGCGCGGTCACGGCCACGCTGCTCAAGGCCTTCTACGACGAGAGCCTGGTGCTGCCCAACCCGGTGCAGCCCGACCCGGCCGACCCCACGCGGCTGGTGCCCTACGTGGGCCCGCCGCTCACGCTGGGCGGCGAGCTGAACAAGCTGGCCCTGAACTACGGCAGCGGCCGCACCGCCGCCGGCATCCACTGGCGCTCCGATGCGGCGGCCTCGTATGCGCAGGGCGAGAACCTGGTCATCAGCCTGCTGCGTGAGCAGAAGGCCACTTTCCGCGAGCCGTTCGAAGGCTTTGCCTTCACCCGGTTCGACGGCACCCGCGTCGTCATCTGACGCACCCCAAGGAGAACTCATGAGTGCAGTGATCGATCAAGTGAGCCTGGACATCGTGCCGGTGGCCGGCCGCATCGGCGCCGAGGTGCGCGGCCTGCGGCTGTCGGGCCAGCTGGCGCCCGACACCTTCCAGGCGCTGCAGCAGGCGCTGTACCGCCACAAGGTGCTGTTCGTGCGCGGCCAGCAGCACCTGGACGATGCCGGCCAGGAAGCCTTCGCCCGCTTGTGGGGCGAGTTGGTGGAACACCCCACCGTGCCCTCCAAGGACGGCACGTGGCTGCTGGAGCTGGACTCGCGCCACGGCGGCCGTGCCAACTCCTGGCATACCGACGTGACCTTCGAGGTGGACTATCCGCAGGTCAGCATCCTGCGGGCGGTGGTCATTCCGCCCTACGGCGGCGACACCGTGTGGGCCAATACCGCGCTGGCCTATGACGAGCTGCCGGCCTCGCTCAAGACCCTGGCCGACCAGCTGTGGGCGGTGCACAGCAACCACTACGACTATGCCGCCACCCGCATCGAGCCCGATGCCCATGGCGCCCGCAAGTACCAGGAGGTGTTCACCCGCCGGCTGATCGAGGCCGAGCATCCGCTGGTGCGCGTGCACCCGGTCACCGGTGAGCGCACGCTGGTCTCGGGCCACTTCATCCAGCGCTTCATCGGCTACAACACGCAGGACAGCGACCTGCTGTTCCAGCTGTTCCAGAACCACATCACGCGGCTGGAGAACACCGTGCGCTGGCGCTGGCAGGTGGGCGACGTGGCCCTGTGGGACAACCGCGCCACCCAGCACTACGCCACCAACGACTATGGCGACCAGCACCGCGTGGTGCGCCGCGTGACCGTGGCCGGCGACGTGCCGGTGTCGGTGGACGGCCAGCGCAGCCGGGTGCGCAGCCCAGCCGCTCAATGAGCCGACGGTTCCACCCTGCCGCCACGCGCCGCCAGCTGCTGGGCCTGGGCCTGGCGGCCGCGCTGCCGCTCGCAGCGCGGGCCGCCGGGCCTGCCGACAAGCTGCGCATCGGCTTCCAGAAGTCGTCGACCCTGATGATCTTCCTGAAGTCGCGCGGCACGCTGGAAAAGGCGCTGGCGCCGCTGAACGTGGCGGTGTCGTGGCACGAGTTCACCTCGGGCCTGCCGCTGCTGGAGGCGCTCAACATCGGCGCCATCGACCTCAGCGCCGACGTGGCCGATGCCGTGCCGCCCTTTGCGCTGGCGGCCGGTGCCAAGCTCACCTATGTGGCCATCGAGACGCCGTCGCCGCAGGCGCAGGCCATCGTGGTGCGCAAGGACTCGCCCATCACCAGCGTCGCCCAGCTCAAGGGCCAGAAGATCGCGTTCGCCAAGGGCGCCGGCGCGCATTTCCTGCTGCTGGAGGCGCTGGCGGCCCACGGGCTCGGCGTGCGAGACATCGAGCCCGCCTACCTGAGCCCGGCGGACGGCCGTGCGGCATTTGAAGGCGGCAACGTGGCCGCCTGGGTGATCTGGGACCCGTTCCTGTCGGCGGTGCAGCGCCAGGCCGGCGCCCGCATCCTGCTGGACGGCACGCGCCTGTTCGCCTACCGGCGCTTCTACCTGGCCGCCACGCCGTATGCGCAACGGCGCAGCGACGTGCTGGCCACGGTGTACGCCGAGCTGCAGCGGGCCGGTGAGTGGATCAAGCAGAACCCGGGGCCGGCGGCCGAATGGCATGCCCCGGTGATCGGCCTGGACGCGGCCACCGTCGAGGCTGCCAACCTGCGCCGCAGCTACCGCGTGCAGCCGGTGGATGGCGAGGCGCTGGCCGAGCAGCAGCGCATCGCCGATGCCTTCGTGCAGGCGCAGATCCTGCCGCGCAAGCTGGTGATCGCCGAGTCGCCGGTGTGGCGACCTGCGTGATCGATCGATGCGCTGGCTGGGCCCGCAAAAGCCCGTCCGGCGCTGGAGTAGACTGCACAGAATCCTGTCATCTACCCCGCCAAGGAGCCGGCCATGGGCTTTTCAGCCAGCGATGTGGTGCCGTTCACCCAGGCGCGCGCCAACCTGTCCGAGCTGGCCGACCAGGCCAAGGCTGGCGCCGAGAAGATCATCACCAAGAACGGCAAGAGCTACGTCGCCCTCATCGATGCGGACCGGCTTGACTACTACCACCGCCTGGAGCGCGAGCGCATCCACCTGCTGCTGATCGATGACGCCAGGCGCGGCCTGGCCGACATCGAGGCTGGCCGCACCGTGGGGGCCGATGCCGCCATCGCCCAGCTTCAGCAGCGCCGCGCCGCAGTGGCAAAGACAGCAGGCAAGACCGCCAAGAAGCGTGGGTGAGGATCGGTACCGGGTCGAGCTGACCGCGAGCTTTCTGGAGCGGCTGAACGCCATCGAGGCGTTCTTGACCGAAGCCGACGCGGCCTTTGCCTTCGACGACCTGCTGGCCGAACTGCGCGCCACGGTCATCCCCAACCTGGCCCGTTTCCCCCGCATCGGCCGGCGCTACCTGGACAACCCGCCGCAATCGGCCGAGGCCCTGGCCCAGCTCGCAGCGCTGCCGGCCGGCGCTGCCAGCGCCTTGCGCGAGTACCTGCATGGCGACTACCTGTTGCTCTACACGGCCATGGACGCCCCTGCGACGGTTTATCTGCTGTCCATCCGCCACCACCGACAACTCTCTTTCGATTTTGGGCGCCTCTGGCCTGGCGCTGGAATGCCGCCTTCCGAGTGAACGCCGTGCAAATCGAACAGGCCCTTGTTCAAGGCCATCATGGCGCGGCCGTGACCGGCCTGATCAATCGATACGCGTGTAGCGCAGTTCCAGCTGGTTGTTGGCGCGGTGCGGAGTGCTGATGTTCTCACGCACCGCCCAGGGCGTGACCTGGTGGTGCAGCGGGATCAGCGCCACGTCGTCCTGTGCCAGCTTCAGCGTCTGGCGCAGGTCCTGCGTGCGGCGCTGCGGGTCGGACTCGGTCTTCAGCTTGTCGATCAGCGTGTCCAGCGCCGGGTTGCTGTAGCGCCCGTAGTTCCAGTTGCCGTCGGCGCCGGTGCCCACAGTGCGCACCAGCGACTGCAGCGTGTACAGCGCATCGAAGGTGGGCACACCCCAGCCGAACAGGTACAGGCTGGTGTCGTTGCGCGCGATCTTCTGGAAGAAGGTGGTGGCCGGCTGCGCATTCAGCCGCGCGGTGATGCCCACCCGTGCGAAGTAGCTGGTCAGCGCCTTGCAGATCTCCTCGTCGTTCACGTAGCGGTTGTTGGGGCAGTCCAGCGTCACCTCGAAGCCGTTGGGGTAGCCCGCTTCGGCCAGCAGCGCCTTGGCCTTGGCCGGGTCGTAGGGCAGGCGGCGGTCGCCCTCGGCCGTCCAGCCCGCCACCTGCGGCGCCACGTAGGCGCCGGCAGGCTGTGAAAGGCCGCGCATCACCACACGCTGCAGCGTGACGGCATCGATGGCGTGGTACAGCGCCTGCCGCACGCGCAGGTCCTTGAAGGGGTTGCGGCCCTTCACGTTGGCGTAGGCCAGCTCGTCGCGCTGCTGGTCCAGGCCCAGGAAGATGGTGCGGAACTCGGGCCCTTCGATCAGCTTGACGCCGGGGGTGCTGCGCAGCTTCTGGATGTCTTGCGTCGCAGGGTCGAGCACGAAATCCACCTCGCCCGACAGCAGCGCGGCCAGCCGCGTGGCATCAGACGCGATGGGTTGGAACACCACCTCGGTGACGTTGCCCTGCATCTTGCCCCACCAGTTCGGGTTGGCCACCAGCACGGTGCGCGCGTCGGCCTGCGTGCTCTTGAGCATGTAGGGGCCGGTGCCGTTGGCATTGCGCACCGCGTAGGTCTCTTCGCGCTGGGCGAAGTTCTGCGGCTGGTCCACCTTGTTCTTCACGGCCCAGGCGCGGCTCATGATGCGCACCATGGTCAGCTGGCGCAGCAGCACCGGGTTGGGGGCGGCCAGGCGCAGCTCCACCGTGCCGTCGTCGATGCGACGTACGTTCTCCACGCCGGCAAGGTAGGCCTTGACGCCCGAAGAGGGCGCCATCGCCCGCTCCAGCGAGAACACCACGTCGTCGGCGGTGAAAGGAGTGCCGTCATGGAAGCGCACGCCATTGCGCAGCTTGAAGCGCCAGGTGCGCGCATCCGGTTGGGTCCATTGCGTGGCCAGGCCGGGCTCGATGTTGAAGCCCTGGTCGTAATGCACCAGCGCGTCGTGGGTATAGGCGGCGAAGGCGGTGGCCGGTCCCACGTTGAGCGCATGCGGGTCGAAGGTCAGCACGTCGCCCTGGGCGGTCCAACGGAAGGTCTTGGCCTGCAGCGGCAGGGCGGCGGCCAGGGCGATGCCGCAGGCCAGCAGGCCGGCGCGCAGGGCGGAGGTCTTGAGGATGTGTCGCATGAGATCGCACAGCGGTGGGCAGGGCGCGCATTGTGGCCAATGAGGCCGGCGCCGCCAACGAAGCGGGGCGCATGACCTCATGCGCGCATCGTGCACGGGCGTGGCCTGAGCAGCCATGATCCCAGCCCGACCAGGCTCATCACCCAGGTGGCCGGCTCGGGCACGGCCGACACCGGCACGCCGACGATGTTCACCAGGCCGCGGTATTCGGGCGCCACGGTGAACACCGGGTCGACCCAGGCGCTGCCGGTGCCGTACTGGTTCTTGTAGGGGTCCTGGCCCCGCACGTCGAGGCCCGCGCCCGCATGGGCCGACAGGGCCACGGTGACCAGGGTGTAAGGCGCGATCTGCGCCCATTCGTCGATGTAGATCGAGCCGTTGCCGTTGGTGATCACCGGCTCCTGGCCCACACCGCTGACCACGCCGGTGGTCTGGAAGATGCTGCTCACCGGCCCCCGCGGCACACTGCGGTAGCCCATCGCGAAGGTGATGTCGGCGGTGGCATAGCCCTCCGAGCCGACCGAGCCCAACGCCTGCACCCGCAGCGGGATGCTGCTGGGCAGCACCGCGCCGGGTTTGGCCTCGAGCTGGAACTCGTAGTAGATGCTGGCGTAGCTGCCGATCTGCTCATCGGCCGTGCTGGCGGTGGCGCGCACGGTGCCGCCATGTTCGGCGGTGGCCGAGGCATTGCCGATGGTGCCGGTGCCCTGGAAGCTGGTGTGCGTCAGCCGCACCGTGGTGTCCGTGGGCAGCTGTGGTGCGCGGGTCAGGTCTTGCCAGGGCAGCTTGCCGGCATTCAGCGTGTCGCCGGGCGTGAAGACGTCGGGCGTGATCTCGATGGCGGCGCGGTACAGCGGCGTTTGCAAGGCCAGGGCCGGTGCGGCCAGCGCCGACAGGCTGCACAACAGGATGGCCCGGCGCAGGCTGGCCGGGCAAAGCAGGGGGGTGTTCAAGCGCTTCCTCCGTGGCGGTGATGGTCAGGGCACCCGCGGATGCCCTGCATTCACGTACGAAGAAAGCGCGCCCTGCCGGACAGCGGTCAATCCACCGTCTTGCGCGCCGCCACGCCGGTGGCCGGGAAGTCGGTGAAGATGCCGTCCAGGCCGAGCTTCATGTAGTACGCGATCTCGGCCTGCGGGTCCTTGAAGCCGTAGACACCCGAATCGTCGCGGAAGGTCCAGGTGTGCACCAGCAGGCCGCGGGCATGAGCCGCTTCCACCACGCCGGTGCTGCCGTCCACGCGCCGGTCGTTGACGGTGAGGGTGGTGTCGCCGGTGCGTTCCACGCCGTCGTTCACCGTCTTCACCAAGTAGGGCTTCCAGGGGCCGATGGCGTCGGCATAGGTCTTGACGAAGTCCAGGCCCGCCGGCGTCAGCAGGTCGGAGAACAACCGCGCATCGCCCTTGACCACGAAGTCGTAGGGCTGGCGGTATGGCGCCACCAGCGAGAGGCTGCCGTCGGCATTCACGTCGTCGGCGTCGATCAGCTGCACCAGTCGGATGGCCGTCTTGGTGCGCAGGTACTGCAGGTTGCTGACCTCGAACGACTGGATGAACACCGGCGCGCTCTTGCTGTTGCCCCAGGCGGTGTGCAGCGCGGCGACCAGCTTGTCCTCGAACACGTTGGCGCCGAACAGGCCGGCATGGAAGGTGGAGTGCTTGATCTCGGGATAGATGCCGATGCTGCGGCCGGTGCTGGCGGCCGCGGACTTGGCCAGCGCGATCACTTCGGCCAGCGTGGGAATGGTGTACAGGCCGTCGTAGGCCTTGGAACGGCCGGCCCGCGATTGCACCGCCCGCAGCGTCTTGATCTCTGCCAGCGTGAAGTCGCTGGCCCAGTAGGCGGTGGTCGACACGCCGTCCAGCAGGCGGGTGCGCATGCGCTCGGGGCCGAACTTGGTGGCCACGTCGGTGGTGCCGTCCAGCACCGGCTCATGGCGGGCGACCATCTCGCCGTCGGAGGTGAGCACCAGGTCGGGCTCGATGAAGTCAGCCCCCTGGTCGATGGCCAGCTGGTAGCTCTCCAGCGTGTGCTCAGGCCGCAGGCCCGAAGCGCCGCGGTGGCCGATCACCAGCGTGGGTTCCCCGTTGAGCGTGGACCAATTGTCGTCGTCGTTGCCGCAGGCCTGCAGCATCATCACGGCAGCGGCCGCTGCCGCCATCAGTCGCCATTTCATCCCGGGCTCCTCGTTTGTTTCGAATGTGTGACGGCGCGCATGGTCTCCCGCACCCATGACAGCGCCGTGACGGCTTCGATGCTGCCGAGGGCCGGCCCGACACGCCATGCGGGCAAACGCCCGGGCGCATCCGTGGCGGCTGGCTGCGGGGCCGTGAAACTAGGGCCTGTTAACACTAATTGCGCCGCTGGCGATCTGCATCGACACTGAGTCGATGGAGATCACCGCAGCGCAGTTTGCCCAGATCGAACACTGTTTGCCGCGTCAGCGCGGCAACGTCAGGCTGTCGAACCTGCAGGTGCTCAACGCGATCCTGTACGTCGCGGAGCACGGCTGCAAGTGGCGTGGCCTGCCCAAGCGGTTCGGCAACTGGCACACGATCTACACGCGTATGAGCCGCTGGGCGAAGTCCGGGGTGCTGGACCGGGCCTTCGAGCAACTGCAGCGCGCCCAGGTCGTGCAGATCAAGATCGAGGCCGTGTCGCTGGATAGCACCAGCGTCAAGGTGCATCCCGACGGTACCGGCGCTCGAAAAAAAACGGTCCGCAGGCTATCGGCAAGTCCCGTGGTGGCTGGAACACCAAGATCCACCTCGTCGCGGCGGACGCGCGCACGGCCATAACGTTCTCGCTGTCGCCGGGCCAGGCGCACGATGCACCCGAAGGCCGCGCACTGCTCAAGCGGCTGGGGCCGCCGAGTCGACCGCTGCACCTCATCATGGACCGCGCCTACGAGGGCAACGAGACCCGCCAACTGGCGCTCGACCTGGGCTTCATCCCTGTCGTGCCGCCGCTGAGCACGCGCATCGAACCCTGGGAGTACGACCGTGCCATGTACAAGCGCCGCAACGAGGTCGAGCGCTTGTTCCGCAGGCTCAAGGGCTACCGGCGCATCTTCTCCCGCTTCGAGAAGCTCGACCTCATGTTCATCGCCTTCATCAGCTTCGCACTGATCGCGGACGGACTGCGGTTGTGTTAACAGGCCCTAGGGGGCTGCCTCTCTGCGGCGCGGCTGTCAGGCCGCGGCGGCCAGCGCCGGCGTGGCCTGCTGCCACACCGGCCGGCCCTGCTCGAACACGCGCAGCTCGCCGGCGCCGAAGGCCTGCCAGGGCTCGGTGCGGGTCAGGGGCTGGGTGGCCACCACCACCATGCGGTCGTCGGGGCCGTTGGCGCCGGCCAGGTCCAGCTCCAGGTCGCAGTCCACCAGCTGGGCCCGCGCAAAGGGATGCTGCCGCGCCACCCAGTGCAGCTGCGTGCTGCCATGGGCATACAGCGCATGGCCGTCGGTCAGCAGCATGTTGAAGGTGCCGTGCACGCTGATCTGCGGCAGCAGCTCGGCCAGCACCGGCGCCAGCGCCTGCCAGTGCGGCGCCGGGCCGTGGCCGCCGCCGAAGGCCTGGCGCAGGCGCTGCAGCAGCCAGCAGAAGGCATGTTCGCTGTCGGTCTGGCCCAGCGGCAGGTGGCTGCCGTCCAGCGGCGGGCGAAAGCCCTTCAGATCGCCGTTGTGGGCAAACACCCAGCTGCGGCCGCGCCATTCGCGCACGAAGGGGTGGCAGTTGGCCAGCCCCACTGCGCCCTGCGTGGCCTTGCGCACATGGGCCAGCACCGTGCGCGCGCGCAGCGGATGTTGCCGCAAAAAGGCGGCCAGCGGCGCATCGCAGGCGCGGCCGGCGTCGTGGAACACCTGGGGCACCTGCCCGTCATGAAAGGCCATGCCCCAGCCATCCGCATGGTGGTCGGTGGCTCCGCCGCGTGCCGAGAACCCCGTGAAGGAGAACGTGGCCGCGGTGGGCGCGTTGCTGTTGATGGCAAGCAGTTGGCACATGGCGACAGGAAAAGCCCTGTCGCATTCTTCGGCCTGCGGGTGCGGAACCTAAGCGACCATTGCTTCGATCGACATGCGGGCGCTGCACAAGGGCAGGCTGCGGGCTACTTGCTGGCGATCACTGTTAGCACAGCGGCGATGCCCAGCCAGACCTGCGCCGCCAGTTGCTGGCCATGCTTGAGGGACTCGAAGCCATCGTCGGGGCCGAAGGTCTTGAAGAGCACAAAGTACTCGAATGCAAACCAGAGCGGTGGCAGCAGCACCCAGGCACACCAGCAGACGTAGAAGCGACGCTGCCAGTGGTCAGGTTTGCAAAGCGGCAGGTAGTGATACAGCACGACGATCGTCACGACAGCGCCGAGGAAGGCGCAGCTCACGGCCGCGTAGAGAATCCAGGAAGGTATGGCACAGACCGGTCCATACACCGCTTGTTTGCCGGATTCCACGTCGAGCGCCTCCTCACGGGTCAGACCAGGGGTAAGAGCTGCCTCCGCACTTGAGCCACGAGGCCGATCGTGAGTGGACCATCGTTGTGCGCGGTGAGGTGATGCCCCCCCAAGAACGAAGTCCTGCGCGCTCGTCCAAAAAGAAAGGCCCGCTTGCGCGGGCCTTGAAAAGGCCACCCACCATCGGGGGCCAGGAGACAAGCGCCACTCTTGTTTCGCCGTTGCCGTGTTGTCTCGGTGCCCAGCTTAGCGACGGTGATGCCGGCCGGGGCCGAATGTTTTTGCCTATGCAAACGCGATTTGCTTCGTTGGCCCCGGGGCGCCCGGCTGCCTAAGGTGCGGCTGCATGAAAGCAGCTGCATTCGAGGAGTGGCCGACCTGGGCCCTGGTGATTGCCGTGTATGGCGCCTGGCTGGGCGCGCTGCTGGCGCTGCCGGTGCTGGGGCCGCTGGCCGGCACCGCCTTGCTGGCCCTGGCCTGCTGCTGGTTCATGAGCCTGCAGCATGAGCTGCTGCACGGCCACCCCACGCGCAGCGCGCGCATCAACCGCCTGCTGGGCCTGCTGCCGCTGGCGGCCTGGTACCCCTACGACCTGTACCGCAGCACCCACCTGGCCCATCACCGCGACGAGCTGCTGACGCAACCGGGCATCGACCCCGAGAGCAACTACCTGAGCGCCCGTGACTATGCCCGGCTGGGCCCCACCGGCCGTTGGCTGCGCCATGCGCAGCGCACGGTGCTGGGCCGCATGCTGCTGGGCCCAGCGCTGGTGATCGTGCCCACCTGGGCCGATCTGCTGCGTCGGCCGCTGCGCGGCGACACCTCGCAGCTGGGCGCTTGGGGGCCGCACCTGCTGCTGCTGGCGGCGCTGCTGTGGGCGCTGCAGCGCTGGGCCGGCATCTCGCCGCTGCACTACCTGCTGGGCGTGTGCTACCCGGCACTGGGGCTGGCCATGCTGCGCTCGTTCTACGAGCACCGGCCCGCGGCCAATGCGGCGCACCGCGTGGTGGTGAACGAGGCCGGCTGGTTCTGGCGCTGGCTGTTCCTCAACAACAACTACCATGCGGTGCACCACGCCCAGCCGGGCCTGCCATGGTGGCGCATCCGCCGGGTGTACCTGGCCCAGCGGGCCGAGGTGCTGGCGCGCAATGGCGGCTTCCTGGTGCCGGGTTATGGCAGCCTGTGGCGCCGGCATGCCTGGCGGCCCATCGATTCGCCCATCCACCCCATCCGCCCCACCCACCGATGACCCTGCCGCCCCGTACCGCCGCGCTGCCGATGTACGACTTGCAGCCCGAAGCGGTGCAGGCCTGGTGGCGGGGCCTGGCCGCTGCGCTGCGGCGCGAGGGCGTGCCAGAGGTGCCCGAGGTGTTGACCTGGCCCGACGACCTGGAAGCGCACTGGCTGCAGCCGCGGCTGCTGCTCAGCCAGGCCTGCGGCCATCCGCTGGTCACCCGGCTGTGGGACGCGGTGCAGGTGGTGGGCGCCATGCGCTATGCCGCGCCGGGTTGCGAAGGCATCCGCTACAGCAGCCTGCTGGTGGCGCGCGACGGGCATGCGGGCGGCCTGGCCGCCCTGGCGGGCCGCGTGGCGGCGGTCAACGATCCCGGTTCTTACTCCGGCTGCATCGCGCTGCGGCGGGCGGTGGCGTCGGTGGGGGGCGATCAGCGGTTCTTCGGCCGCACCACCTTCACCGGCAGCCACCGCGCCTCCTTGGCGGCGGTGCGTCAGGGTGCGGCCGACGTGGCCGCCATCGATGCGGTGACGCATGCGCTGATCCAGCGCCACCAGCCGGCGCTGCTGCAGGGGCTGCAGGTCATCGGCCGCACGCCGCTGGCGCCGGGCCTGCCGCTCATCACCGCGCTGCACACCTCGGCGCAGGAGCTGCGTGCGCTGCAACGCGGCCTGCAGGCCGCTTGCCGCGACCCTGCGCTGGCGGCCGAGCGCCGGGCCCTGCTGATCGAAGGCTTCGAGGCGGTGCCGGCCAGCACCTGGGAGTAGCGGGCGGGCGAAGCCGCGCCGTGGGTGCGGGACCACGAAGCGCCGGGCCGTCCCAAGCTTCGTGGCTCCCCCTCGGGGGGGCGGTCCGGGCGAAGCCCGGGCCTTGGGGGCTCAACTCAGCAGCGTTGGCGCTGCCAACGTCACCACCAGCCCGGCCAGCGCGCTGGCGGCCAGCAGCGGCAGCACGCCCAGCTTGAAGTGGAACAGCGCCACCGCCGCGGCCAGTGCGATCAGCGCCGACACCGCATCGAAGCGGCCGCCCCAGCCCTGCGGCCACAGCACATGCAGCGCGAAGAACACGGCCAGGTTGAGGATGACGCCCACCACCGCCGCGGTGATGGCCGACAGCGGCGCAGTGAAGCCCAGCTTGCCGTGGGTGGTCTCGATCAGCGGCCCGCCCGCCAGGATGAACACGAACGAGGGCAGGAAGGTGAAGAAGGTGACCACCGTGGCCGCCAGCGCACCTGCCAGCGCCAGCGCATCAGGGCCCAGCAGCTGGCGCGTCCAGCCGCCGACGAAGCCGACGAAGGCCACCACCATGATCAACGGCCCGGGCGTGGTTTCACCCAGCGCCAGGCCGTCGATCATCTGCGGGCCGGTGAGCCATTGCTGCGACTCCACCGCGCCCTGGTACACATAGGGCAGCACGGCATACGCACCGCCGAAGGTCAGCAGCGCCGCCTTGGTGAAGAACCAGCCCATCTGCGCCAACGTGCCCTGCCAGCCGCCCCAGGCCACCAGCGCGCCCAGCGCCAGCGCCCACAGCGCCAGGCCCACCCCCAGCACCCGCGCCAGGCCACCGCGCGAGAAGCGCGCATGCGGCGGCGTGGGCGTGTCGTCGTCGATCAAGGCAGGCGCATGCGGCGCCGCGCCGGGCGCATGGCCGCCGCCCAGCGCAAACACCTGCGGCGCCCGGCGGGCCCCGAACCACCCCACCAACCCCGCCGCCAGCACGATGGCCGGAAAGGGCACGCCGGCCAGCGTGATGGCCGCGAACGAGGCTGCCGCGATGGCCCACAGCCAGGCGTTCTTCAGCGCCCGGCTGCCGATGCGGTGGGCTGCATGCAGCACCAGCGCGGTGACCGCCGGCTTGATGCCGTAGAAGAGGCCGGCCACCACCGGCACCTGGCCGAAGCGCAGGTACACCCAGCTCAGCGCGATGAGGATGAAGAGCGAGGGCAGCACGAACAGCGCGCCGGCCACCAGGCCGCCCCAGCTGCGGTGCATCAACCAGCCGATGTAGGTGGCCAGCTGCTGCGCCTCGGGGCCGGGCAGCACCATGCAGTAGTTCAGCGCATGCAAAAAGCGCTTCTCGCTGATCCAGCGGCGGCGTTCCACCAGCTCGCTGTGCATGATCGCGATCTGTCCGGCCGGGCCGCCGAAGCTGATGAAGCCCAGCTTCAGCCAGAAGCGGAAGGCCTCGGCAAAGCTGACGGCGGGCGGCGTGCCCGTGTCGCCGGCGGAAAGGGTGGGAGATGCCATGGCCGGCAGCATAGGGCCGGCCGCAGGGGGCATCAACGAAAGTGCCGGTTGGGCACCCGCGCCAGCCCCAGGTGCTCGCGCAGCGTGCGGCCCTCATAGGCGCGGCGGAACAGGCCGCGGCGCTGCAGCTCGGGCACCACCAGCTGCGTGAAGTCGTCCAGCCCGCCTGGCGTGCTGCTGAACATCACGTTGAAGCCGTCGGCCGCACCGGTGGAGAACCAGTGCTCGAAGTCGTCGGCGATGGCCTGCGGCGTGCCCACCAGCATGCGGTGGCCGCCGGCGCTCCAGCGGGTGTAGAGCTGCTGCACCGTCGGCCGCTCCTTGCGTATCCAGTCCACCAGCAGCTTCTGACGGCTCTGGTGGCTGTTGGTCAGCGGAATCTCATCGGGCAGTTCCACCCGCGCATCCAGCGCCAGCCGGGTGAGGTCGATGCCCAGGCTGGCATAGCTGCTCAGCGCGCGCAGCACCACGTCGGCATCGCGCGCTTGCAGCAGCTCGCCCCACTTGTCGTCGGCCTCGGCCTGGCTGCGGCCGATCACCGGCATCACGCCGGGCAGGATGTGGATCTGCTCGGGGCCCCGGCCCAGCGCGGCCGCGCGCTGCTTGACGTCGGCATAAAACGCCCGGGCCTCGTCGATGTCCTGCGCGGCGGTGTAAAGCATCTCGCCCACGCGGGCGGCCAGGGCCTTGCCGTCTTCGCTGGCACCGGCCTGCGAGATCACCGGCCAGCCCTGCAGCGGCCGCGGCGCGTTGAGCGGGCCGCGCACCTGGAAGTGCTGGCCGCGATGGTTGAGCACCCGCAGCTTGTCGGGGTTGGCCCAACGGCCGCTGGCCTTGTCGGTGACGAAGGCATCGTCGGCCCAGCTGTCCCACAGGCCCGTGACCACGTCGACGAACTCGTGCGCCCGCTCGTAGCGGGCGCCGTGGTCGCGGTGCGCGTCGAGGTTGAAGTTCTCGCCGCCACCGGTGGAGGTGACCACGTTCCAGCCTGCGCGGCCACCGCTCAGATGGTCCAGCGAGGCGAAGGCGCGGGCCACGTTGTAGGGCTCGCTGTAGCTGGTGCTCACCGAGCCCACCAGGCCGATGCGCTCGGTGGCCATGGCCAGGGCCGACAGCAGCACCATCGGTTCCCAGCGCGGGGCCTGCGGGCTCTGGGCCACCGTGGCCGGGTCGGCGGCGGCGAACACGTTGTCGTAGAAGAACAGCGCGTCGAAACAGGCGGCTTCCAGCTTGCGGGCATAGGACACGTAGCGCTGCACGTTCCAGGCGGCATCGATGTCGGAAGCCGGGTGGCGCCAGCTGTCGCCTTGCACCGCCGAGCCGGTGAAGTAGGCGCCCAGCTTCAGCTGGCGCCGTGCGGGCACGCCGCTCATGGCTTGGCCGCCACGCTGGCCGGCTTGAAGTAGTCGGGCAGGGGGTAGCCCTTCCAGGCCGGGTTGGATTCAAAGGCCTGCTGGAACTGCGGCGATTGGTAGGCGGCCACGAGATCGCGCGCGAACTTCGCGTTCTGGTTGCTGCGCTTGACGGCCACCACGTTCACATAGGGCAGGGTCATGTCTTCCAGCTTCAAGGCTTCGGTCAGCTTCAGGCCATAGGCCACTGCGAAGTTGCCCTGGATGGCGGCCAGGTCGGCATCGTCCAGCGAGCGCGGTGCCTGTGCGGCATCCAGCGGCACGATCTTCAGCTGGCGCGGGTTGCGGGTGATGTCGCGCTCCGACACGCTGGCCGCGTCCACGCCGGGCTTCAGGCTCACCCAGCCGGCGGCCTCCAGGATGCGCAGCGCACGGGCGGTGTTCACCGGGTCGGAGGGCACGGTGACGGTGGCGCCCTGCGGCACCTCGGCCAGCGACTTCCAGCGCTTGCTGTACAGGCCCATCGGCGGCGTGGGCACGTGCACGATGGGCACCAGGTCGAACTTCTGCCGCTGGTTGCTGGCCTCCAGGTACACCGTGTGCTGGAAGATGTTGGCGTGGATCTGGCCGCGCTCCACCGCGTCGTTGGGCTGCACGCCCTGGCTGAACTCGACGTACTGCACCTCATACCCCAGCTGCCTGAGCTGCGGCTCGATGCCGAGGCGGAAGGCATCGCGGTAAGGGCCCGGCATGAAGCCGATGCGCAGCGGCTCGGCCGCCTGGGCGCGCGCCCACAGCGGCAGGCCGGCCAGCAGCAGGGTGGCCGCCAGCAGGCGGCGGCGCGGGTGGGAACGGGGCGTGGTGGTCACGGTACTTCCTCGGTGGGGTGTCAGACGTGGTGGCAGGCGACGTGGTGGCCGTCGTCCAGGCGTCGCAGGGGCGGGGCCTCGCTGTGGCAGCGGCTGCTGGCCAGCGGGCAGCGATGGCGGAAGGCGCAGCCTTCGGCTTTGCCCGCCGCATCGGCGGTGGCCGCGACAGGCGTGATGGGCGGGCTGCGCCGCTGCAGGCCGGGCGTGGCCGCCATCAGCGTGCGGGTGTAGGGGTGCAGGGGCGTGCGCCACAGGCTGTCGCGCGGCGCCAGTTCCACCACCCGGCCGCGGAACATCACCGCCACGCGGTCGGCCATGTGGCGCACCACGCCCAGGTCGTGCGAGATGAAGAGACCCGCCAGCCCGAAGTGCGCGCGCAGGTCCAGCAGCAGGTTCAGCACCTGGGCGCGCACCGACACGTCCAAGGCCGACACCGCCTCGTCGCACACCAGCAGCTCGGGCTCCAGCATCAGCGCGCGGGCAATGGCCACCCGCTGCCGCTGGCCGCCCGAGAACTCATGCGGATGGCGCGCTGCCATCTCCGGCCGCAGGCCGACGCGGGCCAGCATGGCCTGCACCCGCTCGCGCCGCTCGGCCGCGTTGGCACCGCGCCGCTGCACGCGCAGCGGCTCTTCCAGCGCCTGGCCGATGGTCAGCCGCGGGTTGAGCGAGGCATACGGATCCTGGAACACCATCTGCATGCGGGCGCGCTGCGGCGCCAGCGCGCGGCGGCTGCGGTGGGTGATGTCCTCGCCATCGAACACGATGCGGCCCTGGTCCACGTCCACCAGCCGCATCACCGCGCGGGCCAGGGTGGACTTGCCGCAGCCGCTTTCGCCGACCAGGCCCAGCGTCTCGTCGCGGCCGATGTGCAGGTCGATGCCGTCCAGCGCGCGCGGCGCGGCGCCCGGCGCGCCGGGATAGCGCTTGGCCACGGCGCTGAGTTGCAGCAGGGGAGTTTGTGCACTCATGCGGCCCAGGCCTCGTCAACGGCTTGGGCCCGCGCCGGCACCAGCGGATGGTGGCAGGCGCTGGCGCGGCCGCCTTGCTGCAGCAGCAGTGGCGCGGCCTGCCGGCAGCGGGGGCTGGCCATGGCGCAGCGCGGCGCGAAGGCGCAGCCCGGCGGCAGCGCCAGCAGCGAGGGCACGGTGCCGCCGATCTCGGGCAGCCGGCTGCCGGGGGCCACCTGCTCCAGCGCCACCGAGGCCAGCAGGCCGGCGGTGTAGGGGTGGCGCGGCGCCGCGAACAGCTCGGCCACCGGCCCTTCTTCCACGATGCGGCCGGCATACATCACGGCCGCGCGGTCGGCCACCTGGGCCACCACGCCCAGGTCGTGGGTGATGAGCAGCAGGCCCAGGCCGGTGCTTCGCTGCAGCTCGGCCAGCAGGGCCAGGATCTCGGCCTGGGTGGTCACGTCCAGCGCGGTGGTGGGCTCGTCGGCCACCAGCAGCTCGGGCTCGCCGGCCAGCGCCAGCGCGATCAGCGCCCGCTGGCGCTGGCCGCCCGACAACCGGTGCGGCACCGCATGGGCCTGCGCCTGCGGGTCGGGCAGGCGCACCTGGGCCAGCAACTGCACCGCGCGGTCCCAGGCGGCACGCCGGCCCAGCTGCGGCTGGTGCAGCCGCACCGCCTCGGCGATCTGCGCGCCGATGGTCTGCACCGGGTTCAGCGCCGACAGGTCCTGGAACACCATGCCGATGCGGCCGCCGCGCACGCGGCGCAGCGCGGCGGCGTCCAGCTGCAGCAGGTCGGTGCCCTGCAGCAGCACCTGGCCGGCTTCGATGCGCCCGGGTGGCGCCACCAGGCGCAGCAGGGAGGCGGCGGTGACCGACTTGCCGCTGCCGCTTTCGCCCACCAAGGCCAGCGTCTGGCCACGGTGCAGCGTCAGGTCGACGCCGTCCACCGCCTTGGCCACGCCGGCCGGGGTGTGGAACCAGGTGCGCAGGCCTCGCACTTCCAGCAGGGGGGTGGTGTGGGTCATGCCAGGGCCCGCCGCTTGAGTTGCGGGTTGACCAGCTCGCTCAGCCCTTCACCCACCAGGTTGAAGCCCAGCACCGCCACCACGATGGCGGCGCCCGGCAGCGCGCAGATGAACCAGGCGTCCACCACCTGCTCGCGCCCGGCACCGATGAGGGTGCCCCAGCTCATCACGTTGGGGTCGCCCAGGCCCAGGAAGGCCAGGGCCGCCTCGGTCTGGATGGCATTGGCGATGGTGAGCGTGGACACGACCACCACCGAAGGCAAGGCATTGGGCAGGATCTGCGTCAGCATCAGCCGCAGGTCGCCCATGCCCAGGGTTTCGGCCGCCAGCACGAACTCACGCTCGCGCAGCCGCAGGAACTCGGCCCGCACCAGCCGCGCGGTGGCCGGCCAGCTGACGATGCCGATGGCGATGACCTCGGTGGTGATCGAGGGCTTGAACAAGGCCACCAGCACCACTGCCAGCACGAACTTGGGCACGGTCTGGAACACCTCGGTGACGCGGCCCAGCAGCGCATCCACCCAGCCGCGGTAGAAGCCACCCAGCGCGCCGATGGCCACGCCCAGCAGCGCCGACAGCGCGGTGCTCACCAGCCCTACCAGCAGCGAGACCCGCGCGCCCGACACCAGCCCGGTGGCGATGTCGCGGCCCATCAGGTCGGTGCCCAGCGGGTAGGCCGGGTCTTCACCCGGCCACAGCATCGGCGGGCCGGCCATGTCCCAGGGGTCGGCGCTGAACACCAGGCGGCCGAACAGCGCCACCGCGGCCAGGGCCAGCAGCATCAGGCCGCCCACCGCCAGGGCAGGACGGCGGGCCACGGCGTGCGCGGCGGCGGTGGCCCGCGCTGCCAGGCGCTGCCGGCGGCTGGGCGGCAGCGCGCAGTCGGTGCAGGCCGAAGACGTGTGCAGCGTGGTCATGCGCGCACCCCATGCGGTGCATGCAGCTGCACCCGCGGGTCCAGCAGCGCCGTGGCCAGGTCGACCAAGATGTTGATCACCGTCACCAGCAATGAGCTGAGCAGCAGGATGCCCAGCAGCAGGTTGAAGTCGCGCGCCAGGATGGCCTCGAAGGCCAGCCGGCCCAGGCCCGGCCACGAGAACACCGACTCCACCAGCACCGCGCCGCTGAGCAGCGAAGCCACCTGGTAGCCCAGCATCGTGACCAGCGGCAGCGCCGCATTGCGCAGCGCATGGCCGGCCAGCACCCGCGGCTCGGAGGCGCCCTTGGCCCGCGCGGTGCGGATGAAGTCGGCGCCCAGCGTCTCGACCATCGCGCTGCGCATCAGCCGCGCATACACCGCCAGGAAGAAGGTGGACAGCGTGAGCGCCGGCAGCACGGCATGGTGCGCCACGTCCAGCGCATGCACCCACCAGGGCCCTTGCAGGCCCACGGTGACCATGCCGCCGGCCGGCAGCCAGCCCAGCTTGCCGGCGAACAGCACCAGCGCCATCAGCCCCAGCCAGAAGGTGGGCATGGCATAGGCGAAGAGCACGGCCACCGCCACCACATGGTCGAACCAGCCGCCGGGCTTGAGCGCCGACAGCGTGCCCAGCAGCATGCCCAGCACCAGCGCAAAGCCCATGGCCAGCGCCATCAGCAGCAGCGTGGCCGGCAGCCGGCTGAGGATGAGGTCCAGCACCGGCATGTTCTGCCGGTACGACCAGCCCAGGTCCAGCGTCAGCAGCCGGCCCAGGTAGGCCAGCAGCTGCGCCGCCAGCGGCTGGTCGAGGCCGAACTGCGCCCGCAGCGCGGCCATCTGCTCGGGCGTGGCGGCGCCGGCTTCGCCGGCCAGCACGTCCACCACGTCACCCGGTGCCAGCTGCAGCACCAGGAAGTTGAGCAGCGCGATGCCCAGCACCACCGGCAGCACCTGCAGCAGCCGGTTCCTCAGGTAGCGCCCCAGGTCCATGCCGGGCACCTCAGGCGCCCTTGGGTTCCAGCCAGGCGTCGGCCAGCGAGGCGAAAAGGCCGTCGCCCTGCGGCTGCTGCTTGCGAAAGCGCGCCGTGGCCACCGTCACCCAGGTCTGCTCGATCAGCTCCAGCAGCGGCACGTCCTCCTGCACGATCTGCTGCCACTGCACGATCAGCGCCTTGCGCTTGGCCGGGTCGGGCTCGTCGGCCGCCGCTTCCATCACGCGGTCCAGCTCGGGGTTGCTGTAGCCCGAGCCGTTGGTCCACGGCGAGCCCTTGATGATGTTCTTCGTCCAGTACAGCCGCTGCACGCCCAGCGTGGGGTCGGGCAGGCGGTGCAGGCTGGAGATCATCAGGTCGTAGTCCTGGTCGGTGAAGATGCGGCGCAGGTAGGTGGCGGTATCACCCGCGCGCAGCTCCACCTCCACGCCGATCTTGGCCAGCGACTGCTTGATGAACTCGGCCGGGCGCGAGGCGGTGGGCCCGCTGCCGCCGTCGAAGTCCAGCGTCACCGACAGCCGCTTGCCGCCGGCACCGCGCTTGAGGCCGGCCTCGTCGAGCAGCGCCTCGGCACGCTTCAAGTCCAGCGGGTACTTGCGCACCTGGTCGCTGTAGTAGTTGACGACCGAAGACGGCACCGGCCCGGTGGCCGGCTTGCCATAGCCCAGGAACACGATCTTGAGCAGCGCCTCGCGGTCGATGGCGTAGGCGAAGGCCTGGCGCACCCGCTTGTCCTGCAGCTGCGGCCGGCGCACGTTGAACTGCGCCAGGAAGATGGTGGACAGGTAGCGGCCGTCGTCGGTGTTGATGCTGTAGCGGGCCTTGTCCTTGAAGCGGTTGAGGTTGGTCAGCGGGATGATGGAGCCCAGGGCCACGTCGATCTCGCCCGCCTCCAGCGCCACCGTGCGCGCCGCCGCATCGGGGATGAACTTGAAGACGATGCCGTCCAGGTAGGGCTGCGGCGTGCCGTCGGGTCCCTTGCCCCAGTAATGCGGGTTGCGTTCCAGCCGCACGTGGCTGCCCTTGACCCACTCCTTGAACACGAAGGGGCCGGTGCCCACCGGGGCGTTGTTCAGCGGGTTCGTCAGCACGTCCTTGCCGGCGTACAGGTGCCTGGGCAGGATCTGCGCGCCGTAGGTGTTGATGTAGTTGAGGATGTAGGGCGCCGGCGCGCTGAGCCGCAGCACCACGGTGTGCTTGTCGGGCGTTTCCACCTTCTCCACGTTGGCGAAGGCGGCGCGGCCGAAGGGGTGCAGCTTGCGCCACACCTCCTGCAGCGTGTATTCCACGTCGGCGGCGGTGAAGTCGGCGCCGTCGTGCCACTTCACGCCCTGGCGCAGCTTGAAGGTGAGGGTCTTGCCATCGGCCGCCTGGTCCCATGAGGTGGCCAGCGCGGGCACCGGCCGCAGGTTGAGGTCGTAGCTCACCAGCCCTTCCAGCACCTTGCTCGACAGCATGCCGATGTTCATCGTGGTGATGAAGGCCGAGGTGAGCTGCGTGGGCTCGGGCGCGACCGCGACGTTGAGCACGCCACCGGTGACGGGCTTGCCGCCGCTGGCCTGCGCCAGCGCCTGCGGATGCCACCAGGGCAGGCCGAAGGCGGCCAGGCTGCCGAGCGCGCCGGTGCGGGTGAGGAGGGTGCGGCGATGGAGGGACATGGATGGGCCTGTGAACTGCGAGAGAAGATGAGGAGGGCGCGCGCCGTCAGGCGGCGGGCACGAAGCCGTTGTCGAAGGTGGGGCGCACGTCCAGCCGCTGCTTGAGCAGCCCGGCCTCCAGGAAGAAGTCGGCGGTGCGCTGCTGGTCGGCCAGCACCTGCGCGTCCACCGCGATCCAGCGCTGCGCGCGGCGCTCGAACTGCAGGCGCGCGGCTTCGGGGGCGATGCCGATGATCCGGGCCAGGGCCGCCGCAAACTCAGGCACGTGCTGGTACGACCAGCGCTGGGCCCGCACCACGCGCTGCGCGAAGTCGTGCAGCGCCTCGCGCTTGGCGGCCAGCGCCGTGTCGGTGGCCGCCAGGAAGCTGAGGCCCGACGACAGGCCGCGGCCGCTGACCAGCACGCGGGCCTGGCCGGCGGTCTCGGCCATCGCGGTGTAGGGCTCCCAGGTGGCCCAGGCGTCGATGGCGCCTTGCGTCAAGGCCAGCTTGGCATCAGGCGGCGGCAGGAAGCGGAAGGTGTCGGCCTCGGGCTTCAGGCCCGCCGAGGCCAGGGCCTTGAGCGCGATGAAGTGGCCGATGGAGCCGCGGTTGGTGCCGATGCGCTTGCCCTTCAGGTCGGCCGCCGTCTTCAGCGGTGAATCCGGGCGCACCAGCACCGCGGTGCCGTAGGGGTCGGAGCGGTTGACCGCGAAGGCCTTGATGCGCACGCCATTGGCCAGCGCGAAGATCAGCGGCGCATCGCCGATGGGGCCGAAGTCCACCGCCTCGGCGTTCAAGGCCTCGGCCAGCGGCGCGGCGGCCGGAAACTCGGCCCATTGAATGTCGTAGGGCAGGTTCTGCAGCTCGCCCGCCGCTTCCAGCAGCGCGCGCAGGCCACCCTTCTGGTCGCCGGCCTTGAGCAGCGTGCGGCCCTGCGCACGCACCGCGGGCCAGGCGCCGGCCAGCGTAGCCGCCAGGCCGAAGGTGAGTTCACGGCGCTTCATTGCAGCACCTCGGGCTCAGCCTCCACCAGGCCCTGGTACAGGGCATCGAAGGCGCGGGCGGCGCCATTGGCGCGGCCCACCTGCCCATGCGTCAACGCGGCCATCTCGTGCTGGATCGGCTGCGGCGTGCCGGCGGCTTCGGCCAGCAGCTGGGTGTGGCAGGCGTTGTCCAGCGCGATGTACCACCAGGCCGCGGCCTCCACCGTGGGCCCGGCGGTGAGGATGCCGTGGTTCTTCAGGATCACGCCCTTGTGCGCGCCCAGGGCCTCGGCGATGCGGGCGCCTTCGTCGGTCTCGTACACCACGCCATTGAAGTCGGTGAAGAGGCCATGGTCTTCGTAGAAGGCGCAGCCGTCCTGCGTCAGCGGGTCGAGCTTGCGGCCCAGCGAGGCCCAGGCCTTGCCGTACAGCGAATGGGTGTGCGCGGCGGCCACCACATCGGGCCGGGCCTCGTGGATGGCGGCATGGATGGCGAAGGCCGCGCGGTTCAGCGGCCCGCGGCCGTAGGCGATCTCGCCGCGGGCATTTACCAGCAGCAGGTCCGACACCTTGATGCGCGAGAAGTGCAGGCCGAAGGGGTTGACCCAGAAGTGGTCCGCCAGCTCGGGGTCACGCGCGGTGATGTGGCCGGCCAGGCCCTGGTCGAAGCCGTAGCGCGCAAAGATGCGGAAGGCCGCGGCCAGCCGCTGCTGGCGGTGCAGCCGCTCCTGCAGCAGCGTGCGGGGCGGCTCATCGTCGAACCAGTCCTGGCGTTGCGGGTGGGTATTCAGCACCAGGCCGCTGGCGGTGGCGGGGGCGGAGGTACTGGCCGGGGTAGGGCGTGAAAGCACTGCGCTCATGGAGATCCTGGTTCGGGTACGGCATCGAAGAGCCCGAACCATAGGCAGCGCAGCCGCGCTTGCGAACGAAGCTTTTCCGCTTACGTATTCCGCTTTCCTCATGGGGCGCGCAAGATGCGCCAGCACGCCGGTCGGCGTGCCCACCAAGAGGAGACGACATGAGACCCATCTGCATTCAGGGTTCCGGCGCCGTGGCGCTGCTGTTGTTCACCGCACTGCCGCTGGCGACGGCCGCGCCGCCCGGCACCTGCGACGGCTCCAGCGACGCCTGCAGCTTCGACCTCGGGCGTGTGACCGTGACGCTGGCGCAGGGCGCGGCCTCGTACAACGCCGGCGCGGACTTCCTGTCGGGCGACGACGGTGACTTCGTGGCTGACCCGTCCTTGTTCGGCAGCCTGGCGTTGCAGCAGTCGGGCGCCACCGAAGGCTTCTCCTTCTCGCCCAACCTGCAGTTGCGGGTGGGGGGCAGCGGGCGCAACGGCTACCACCAGTTGCTGGGCTTCTTCGAGTTCAGCGGCCTGCGCTTCCAGGCCAACCCCGGATGGCGCATCGATGCGCTGCGGCTGGAAATCACCGGCCAGCGCAACGTGGTGGGCGATGCCAGCTGGTCCTACGGCCTGCCGTTCGCGGTCGGCTTCAACGGCGACAGCTTTGCCGGCAGCGGCGCCATCAACCCCGACGATGCAGCGCTGCGCGGCGAGCTGATGGTGAGCGCGGCCTACCTGGAAGGCGAGGACGGTACGGCTTCAGCCTATGGCTACGCCACCGCGGCCTTCCAGTCGGCGCGCTTCGTGGCCACGGTGTCCGCGGTGCCCGAGCCCGGTGCCCTGGCCTTGTGGCTGGCGGGTGGCGCCTTGCTGCTGGGCTGGCGAAGGGGCACGGGTACGGTGTTTGCCCGAGGGGCGTCAACCGATTGAGAGCCCATGCCGCGCCACCACTTCCTTCTCGCCCCCGCCGCCCTGCCACCTGCCAACGTGCGGGTGTGGTTCGACCTGTACTGGGGGCGGTTGTACTGGGTGGCGCGTTGCCAGGGGCCGGGCGGCAGCAGGTCGCTGCGCGGCAGCCTCGTCAACTCGATGCCGGGCAGCTTTCTCAGCCTGCTGCGCGGCCTGGTGGAGCAGGAGGTGCGCACCGCCGCGGCCTTGCCGATCACAGGCCCCGACAAGGGCAGCCCACCTCCTGTTCACCTCGCATGCGGCAAGCCCAGCCGCGCCACCTGCACGGGCTCGGCGTCCATGCGGGCGATCAGGGCGTCAAGGCCGTCGCGGGCCGGCGCAGTGGTGGCATTGCCGGCGCCGGGCTCGGCGCGGCACAGCAGGTCGTCGGCCGACCAGCCGGGTGCGCCGGGGCGGGACACAGCGCGCAGCCAGCCGTCGCGGTCGATGAGGAACTGCAGCCCGGCGGCCGGGTCGCGGCCCGCCACCGGTGACGGCCAGGCCTGGCCCGCCAGCTGCGCATAGGCGGCACGCGCCGCGTCCGATCGCACGCTGCAGTCGGCGCCGGCCTGGCGGGCCGCGGCCACGCCATCGTCCGGCGGCGCTTCGGCGCCCAGCACCACGGTAACGAAACGCGGATCTTCGATGGGCTGAGGCAGCGGCCCGCCGGCCAGCACGAGGCGCAGTCGCTGGCCGCGCCAGTGGCTCAAGGGCCGCGGGCCGGGTGCATCGGCGCATTCCACCGCCAGCCGGGGCGCGGCCACCGGCCACGGCCAGGCCGCCTGGCGGCGGGCGCTGTCACCGGCGGCCAGCACCTTCATCGCGTCCAGCACGGCCCAGGTGTCGTCGGTGCTCAGGCGGTCGGCAAATCCGGGCATGGTGGGGCGGCCCTGCGCGTCATGCAGGCCCTGCTGCACCCGCCACAGCAGCTCGCCTTCGGCCCGCTTCCACAGCAGGCCGGCACTCAGCGTGGGCGGCCAGCGCGGCAGGCTGGCGGCCAATGGGCCTTCACCGCGGCCATCGGCGCCATGGCAGGCGGCGCATTGCGCCTGGTACAGCGCCAGCCCGCGCTGGATGCCTGCCGCCTCGAAGCCGGTGGGTGAGCGGTGGAAGCTGGTGGGCACCGCGGGCGTGAACAGCAAGGCGGCCGGCGGCCAGGGCGCCAGCGCCAGCAGCGCGGCGGCACCCGCCAGCAGCGGCCAGCGCCGGCGCTGCCAGGCCAGCGCCAGCAGCGCAAAGGCCAGCGCGGTGCCAGCCAGCAGCAGCCACAGCGCCAGCTCGCGCGCCAGGCCGCCGTCGATCAGCAGGTTTTCCACTGCCACGCGCCAGGGCAGCGGCCAGGCCGGCTGGCCGTGCACCGGCGGCGCCAGCCCCAGCGCATCGAGCAGCGCCAGCAGGCCGCGCTGGGCGGCCTGGGCCAGTTGCAGCAGCAGGTTCTGCAGCGCGGGCGTGTCCACCGCCGCCCGCTACCAGGTGGCGTCCAGGCCCAGCAGCCGCAGCGCCTGGTGGCGCAGCGCCGCCAGTTCGGGGTGGCCGCGGTGGCGCGGGTAGGGCAAGGGGTTGGCGATGTCGGCCACGATGCGGGCCGGCCGGTCGCTGAACACGATCACGCGCTGCGCCATGAACAGCGCTTCTTCCACGTCGTGCGTGACCAGCAGCGCCGAGAAGCCGGCGCGTTGCCACAAGGCCACCAGCTCGCTCTGCATCGTCAGCCGGGTGAGTGAATCGAGCTTGCCCAGCGGTTCGTCCAGCACCAGCAGCTTGGGGTCGTTGACCAGCGCGCGCGCCAGCGCCACCCGCTGCGCCATGCCGCCCGACAGCTGGTGCGGATAGGCATCGGCAAAGTCGCGCAGGCCCACCAGCGCCAGCGCTTCGTCCACCCGGTGGCGGCGCAGCTTCAGCAGGCCGCGGGCCTGCAGGCCCAGGGCCACGTTGTGCCACACGGTGCGCCAGGGGTAGAGCGTCGGGTCCTGGAACACGACGATGCGCGAAGGGTCGGGCCGGGCGATGGCCTGCCCGTCCTGCAGCAGGGTGCCCTGGCTGGCCGGCTCCAGCCCGGCCACCAGCCGCAGCAAAGTGCTCTTGCCGCAACCGCTGGGGCCCAGCAGCGCGACGAATTCGCCGGGCTGGATGGTCAGGTCGATGTCCTGCAGCACCGGCAGCGGGCCGGCGGGCAGCTCGAAGCGGTGGCTGACGGCGCGTATATCAATGCAAGAGCTCACCACTTCACCGTGCCCTTCTGCCACGACAGCACGCGATCGCGCACCGCGAACAGCAGCGTGATCAGGCCGGAGCACACCACCGCCATCACGATCAGGGCCGCGTACATGTTGCTGTACGAAGCCCAGCCCTGCGCCCAGGTGAGGTACCAGCCCAGGCCCGACTTCACGCCCATCATCTCGGCCGTGACCAGGATGGAGAAGGCGCCGCCCAGGCCCATGAACAGGCCCACGAACACCTGCGGCAGCGCCGCCGGAATGGCCACCCGCAGCACCAGGAACAGCGGCGAGGCACCCAGCGTGCGCGCCACGTCGTAGTAGTGGCGGTTGACGCCGGCCACGCCCGACCAGGTGAGCACCGCCACCGGGAAGCCGGTGGCCAGCGCGATCAGGAAGATGGCCGCCGCATAGCTGGACGGAAACACGAAAAAGGCCAGCGGCAGCAGCGCCGAAGCCGGCACCGGCCCCAGGAAGCGGATGACCGGGTGCGCCCAGTAGCCCACCAGCCGCGACCAGCCCATCGCCACCCCGATCAGGAAGCCCACGCTGGCGCCCCAGGCCACGCCGAAGGCCAGCAGCTTGACCGAGTTGAAGGCGCTGTCGCCCAGGCGCCGCCAGTCGTCGGTGTAGACCTCGGCCAGCGCGGTGGGCGGTGCGAAGAAGGGCGTGGGCAGCCAGCCCAGCTTGGCCGTGAACAGCTCCCAGGCGCCGAACAGCAGCCCCAGCGCCACCAGCCAGGGCCCGGCGGGGCGCAGCGTGTCGCGGGCGGCCAGGCCCGGCCGCCCGGCCAGCGGCGCGGCCACGCCCAGGCCGGCCAGCAGCGCGGCAACGGCCAGCGCCAGCCAGCCGAATTCGGTGGTGTAGACCCAGTCGGTGAAGCCCTCCACCTGGTTGGGCAGCCCCAGCGTCAGTGCGCCGGTGCCGGCCCAGGCGATGGCAGCGGCCAGGCCGCTCCACCACACGGGCGGCCGCGGCGCGGCAGGCGCGCGCTCGGCGCGCGGCGAGGTCAAGGCGGTCATGGCGGTTTCAGCCCAGCACGTCGGCGTACACGTGGCGCGCCAGGCGCACGGGGTCGGTGCTCTGCTTGAGCACGCCCACCGACCGGAAATCGCGGGCGTAGAACTCGATCTCCTTCAGGAAGTCGCCGCCCATCGGGTGGTGGCGGTGCGTCAGCGTGCCCAGCAGCGCGCGCAGGTCTTCCACCGGCACCTTGGGCGAGTACTTGGCGAAAAGCTTGGCCGATTCGTTCGGGTTGTCGGCCACGTAGTCCGAGGCCTGCACGATGGCGCGCGCCACGCCGGCGGCCACCGGCCGCTCCTTGCGCACCAGCTCGCCGCGGGCGCCGACGATGCAGCACACCTTGTCCTTGTATTCGCCGCTCAGGTTGGTCGCGATCTCGGTGTACACGCCGGGCTTGCGCTTTTCCAGCAGGTACAGGTTGGGGTCGCCGTCGGCGATGGCCTGGATCTCGCCCTTGTCCACCGCCACGCCGAGCAGGTCGGCCGGGTACTGGCGCCAGGTCACGTCCTTGTCGGGGTCGATGCCGTTCTTGGCCAGCAGGATGGAAAAGAAGTTCTTGCCCGGCGCGGCCAGGTCGGGCACGCCGATGGTCTTGCCCTTCAGGCTTTGCAGCGTGGTGGCGCCGGTGGCCTTGGCGCCGATCAGCCGCACGCAGCCGCCGTGCGAGCTGCCGATGAGCTTGACGTCGAAGCCGGCTTCCAGCGGCTTGAGCCAGCGGTGGATCATGCCCACCGCCGCATCGGCCTTGCCGGTGGCCAGCGATTCCAGCAGCTGGTCGGTGCTGCCGGTGTAGTTGATCAGGTCAACCAGCACACCGTTGCGCTCGAAGTAGCCCAGCTCCTGTGCCACCACCACGGGCGACAGGCAGAAGGCGTTGGCATTCCAGGCGAAGGTGAGCTTGCGCGGCTGCGCCAGCGCACCGGTGGTGGCGATGCCGACCGGGCCGACGACGGCGGCGGCACCGGTAGCGCGCAGCAGGCTGCGGCGGGAGAGTCGTGTCATCGGATGCTCCTTCAGGCGGCCAGCGGCGCGGCCTGGCGGGCGGCCAGGCGCTCGGCCACCAGCGCGCGGGTGCGCGGAATCAGCTCGCGGCCGTAGTCGATCGCGTCTTCCAGCGGGTCGAAGCCGCGGATCAGGAAGGTGGTGACGCCCAGGTCGTAGTAATCCAGCAGCGCCTCGGCCACCTGCTCGGGCGTGCCCACCAGTGCGGTGCTGTTCGAGCGTGCGCCGGTCTCCTGCGCAATGGCGGTCCACAGCCGCTTGTCCACCCGGGTGCCCTGCGCGGCCGCGGCCAGCAGCCGGCGTGCGCCTTCGCTTTGTTGCGGGCCGCCGCGGCTGTAGCCGGCTTCCTGCCGCAGCTGGCGGGTGCGGGCCAGGATGCTTTCGGCGCGGGCCCAGGCAGCGTCTTCCGTCGCGGCCAGGATGGGCCGGAACGAGACCGAGAAGCGCACCGTGCGGCCGTGGCGCGCGGCCTCGGCCTTGACGCGGGTGGTCAGCTCCTTCACCTGGTCCAGCGATTCGCCCCACAGCGCGTACACGTCGGCATGCTTGCCGGCCACCGGCAGCGCCGCTTCGCTGGCGCCGCCGAAATAGATGGGCACATGCGGCTTTTGCACCGGCTTGACTTCGGAGAAGCCGGCCTCGAAGCGGTAGTGCTTGCCCTGGTGGTCGAAGGGCTGGTCGCTGGTCCACAGCCGGCGCAGCAGCGTCAGGTATTCGTCGGTGCGCTCGTAGCGCTGGTCGTGGTCCAGGTAGTCGCCATCGCGGCGCTGCTCGGCATCCGACCCGCCGGAGATGAAGTGCACGGCCAGCCGGCCACCGCTGAACTGGTCGAGCGAGGCGATCTGCCGTGCCGCCAGCGTGGGCACCGTGAAGCCCGGCCGGTGCGCCAGCATGAAGTGCACGCGCTCGGTGTGCGCGGCTGCATAGCTGATGGTGAGCGTGGCGCTGGGCCCCGTGGAGTGGTGCGGCACCAGGATGCGGTCAAAGCCTGCGGCCTCATGCGCCTGCGCAAAGGCCTTGACGTAGTCGCGGTCGATCGCCGGGCCGCTGGCGGCATGGATCTCCGAGACCTTCTGGCTCTGGATCATGCCGATGAATTCGATGCTCATGCGTGTTCCCTCACAAAAGCTGAAGGCCTGCCAGATGGGCGAGGCCGGTGCGGCACGCTACGCGCCCCGGTGCCAAGGTCCAACGAAGCAAACCGAAGTTGTCTATGCGTTTTGCTTGTTTCCCTTGCCGCGCCGCGGCGCCTAGGCTGCAAGCCCCGGATGAAGGAGCCCGCGCGATGAGCAGTTCTTTGGCGGCCACGCCCGCCCGCAATGCGCCGCCCGCGCCCACCCACCCCGACGAACTGGGCGCGGCGCTGGCCCGGCTGACCCAGCGCTTTGCCGCCACCGCGGCCGACCATGACCGCGAGGCCAGCTTTCCGCATGCCAACTTCGCCGAGCTGCAGCGCCACGGCCTGGTGGCCTCGGTGGTGCCGGTGGCCCTGGGCGGCGGCGGTGCCAACCTGGCGACGGCGCGCCGCATCGTGGGCGCGGTGGCGCGCGGCGAGCCGGCCACCGCGCTGGTGCTCACCATGACCTTCCTGATCCACCGCAGCATCACCCGCGCCGACAGCCGCTGGCCCGCCCACCTGCGCGAGGCGGTGCTGCGCAGCGCGGTGGCCGACGGCGCGCTGGCCAACTCGCTGCGGGTGGAGCCGCAGCTGGGCTCGCCGGCCCGCGGCGGCCTGCCCGGCACCGTGGCCCGGCGCACGGCCGATGGTTGGCGCCTCAGCGGCCACAAGCTCTACACCACCGGCATTCCGGCGCTGCGCTGGCTGGCCGTGTGGGGCCGCACCGACGAGCCGCAGCCCCGCGTGGGCGTGTTCCTGGTGCCGCGTGAGGCGCCGGGCATCCGCGTGATCGAGAGCTGGGACCACCTGGGCCTGCGTGCCTCGGGCAGCCATGAAGTGGTGTTCACCGACGTGCTGCTGCCGGCTGACCATGCGGTGGACCTGCGCGCGCCCACCGAGTGGGCCGCCGGCCCCGACGACGACCAGTACGCCTGGATGATCGTGCTGCTGGGCGCGCTGTACGACGGGGTGGCCCGTGCCGCCCGCGGCTGGCTGCTGGACTTCCTGGAGCAGCGCGCCCCGGGCAGCCTGGGCGCACCGCTGGCCACGCTGCCCCGGGTGCGCGAGAAGGTGGGCGAGATCGAGGCCCTGCTGTGGGCCAACGATGCGCTGCTGGAGCAGCTGGTGCGGGCCGCCGACGCCGGCCACCCGCCGCGCGTGGCCGACAGCAGCCTGGCCAAGTACAGCCTCACGCACAACGCCATCCGCGTGGTGGACATTGCGCTGGAACTCAGCGGCAACCACGGCCTGGCGCGCCGCAATCCGCTGGAGCGGCACCACCGTGACGTGCTGTGCAGCCGCATCCACACGCCGCAGAACGACAGCATCCTGCAGCAGGCCGGGCAGCGTGCTTTCGAAGGCGGGTTGGCATGACGCGAGCGGATTTGAGGCACCATCTAGAGGCCGTGCCGTTGTCAGGAGTTCGCCATGCACGTTGAAGCCCCCGCCTTCCGCTCCTTCATCCAGTCGCTGGAGGCATTGGTCGCGCAGGCTCCGCCCGAGCCGCGCCTGCTGGACGAAGGCGGCCTGCTGCTGGGCCGCCTGGTGGCCGACGACCGCTGGCTGCCCGCCGCCTATGCGATGCCCGGTGAGCGCTACCGCCAGTACCCGCTGCACGTGGATGCGCAGGGCCGCTTCTCGGTGGTGAGCTTCGTGTGGGGGCCCGGCCAGTCCACGCCCATCCACGACCACACGGTGTGGGGCCTGATCGGCATGCTGCGCGGCGCCGAGTTCTCGCAGGGCTACCGCTTCGCCGGGCCGCACACGCTGGTGGAAGCCGGTCCGCCGCAACGGCTGGAGCCCGGGCAGGTGGAGGCGGTGTCGCCCCGCGTGGGCGACATCCACCGCGTGGTCAACGCTTTCGACGACCAGGTGTCCATCAGCATCCATGTGTATGGCGCCGACATCGGCCGCATCGAGCGGGCCACCTATGGCCTGGATGGCAGCCGCCAGCGCTTCGTGTCCGGCTATTCGCCGGTGCCCACCGTTTGAACCTGTCTAGACAACCCCGAATGACGCTTCAAGCCACCCCCGCCGACGTGCGCGCCCAGCTGCTGGAACGCCGCGAGATTGCGCTGCTCGACGTGCGCGAAGAAGACCCTTATGCCCAGGCGCACCCGCTGTGGGCGGCCAACCTGCCGCTGTCCAAGCTGGAGCTGCAGGCCTACGGCCGCATCCCGCGGCGCGACACGCCCATCGTGGTGTATGACGATGGTGAGAGCCTGGCCGAGCGCGCCGCGGCCGGCCTGCAGGCGCTGGGCTACACCGACGTGCGCCTGCTGGCGGGCGGCCTGGCCGGCTGGCGTGAAGCCGGCGGCGAGCTGTTCCGCGACGTCAACGTGCCCAGCAAGAGCTTCGGCGAACTGGTGGAGGCCGAGCGCCACACGCCGTCGCTGGCTGCCGAGGAAGTCAAGGCCCTGCTGGACGCCAAGGCCGACGTGGTGGTGCTGGACGCCCGCCGCTTCGACGAATACCAGACGATGAGCATCCCCACCGCCACCAGCGTGCCGGGCGCCGAGCTGGTGCTGCGCGCGCGGGCCCTGGCGCCCGACCCGGCCACGCGGGTGATCGTCAACTGCGCGGGCCGTACCCGCAGCATCATCGGCACGCAATCGTTGGTGAATGCCGGCCTGCCCAACCCGGTGGCGGCGCTGCGCAACGGCACCATCGGCTGGAAGCTGGCCGGCCTGCAGCTGGACCATGGCCAGGCCCGCCGTGCCCCCGCCGACCTGAGCCCTGAGCAACAAGCCGCCGCGCTGCGCGCCGCGCAGGACGTGGCCCGTCGCGCGGGCGTACAGCGCATCGATGAAGCCACGCTGGCCGCGTGGCGCGCCGAGCCGGGCCGCACCACCTATGCGCTGGACGTGCGCACGCCGGAGGAATACGCGGCCGGCCACCGGCCGGGCTTCCGCAGTGCGCCGGGCGGCCAGCTGGTGCAGGAAACCGACCACCACGCGCCGGTGCGCGGCGCGCGCTTCGTGCTGGTGGACGACGGCGGCGACCTGGCCGAGGCGGGCCGTGGCGTGCGTGCGGCGATGACGGCATCGTGGCTGGCGCAGATGGGCTGGGAGGTGGCGCTGCTGGACGGTGAGGCCTTGCCGCTGGAAGCGCGTGTGACCGGCCCCGACGCACCGCCGCTGCCGCGGGTGCCCACCCCGCGCACGGTGGCGCCGGCCACGCTGGCCGACTGGTTGGCCACCGCAGAAGGCGATACGGTGGTGATCGACCTGACCACGAGCGCCAACCATGTGAAGCGCCACATCCCCGGCGCGTGGTGGACACCGCGCGCCACGCTGGCGCAGGCGCTGGACAAGATCGGGCCGGCGCGGCGCTATGTGCTCACCTGTGGCAGCAGCCTGCTGGCCAAGTTCGCCGCGGCCGATCTGCAGGCGCTGACCGATGCCGAGGTGTGGGTGCTGGATGGCGGCAATACCGCCTGGGCTGAGGCCGGGCTGCCGACCGAATCTGGTGAGCAGCGCTTGGCGTCGCCGCGCATCGACCGCTATCGGCGGCCCTATGAGGGCACGGATGCGCCTGCGGAGGCGATGCAGGCTTACCTGGACTGGGAGTTCGGGCTGGTCGAGCAGTTGGGGCGGGATGGGACGCACTTCTTCAAGGTGCTTTAGCTGTTTGTTTGTGTTCGGTGGCTGTGCGGTGGGCCATAGGTTCTGTTCTTGTTCGGCCGCCGTGCGGTGGGCGGGGTTCGGCGGGGCTCATGCTGGGGCGGTCGGCTTCGCCGACTCCACTGCGCTGCTCGCGTCGAGGTCGCGCGGCGGAACTCGCTACGTTCGCTGACGCTCACTGCGCTCGGACAACCACCGCGAGTCAGTTCACGAAGCGCGCTGGCGCGCGCCGACCTCGCCACTGCGCTCCTCGCCGCCCCAGAAATCGCCCCACCGCCCCCCACCCACCGCACGGCTCGGACTGGCGGGTGCCAGCCCTTTGCAGGCTCGGCCAGGAAACCACCCCGCGCTTCAGCCACTGCGGCATGCACCGCATGGCGTGCGATGCGCGCAGCGCGAGCCCGCAACGCACAGTGCCAGCGGTGGACCTTTGCGCAGGGCTGTGCGGGTGGGTCCGGGGGAGCATCTGGAGCGCCGAGCAACGCAGGGTGGGTGGCCGCGCGCGCAGCGCGCTTCGTGCACTGACTCGCGGTCGTTGTTCGAGCGCAGTGAGCGAAGCGAACGTAGCGAGTTCGGCCGCGGGCCGCCCGCCCGAGTAGCGCAGGGCAGTCCGCGCGCAGCGCGGACCGCGGAAGCTAAGCCCCCGGGCCCGCCCGCACGGCCCGGAGCAAACCAGCACCCACCCACCCAGGGTGTTTGCACAACAACCCAGCCACCAGTCACAAGCACCCGTTACCCCCACCTACAACCCCCACCTCCCAGGCGGTGCACACTCAGCCTCAATGACCCGCCACAAGATCCAACGCCAGGTCGAGCGCATCCTGGATGAAAGCCGCCAGCGCACCTTGAGCATCATCGTGCAGGGCCAGCCCGATGGGCTGGCCGAGACCTTGCGGCGGGCGGCCGAAGTGGCCATGCAGCGGCGGGCCATCACCGTGGCCAGCGATCTGCTGCCCGCACCCTGGCGGCCCAGCCAGGCGCGGCAGGCCCAGGCCGCGGCGCAGCGGCAGCAGAAGATGAAGGTGCAGGCCTTGCGCCGCAGCGGGGCAGCGGCCATCGCGCCCATGCAGGCGGCAGCCTTCATCCGCGCCTCGCGCCTGGCCCGTCGGTCGGAGGCCGGCGGCCAGCCGCGGCCGCTGGCGCTGGCTGGTGCCGCCGCCATGGAGATCGACCGTGATGACCTGGCCCGCCTGCCCGAAGAACTGCCCGGCGTGCTGGCCATTTTTCCCAACCGGCGCGTGCCCGTGCCGCCCCGCCTGCGCGCCAAGACCTTGCCGCCCGAGGTGGAACGCTGGGTGACCCATGCCTGGGGCCTGGAAGACGTGGGCGCACTGTCGTGCTGGGGCGCCTTCGACGCCCGCGGGCAGGGCGCCAAGGTGGCGGTGCTGGACACCGGCGTGGACGCCACCCACCCCGACCTGCAGGGCAAGGTCGTCGGCTTCGCCGAATTCGATGCCAAGGGCAGCGTGCTGAAGCAGGGCGCCGACCAGGCCTGGGACGCCGACGGCCATGGCACCCACGTGTGCGGCACCATCGCCGGTGGCCGCAGCAGCGGGCGCTGGATCGGCATGGCACCGCAGGCGCAGCTGCTGGTGGCCAAGGTGCTGGGCAAGACCGGAGGCACCGACGAGCAGATCCTCAAGGGCATGGAATGGGCGGTGGCCCAGGGCGCCGAGGTCATCAACATGTCGCTCGGCGGGCTCACCTTCGACCCCGGCGTGCTGGACACCTACACCGCCGCCATGATCGCCGCCCGGGCGGCCGGCGTGCCGGTGGTGGTGGCCATCGGCAACGATGGGGCGCAGACCAGCGGCTCGCCGGGCAACGACTTCTTTGCGCTGGCCGTGGGGGCAATGGACGTGCAGGGCCGCGTCGCCGCCTTCAGCGGTGGCCGCACCCATGTGGTGGAAACCTCCGACGCCATCGACCCGCGCCACCTGCCGCTGGTGTACGCCAAGCCCGATGTGGCCGCCCCTGGCGTGCATGTGTATTCCTGCATCGGCAAGAACAAGTGGGAGCACCTCAACGGCACCTCGATGGCGGCGCCGCACGCGGCCGGTGCGCTGGCCCTGCTGCTCAGCCGCACCGCGGCGGCCAAGCAGCAGTCGGCGCTGCTCTCGCTCACCGGCTGGGACCGCTCGGATGCGCTGTTGCAGCTGCTCACCGGCAGCGTCACCGACTGCGGCGAGAACGGCCAGGACCACCGCTACGGCCACGGCAAGCTCTCCGCCCTGGCGGCCTACGGCAACGCGGTGCAGCTGGGTTATCTGCCGGCGGCTTGATCCACGTCGCTTGAAGCCCGCATGAGCTGCCAGTACGCTCGCCCCAGCAGCAGGACCTTGCCATGAGCCATATCCCCCACGCCTTGCGCGATGCCAGCCTGGTCGAGTTCGCGGCCCAGGCCGATGCCGCCCAGCGCACCTCGGTCATCATAGAAGCGCGCCGGCTGCCGGTGACGCCATCGCCCGCCTCGATGGCGCAGCACACCAACGTCGGCCCGGGCGGCCTGCTGCCGCCGCCGGCCACGCAGCGCGCGGTGGCTGCTGCGCCGCTGAGCGAGTACCCCGCCTGCGACATGAACGACCTGGAAGCCTGCCTCTCCAGCCTGGGCCTGGCCGAGGCCGCGCGCCGCAACGACCTCAACGGCAGCTTCGTGGTGGAGGTGACGCCGCCGCAGCTGCGCGTGCTGGCGCAGGCGCCTTCGGTGCAGGCCATCCACAGCAACCGCCATCACCGGCGCGGCGGGGGCTGAAGCCACAGGCCAAAGCCGCACTTGCCAGCCGCCTGGCACGCCGCAGATAATAATGATTCTCAATAACTTTCGGATGTTGCGGCGTGTTCTCGCACGAGGGGCTGTACCGGGCGCATCAGCCCTGGCTTGTTCACTGGCTCGGCCGTCGCCTGGGCGCTGGCGCTGACCGCGCGCCCGACCTGGCGCAAGACACCTTCGTGCGCCTGCTGCAGGCGGGCGGCGCGTTGCCGGCGCTGGCGCAGCCGCGGGCCTACCTGGCCACCATCGCGCGTGGCCTGCTGGTGGACCATCTGCGCCGCCAGGATCTGGAGCGCGCCTACCTGCAGGAGCTGGCCGCACTGCCGCAAGACCTGCAGCCTTCGCCCGAAGAGCGCGCGATGCTGCTGGAAACCCTGCTGACGCTGGACCGGCTGCTGCACGGCCTGGGGCCCAAGGTGCGCGAGGCCTTCCTGCTTTCGCACCTGGAGGGTTGGGAGTACGCCCGCATCGCCGAACACCTGGGCGTCACGGTGAGCAGCGTCAAGAAATACATGCACAAGGCGCTGCTGCAGTGCCTCACGCTGCTGTGAGCAGCGCCACGCCCGGGCCCGATCACCTCAGCGCCGCCGCCGACTGGTACCTGCGTTTGAGCGAGGGCGCAGCCAGCGCGGCCGATCGCCGGGCCTGGCAGGCCTGGCACGACCAGGCCGCCGAGCACCGCGCCGCCTGGCAGCGGGTGGAGCGCCTCAAGGCCCTGCTGGCCCAGGCACCCGCCCAGGCCACGCAGACGCTGGCCCGTGCGCCCCGCGGCGGCCGTCGCCGCCTGCTGGCCGGTGCCGGCCTGCTGGGGCTGGGCCTGCTGTGCTGGCGGCTGCTGCCGCCGTGGGAGGTGCCGGTGCAATGGGAACAAAGCGCTGCCGGCCAGCGGCGCGAAGTCACGCTGCCCGATGGCGGCCTGCTGCTGCTGGCGCCCGACAGCCGTGTGGGCGTGGCCTATGGGCCGCGCGAGCGCAAGCTGGTGCTGGACCGCGGTGCGCTGCAGCTGCGCAGCGGCCACGACCCGCAGGGCCGGCCGCTGCGCGTGGTGGGCCGCGATGGCGAGGTGCGACCGCTGGGCACCCGCTTCACGCTGGAGCAGCAGGCGCAGGGCAGCCTGCTGGCCGTGCAGGAAGCGGCGGTTGAAGTGCAGCCCGCGCAGCGCAGCGCCGTGTGGCGGGTGGAGGCGGGCCAGCGCCTGCGCTTCGACGCCAGCGGCGCCGGGCCGCTGCAGGCGGCCAGCGCGGCCGACGATGCCTGGACCCGCGGCCAGGTGGTGGCGCTGGAACAGCCGCTGGGGGTGTTTTTGCAGGCCTTGCAGCGGCAGTCGGGCCAGGCCATCGGCTGCGATGCGGCGCTGGCCGGCGTGCCGGTGTCGGGCGTGTTCCTCGCGGCCGAACCGCAGCGCTCGCTGGCCACGCTGGCTCAGCAGCACGGCTGGCGGCTGCAGCGCCGCGGTGCCGGCTGGCACCTGGCCGGGCGCTGAGCGCCTACCGCCCCTAAAAAAATTCTTCGCGGCGTTGTCCCTGCGAGGTATCTCGTTCGGCCTTGCATCGTCAAGGCACCGTGAACCTTCATGAACTCCTCCTGCTTCCTGCGTGGCCCTTCGCTGCGGCCCCGGCTTTCCACCCTCACCGCGGCGCTGCTGGGCGCCGGCCTCTTGCTGGGCCTGCCGGCCCAGGCACAGACCCCCTCGCAGCGCGGCGCCACCGCCACGACGCAGCAGCGGCACTACGACATCGGCCCCGCGCCGCTGGCCGAGGTGCTGAACCGCTTCGCGGCCGAAGCGGGCGTGGTGCTGGTGTTCGATGCCGCCTCGCTGCGTGGCCTGTCTTCGCGCGGGCTGCAAGGGGCCTACGGCGTGCAGGCCGGCTTCGATGCGCTGCTGGCCGGCACCCCGCTGCAGGCCCGTCCGGGCGCCAGCGGCGGCTACCTGCTGGAGCGCCGGCCGCCCGCGCCATCACCCGCCGCCGAAGCCGACGCGCAGGCGGCGGCGCCCGTCTCCGCGCTGCCCGTGGTGCGTACCACCGCGCGTCTGCCCACGGTGGAGCAGCTGGACCGGCCGATGCTGCGCAACCTGCCGACGATCAACGGCGACCTGACCAGCCAGCTCAAGCTCAACCCCAACATCCAGTACAGCGAGACGGCGCTGTCGTCCAACACCGCGGGCGAGATCGCGCCGGCCGAGATCAGCATCCACGGCGCCAAGCCGTACCAGAACCAGATCACGATCGACGGCGTGTCGGTGATGAACGACCTGGATCCGGGCCGCAACGTGCCGACGGAGTCGGTCGACCTCATTCCGGGCAGCTCGCAGTCGCTGGCCATCGACAGCAGCATCCTGTGCCAGGTGGAGGTGCAGGATTCCAATGTGTCGGCCGAGCACGGCCGCTTCACCGGCGGACTGGTGGAAGCCAAGGTGTGCGCCGCACGCAAGAAGCTCGGCGGCAGCGTCGGGGTGGGCTACACCTCGTCCGACTGGACCCATGTCTTCATCGACCCCGCGCGCCGGTCCGAATTCGAGAATTCGGCCACCGCCGATCTGCAGCCGCGCTTCACCAAATGGACCTACCGCACGACGGTGGAGACGCGCCCGACGTCCGAATGGGGCCTGCTGATCAGCGCGGTGCGCCGGCAGTCGGAGATTCCACTCAAGCGCTTCGCCACCACCAACGCCAACACCACCGAAAGCCGCGAGGTGACGCAGCAGCGGCAACAGGACACGCTGGTGCTGAAGACCGACTACGCGCCCCAGGGCAGCGCGCACCGCGGTGAGCTGACGATGGTCTACGCGCCGTCCGACAGCAGCTACTTCCTCAAGGACTTTCGTGACAGCGACTACACCATCAAGAGCGGCGGCCTCAACCTCTCGGGCCGGCTGGAGTCGCGCTACGAGGCGGCTACGCTGACCCATCAGCTGTCGCTCAGCCGCACCGCGCAGTCGCGCCGCAGCGATGCCGACTACCACCGCAACTGGCGCTGGTCGACCGACAAGAACTGGGGCGACCCCACCCAAACCGCGGCCACCAGCGGAGAAGGCGCCTTCGGCGACATCGACCAGAACCTGCAGGCGCTGGGCTACCAGCTGAAGTCGGCCTTCAAGCCGATGGCCCTGGGCGAGACGCGCCACCGCGTGGCAGCCGGCCTGGAGCTGCGCCGCCAGCGGGCCGAGTACGAGCGACTCAGCCTGACGCGGCAGTACACCGGGGTGACCAACCTGCCCACGGCGTTGGCCAACTGCCAGCTGGCCGACGGGTCGGTGGACACTGAAGCCTGTTCCAGCACGCCCACCCTCAACCGCGCGGTGGGCCAGTACTTCACCACGCTGCAGACCTGGCGCCCCGGTCGCTTCGACCTGAGCGCGCACAACGAAGCCGCCTTCGTGGAAGACGAGATCAGCTGGCGCCAGTGGAGCCTGCGCGCCGGCCTGCGGGCAGACCGTGATTCGGTCACTGGCGACACCGGACTATCGCCCCGGCTGCGGCTGGGCTGGCACCCCCTCGAGGCTGTGTCTCTGGACCTGGGTGCCAATCGCTACCGGGGTCGCAGCCTGTTCGCGTATGCCTTGCAGGAGAAGATCAACACCCTCAAAACCATTCAGACCCGTCGCAACACCCTGGTGTGGGGCAGCGCCGCTCAGTCATTGCCCGAGAACCGGCTGGAGGACATGAAGACGCCCTACGACGACGAACTGACCGCCGGCCTGACCTTAGACACGCCGTGGCTCAACGGTCCGGTGAGCCTGCGCTTGACCCACCGCAACGGTCGCGATCAGGTGGTCAAGCGTGTGGTCAGCAATCAGGGCGATTGCAACAACAACCGCTGCTACATCTACACCAATGACGGCAAGAGCCGCAGCACCGACTGGACGCTGAGCTGGTCCAACGCCACCGCCTTCAAGACCGGGCCGGTGGCCACGCGAATGTGGGTGGCCTTCAACAAGAGCGACGTCACCACCAACTACGCCACCTATGCCGACAACTTCGGCAGCGACCAGCTCAACGACGTGGTGGTGCAGTACAACGGCCGCTTCATGCGCTACTCGGAACTGCCGGCTGACAACTACAACCGGCCCTGGACGCTGCGCGTGGGTGCGATGAGCAGCCTGCCGGCCCAGAACCTCACGGTGACCAACATCCTGCGCATCCGCGACCGCTACGAGCAGGTGCTGCAGGACGGCACCACCGAGTACGAAGGCGCCACCGTCGACGTCTACAGGCGCACGCCGCTGCCGCGCTCGCTGGCGCTGGACACGGTGATCCAGTGGGAGCCGCGCCTGCCGCGCGACCAGCGACTGAGCGTGAAGCTGACGCTGGAGAACATCACCAACCGCCGCAACAAGATCGCGGTGAACGACACCTACGCCACCTATGAGCGCGGGCGTGCCGTCGCGCTGGACCTCAGCTACGACTTCTGAGGTGGCCATGCGGATGTTCTCGCGATGTCGGCCGGCGGCCCGACGCTTTTGTCTGCCGCTGGGCCTGGCCCTTTGGGTGGCTGCCGGTGCCGGCACTGCCGCGCCTGCGCAGGGCGGCGGCTCTGCTGCCTCGGCGGCCGATTGCCGCGCGCTGCTGGCCACAGCGGCGCCGCCGCCCCAGCCGCCGGCTGCGGTCAATGCCGACGCGCCACGCCGCGCCGCCGCGGACCCCGAGGCCGAAGCGCGCCAGGCCTGCGTGGCACGCCTCTACCGCGGCCCGACGGCCGGCTGGCCGGCGCCGCAGGTGGATGCGGGCGTGAAGTGGCAGGAGCTGGCCCCGCGCCCGGCGCTGCCCGCACCCCCGGCGCCGCTGGTGGCCCTGGGGGCGCAGCTGTTCGCCGACCCGCGGCTGTCGCGCGGGCAGGACATCAGCTGCGCCAGCTGCCATGCGCCCCACCTGGGCTTTGCCGATGGCCGCCGCCTGGCGCTGGGGCATGAGGCGCAGGCCGGCCCGCGCCACACGCCGCACCTGCTGGGCGTGGCCTTCGTGCCGCTGCTGATGTGGGACGGCCGTGCGAGCGACCTGGAAAGCCAGGCGCTGCTGCCCATCGTCAACCCGCTGGAAATGGCGATGGACCTGGGCCAACTGCAGCAGCGACTGAGCCGCGAGACCGACTACCCCCAGCGCTTTGCGCAGGTGTTCGGCGACGACGCGGTGACGCTGCAGCGCCTGGGCGAAGCACTGGCCGCCTTCCAGCGGCGCATCGAGGCGCCGCGCAGCCGCTTCGACGACTTCATCGAAGGCTGCAACCCGCAGGCGCTGACCGACCGCGAGCTGAACGGCCTGCACCTGTTCCGCACCAAGGCCCGCTGCATGAACTGCCACAGCGGCCCGCAGCTCACCCAGCATGAGTTCCACCAGATCGGCACCAGCGCGCTGGGCCGCCGACTGCAGGACCTGGGGCGGCAGGCCGTCACCGGGCGCGCGGAAGATGCCGGCGCACTGCGCACGCCCTCCCTGCGCGGCGTGGCACGTACCGCGCCCTACTTCCACAACGGCAGCGCGCCTACCTTGCGCGGCCTGCTGGAAACCTACAACGCCGGCATGCCGCGGCCGCCGAAGAACGCCCAGGGCTTGATGGCCATCCCGCCTTCGCCGCTGATCCAGCCGTTGCAGCTCAACGCGCGTGAGCTGCAGGACCTGGAGGCCTTTTTGCGCACGCTGTGAGTGCGCGGCGGCGCCAGAAATTCAGCGGGGCGCCGTTTTGGTGGGCAGCCACATCAAGGCGGCCAGCGCGCTCACGCCCAGGCCAGCCGTCACCCACAGCGCATGGCCCTGCAGCCGGTCCAGCACCAGGCCAAACGCCACCGGCGCCAGCGCCTGCGTCACCCGCGCTGGGGCCATCAGCCAGCCCTGGCGGGCACCGTAGCCGGCGCTGCCGAAGAGCGCCAGCGGCAGCGTGCCCTTGGTGATGGTGAGCAGGCCGTTGCCCGCGCCGTGCAGCAGCCCCAGCACCGGCGCCCAGGCAGCGCCCACCAGCAACAGCAGCCCGGCGCCCAGCGGGTGCAGCGCCGTGGCCAGCCGGGCCACCCACAACGGATGCAAGCGGCGCAGGAAGCCGAACTCCAGCAGCCGCGCCGCCACCTGGGCCGGCCCGATCAAGGCGCCCACCAGCAATGCCGTGGCCACCGAGGCGCCGGCCGCCTGCATCAGCCGTGGCAGGTGGGTGGCCAGCGCAGTTGCGGTGAACAAGGTGGCCGCGAACACCCATGACAGCACCAGCATCGCGCGCCATTCATCGCGCGGGGCCGGCGTGGGAGAAGCGGCGGCAGAAGGCTCGGCTGCAGGCGCTGCCGGCGCTTGCGCAGGTGCAGGACCCGCCCCCACGCGCGGCAACCAGGCATTGAGCGGCAGCCCCAGCAGCAGGTGCAGCGCTGCCCAGGCTCCGCAGGTGGCACGCCAGCCGTAGCGGCTTTCCAGCCACGCCGACAGCGGCCAGCCCACGGTGCTGGCGAAGCCGGCGATGAGCGTGATGCCGGTGATGCCGCTGCGCGCCTGCCGGCCGTACAGCCGCACCAGCGTGGCGAAGGCGGCTTCATACAGCCCGCTGCCCATGCCCAGCCCCAGCACCACCCAGGCCACGAACAAGCCCGGCAGGCCCTGGCACAGGCCCAGTCCGGCCAGTCCCGCTGCGAACACCAGGCTGGTGATCATCAGCACCGGCCGCCCGCCCCGCCTGTCGATGGTGTGGCCGGCGCGCGGCCCCACCAGGGCCGACACCACCAGGGCCAGGCTGAAGGCCGCCAGCACCGTGGGCACCGTGGTGCCCAGGTCGCGCGCCATCGGCGCGGCCAGGATGGCCGGCAGGTAGTAGGTGGAGGCCCAGGCCAGCGTCTGGGCGGTGCCCAGCCGGGCCACGATGGCGGGTCGCGGCCCGGGCAGGTCGATCGATGGGGACATGGGGCGACTGTAGGCCGCACGGTGGGCCGGCCGTGTCACCTGCCGGTCACCGTGGGCCTGTCACCACCGGCCTAGGGCATCTGCGCCGTCACCTTGATGCTGGCGAACCAGGCCGCCAGGTTGTCGATGTCGGCATCGCTCAGCGGCTTGGCCATCACGGCCATCACCTCGTGCTTGCGCTCGCCGCTGCGGTAGGCCTTGAGCTGGGCTGCGGTGTACAGCGCGGGCTGGCCGGCCAGGTTTGGGGCATCGGGCGCGGTGGCCAGGCCGTTGGGGCCGTGGCACACCGCGCACTGCTGCGCCTTGACCTTGCCGGCCGCCGCATCGGCCGCCAGGGCGGGGCTGCCGGCGGCCAGCGTCGCCAGCACGGCGATCAGGGTCACCCGCATCACGGCGCGCTGTAGGTGATGCGGTAGATGGCGCCCGCGAAGTCGTCCGAGACCAGCAGCGAGCCATCCTTCATCACCGCCACGTCCACCGGCCGGCCGCGGTACACGCCGGTGTCGTTGTCCAGCCAGCCGTCGGCAAACACCTCGGTCTTGTCGGCCGTGCCGTCCTGCTTGAGCGACGTGAACAACACCCGTGCGCCCACCGGCTTGGTGCGGTTCCACGAGCCGTGCTGGGCCGAGAAGAAGCCGCCCTGGTATTTGGCCGGGAACTGCCTGGCGCCGTAGTACACGATGCCCAGGTCGGCGGCGTGCGCGTCGGTCATCACCTGCGGGTTCACCGCGCCCGCCGGGATCGGGTCCTTGTCGTAGCCGTTCTCGGGGATGCGCGTCTGCGCCACGATGTACGGGTAGCCGAAGAACTGGCCGGCCTGCGTCGCGCGGTTGATCTCGCCCTTGGGAATGTCGTCACCCATGCCATCGGTCTGGTTGTCGGTGAACCAGAGGCTCTTGTCCTTGGCATTGAAGTCCATGCCCACCGAGTTGCGGATGCCACGTGCGAACACCTCGCGCTTGCTGCCGTCCAGCCCCATGCGCACGATGCCGCCGATGCCCACCTGCTCATACAGCTTGAGCTTCTCGCGCGGCTGCACGTTGAAGGGCTGGCCCAGCGTGATGTAGAGCATGTTGTCCGGGCCCACGCGGCAGGTGCGCGCGCCGTGGTTGAAAGACTCTTCCTCCACCGGGATCAGCTGGCCCTGCGGCACCACCTCGGCCACGGCCACGTCGGGGCCTTCGTAGAAGAACTCGGCCGCCGGGAACATCAGCACCCGGTTGTGCTCGGCCACCAGCAGGCTGCCGTCACGCGTCCAGCACACGCCGTTGGGCACCTTGAAGTTGAGCGAAGGCGCAAAGGCCTTCACCTCGCTGGCGGTGCCGGTGGACAGGCGGTCGGTCACCGCATACACGGCCGTTTTGCGGGTGCCCACGAACAGCATGTTGGTGGACGGAGCCACCGCCATGTGGCGCGCATCGGGCACCACCGCATACAGGCTGATGCGGAAGCCCGGCGGCAGCTTCACCTTCTCCAGGTTCTTGCGGATGGCGTCGGCCTGCGGCCCGGTCTGCGGCACCGGCGGTATGTTGAGGTCGGTCCCCGAGACCTTCATCTGCTTGAGCTTGTCGATGTTCTGGGCCTGGGCCGGCAGCGAGCCGGCCAGGGCCAGCGCCAGCGCGGCCAGGGTGGGAACCAGGGTCGGGCGGAATGTGCGTGGCATGGGTTGTCTCCTCGTTGTGGGCCGGGCCCCGCCGTGGGCGCCGGGCCTTCTGTCATCGCAATGCACATGCCGGCCGGCTGCGGTGGGCCGGACCTCACTGCGCCACCCTCTGCAGCCTGCGGGCAAACCCTGGCCGTGCGCGCCCCGGCGGGCTGTGCAGCTGTGCAACAGCGGCGCATGCCACTGAACAGAAACTGTGCAGTTGCCGGGTGTTCGGCCACCCTGTTAAGGTCGGCGCCCAACAGGGCTGACCTTGAGCGGCGAAGACCGCGGCAGGAGACAGGCAATGCTCGAAGCAAGCGGCGCATGGCAGGAGTGGCAGCGTGCGCAATGCCGCGCGGTGCTGGCGCGCAGGCTGCCCGTGGCGGCGGACGATCCACCGGCCGAGATCCTAGACAGCTGGGCCCGGTGCCTGCAGCAGGGGCTGGACTTTGAACGGCCGTTGCCGCTCATCGTGGTGGAGGACGCCGACCTGCGCCGCCGCCGCGAACGGGCCGGCCGTGTGCGACAGCTGGCGCTGGTGGAGCTGGAAACCCTGATGCAGCAGATCGCCGGCAGCAGCTTCCTGCTGGCCTTCGCCGACGCCGAGGGCGTGGTGCTGGACCGGTATGCCGACCAGCGCTTCGTCACCAGCACCGCAGGCGAAGGCATCCCGGCCGGCAGCCTGTGGACCGAGCGCGCCGCCGGCACCAACGGCCTGGGCACCGCCCTGGCCTGCGGCCGGCCGGTGGCGGTCAACGGGCCCGAGCACTTCTTCGGCCAGTTCAGCCACATCGCCTGCACCGCCGCGCCCATCCGCGATGCCGACGGCACGGTGATCGGCGCGCTGGACGCCTCCTGCTGCTTCGACTCGCGCCAGCGCCATACCCAGGCCCTGGTGCAGATGGCCGCCGCCCACATCGAGAACGTGCTGCTGGCCGAGCAGCGCCGCCAGCACTGGGTGCTGGCGCTGCACCCGCGGCCCGAGTTCGTGGGCACGCTCAGCGCGGGGCTGCTGGCCTTTGATGGCGAGGGCCGTCTCAGTGCCTTCAATGGCCGCGCGGTGGGCCTGCTCAGCGGCCTGGCGGTGCAGCGCGGCGCGGCCTTCGAGCAGCTGTTCAACGAGCCCTTCGACCGTTTCCTGGGCCGGCTGCGGGCCGAAGGCGCAACCCGGCTGCGCGATGCGATGAACAGCGTGCTGGCCGTGGCCTGCGTGCAGCCGGGCGAGCCGGCGGCGGCGCTGCCGCTGGTGGGCTCGGCTGGGCCTGCCGTGGTTCACGCCCGGGCGCAGCCGACGCCGTCAGCGCCGCTTTCGCCCGAGGTGGGCGAAGACCCCGCGGTGCTGCAGGCCCAGGCCCTGGTGGCGGCCGCGGTGCGGCGGCAGCTGCCCATCCTCATACAAGGCGAAACCGGCACCGGCAAGGAGCTGCTGGCCCGCCATGCCCACCAGGCCAGCGGCCGCAGCGGTGCCTTCGTGCCGGTGAACTGCGGCGCGGTGCCGGCCGAGCTGTTCGAGGCCGAGTTGTTCGGCTACGTGGGCGGCGCCTTCACCGGCGCGCGGCGCCAGGGCCAGGCCGGGCTGCTGGCCAGCGCCCAGGGCGGCACGCTGTTGCTCGATGAAGTGGGCGAGCTGCCGCTGCCGCTGCAGGCCGCGCTGTTGCGCTTTCTGGACGACGGGCTGCTGCGGCCGGTGGGCGGCCGCCAGCTGCAGGCGGTGGACGTGCAGGTGCTGGCGGCCACCCACGTGGACCTGGAGGCCGCGGTGGCGCAGGGCCGCTTTCGCGCCGACCTGCTGTACCGGCTGAACACCGTGAGCGTGAAGCTGCCGCCGCTGCGCCTGCGCAGCGACTTCGACCAGGTGGCCACGCGGCTGCTGCACACGCTGCAGCCCGACGCGCGCCTGCAGCCGGCCGCGCTGCGGCGCCTGGCCCAGCACGGCTGGCCCGGCAACTTCCGCGAGCTGCGGGCCTGCCTGGCCCGGGTGCTGTTGACGCACCCCACCGGCCTCATCGACGCGGCCGACGTGCATGCGGTGCTGCCGCCGCGGCCCCAGGCCAGCGAGCACGGTCCTTCGCAGCTGCAGCGCGGCGCCACCGAAGCGGTGCTGGCCGAATTCCGCCGCTGCGGCTCGGTCAGCCGCACCGCGCGTTGCCTGGGCATCTCGCGCACCACGGTGTACCGGCACCTGCGCGAGGCGGGTCTGCTGGCCGCCTGAAGCCTGCCCGTGCAGAGGCGCCAGAATGCGCCAAAGCACCCTGGAGACCTTGCAGTGACCCACATCCCCAACCCCGCCCGCGGCATGCGCGGCATGGCCGTCGCGCCGCACGGCCTGGCCGCGCAAAGCGCCATCGGTGTGCTGCGTGATGGCGGCAACGCCGTCGAGGCGATGGTGGCCGCGGCCGCCACCATCGCCGTGGTGTATCCGCACATGAACAGCATCGGCGGCGATGGCTTCTGGCTGATCGCCAAGCCGGGCGAAGCGCCGCGCGGGCTGGAAGCCTGCGGCGCGGCGGCCCAGGCGGCCAGCATCGAGTCGTTCCGCGGCCATGGCATCGAGCGCATTCCTTTTCGCGGCGGCCTGGCCGCCAACACGGTGGCCGGCACCATCTCCGGCTGGGACGCGGCGCTGGCCTGGTCGCGCCAGGCGCTGGGCGGCCGCCTGCCGCTGACCCGGCTGCTGGAAGATGCCATCGCCCATGCGCGTGAAGGCATCGCCGTCACCCGCAGCCAGTCGCATTGCATCGCCAACAAGCGCAAGGAGCTGATGCCGGTCAGCGGCTTTGCGCACAGCTACCTGGTCGATGGCCAGGCGCCGGCCGTCGGCAGCCTGTGGAAGCAGCCGCGCATGGCCGCGACGCTGGAGCACCTGTCCCGCGCCGGCTTGGACGACTTCTACCGCGGTGACCTGGCCCGCTCCATGGCCGCCGACCTGGAAGCTGCAGGCAGCCCGGTGGCCCTGGTGGACCTGAAGGCGCACGCAGCGGTGTGGAAGCCCCCGCTGGCCATGGCGCACTCGGCCGGCACCTTGTACAACATGCCGCCGCCCACGCAGGGCCTGGTGTCGCTGCTGATCCTGGGCCAGCTCGACCGCCTGTTCGACGCCGCCAGCATGACGCCCGACAACGCGGCCTACGTGCATGCCTGCGTGGAAGCCACCAAGCAGGCCTTTGCCATCCGCGACAGCCTGATCACCGACCCCGCGTGGATGAAGCAGGACCCGCAGGCGCTGCTGGCGCCCGAGGCGCTCGACGCCATGGCCGCGCGCATCCGGCCGCTGCAGGCGCAGCCCTGGCCCGGCGGCCAGGGCCCGGGCGACACGGTGTGGATGGGCGTGATCGACCGCGACGGCGTGGCGGTGAGCTTCATCCAGAGCATCTACCACGAGTTCGGCAGCGGCATCGTGCTGCCCGAGTCGGGCGTCAACTGGCAGAACCGCGGCTGCAGCTTCTCGCTGGACCCGGCGGCGCTGAACCCGCTGATGCCGGGCCGCAAGCCCTTCCACACGCTCAACCCGGCGCTGGCGCAGCTGAACGACGGCCGCACGCTGGTGTACGGCAACATGGGCGGCGACGGCCAGCCGCAATCGCAAAGCGCGGTGTTCAGCCGCATCGTGCACTTCGGCCTCAATCCGCAGGCCGCCATCAGCGCGCCGCGCTGGCTGCTGGGCCGCACCTGGGGCCAGGAGAGCGAATCGCTGAAGCTGGAGAGCCGCTTTCCGCCCGAGACGGTGCAGGCGCTGCTGGACGCCGGCCACGAGGTGGAGGTCTACGACGACTTCGACGAGACCATGGGCCATGCCGGCGCCATCCTGCGCAGTGCGCAGGGCACTTTCGAAGGCGGCAGCGATCCGCGCAGCGACGGGGCGGCGCTGGGCTGGTAGCACCGTTTTCAGGCAGGGCGCGCACCATCAGCGCCCATGCCGGCGCTTCGACAGCGCTTTCGAAGCCTGTGCGCGGCGGGCACAGCCCTTGCGTGACTCCACGCAAGGGAAGCGATCTGGCGATCGCTACTGAAATGGTGGCTAGGGTTCCGGCCGGGCAGTGCAAGCCCGGTGTCTGGTCCAAGAGCCATCGGCCTCAAGCACCCATGCATGGCATGACGGTGCTCAGGCTCCACGGCGGGACAAAAGCCCGGGAGGTTCACTTCGTTGCGAGGTGGCTTCCCGACGTTTTCAAGCAGCCCTTGCCCTGGAGCCCTCCATGCGACCCTTCTTCCGTTCCGCCGCCCGTGGCCTGCGCGCCGCGCTGGCCATCGCCGTTGTTGCCACCGGCCTGGGCCACGCCCTGCCGGCCGCCGCCGAAGTCAAGGTGGGTGTGTCCGACTGGCCGGGCTGGGTGGCCTGGTACGTGGCCGAGCAGAAGGGCTTCTTCAAGAAGCACGGTGCCGACGTCAAGCTGGTCTGGTTCGCCAACTACACCGATTCCATCAGCGCGCTGTCTTCGGGCCAGCTCGATGCCAACTCGCAGACCTGGTCCGACACGCTGGGCCCGCTGGCCAAGGGCCTGCCGCTCAAGGCCATCCTGGTCAATGACAACTCGGCCGGCAACGATGCGCTGCTGGTGAGCCCCAAGATCAAGTCCTTCGCCGAGCTGAAGGGCAAGTCGGTGGCGCTGGAGCAGTACAGCATCTCGCACTTCGTGCTGGCCACCGCGCTGGCCAAGAACGGCATGAAGCCGTCCGACGTCAAGATCACCAACTTGTCGGCCGGTGACGCGGCCGCCGCCTTCATGGCCGGCCGCGTGGACGCCGCGGTGGTGTGGAACCCCTGGATCGACCAGATCACCAGGAGCGGCAAGGGCCGTGCGCTGTTCACCTCCAAGGACATGCCGGGCCTGGTGCCCGACCTGCTGGTGGCACAAGAGAAGGCCATCGCCACCAAGCGCAAAGACCTGGTGGGCATGATCAAGGCCTGGATGGACACGGAGAAGTTCATCCGCGAGCAGCCGGCCGAGGCCGCCCGCATCATGAGCAAGGTGGTGAGCCTGAAGCCCGAGGAATACCAGGTGTTCATGCCCGGCACCCGCTTCTTCGACGCGGCCGCCAACCAGGCGGCGCTGGCCGGCAGCGGCCCCGAGTCGCTGGCCACGGTGGCGCCCACCATCGCCAGCTTTCTGCTGCAGCACAAGCTGATCGACGGCAAGCCCGACGCCGCCAAGGGCATCGACGCCAGCCTGCTGGCCGAAGCGCTGAAGTAAGCGGGAGCCTGCGATGACGACGCAGACGATGCGTGGCGCCGCAGCGCCGGCGCAGGGCGGCCTGCCGCCCGCGATGCCGGTGATGGCGCCCCCGGTGCCCACGCTGCTGCCCGAGCCGCGGCCCTGGTGGGGCGTGCGCACGCCCATCCCGCGCCCGCGTGCGCTGGTGCTGGTGGCGCTGGGCCTGCTGCTGCCGCTGCTGGGCTGGATGGCGCTGGCCGCCAGCGGCTGGGTGCAGCCCGTGTTCATGCCCGGCCCGGGCGCGGTGCTGCAACGCATGGCCGACTGGTGGGCCGACGGCCTGCTGGAAGACGTGGCCATCAGCACCTTGCGGGTGGTGTCGGGCTGGGCGCTGTCGGCCTTGATCGCGCTGCCGCTGGGCCTGCTGATCGGCAGCTTTCGCACGGTGCAGGCGCTGCTGGAGCCGCTGACCGACTTCATCCGCTACATGCCGGCGGTGGCCTTCATCCCGCTGGTGATGGTGTGGGTGGGCATCGACGAAGGTGCCAAGGTGGCCATCATCTTCATCGGCACCTTCTTCCAGATGGTGCTGATGGTGGCCGAAGACGTGCGCCGCGTGCCGGCCGCGCAGATCGAGGCGGCGCAGACCCTGGGCGCCACCCGCGGCGAGATCATCCAGCAGGTGCTGGTGCCTTCGGCCAAGCCGGCCCTGCTGGACACGCTGCGCGTGACCATGGGCTGGGCCTGGACCTACCTGGTGGTGGCCGAGCTGGTGGCCGCCAGCTCGGGCCTGGGCTTCGCCATCCTGAAGGCGCTGCGCTTTTTGCAGACCGACAAGATCTTCGGCGGCATCCTGCTGATCGGCCTCATCGGCCTGGCGATCGACCAGCTGATGCGGCTGGCGCACCGCAAGGCCTTCGGCTACCTCTACCTGCGGCGCTGAGCATGAGCACATCACCCAAGATCCGCGTGCAGGGGCTGTGGAAGCATTTCGGCACCACCGTGGCGCTGCAGGACGTGAACCTGGACATCGAAGAGAACGCCTTCGTCACGCTGGTGGGCGCCTCGGGCTGCGGCAAGAGCACGCTGCTGCGCACGCTGGCCGGGCTGGAGCACCGCAGCGCCGGCACGCTGCTGTGCGACGGCCAGCCCATCGAGGGCCCGGGCGCCGACCGCGCGATGGTGTTCCAGCACTACAGCCTGTACCCGTGGCTCACGGTGCTGGAGAACATCCGCTTCAGCCGCCAGCTGAAGGTGCACACGCAGGACCGCACCGCCGCCGACGTGGAGGCCGCCGCCGGCCGTGCCGACGCACTGCTGCGCCTGATGGGCCTGACCCACGTGGCCCGCCACTACCCCAGCCAGCTGTCGGGCGGCATGCAGCAGCGGGTGGCCATTGCCCGCGCGCTGATGAGCCGGCCGCAGGTGCTGCTGATGGACGAGCCCTTCGGCGCGCTGGACGCGCAGACCCGCGAGGTGATGCACGACCTCATCCTGCACGTGCACCGGCTGGAGCGCAGCACCATCGTCTTCGTCACCCACGACGTGGAAGAAGCGCTGTACCTGGGCCGCCAGGTGGTGCTGATGGCGCCGCGCCCCGGCCGCATCGACACCGTGTACCAAGTACCGCTGCCCGCCGAACGCCAGCAGGACATGAAGCTGGCGCCCGCGTTCAACGAGCTCAAGCGCGAGGTGCTGGCGCGCATCCGCGCCACCTCGGGCATGCAGACCGACTTCGAGCTGCTGGCCAAGCTGTCGCAGGCCGGCTCTCTCGACCTCACCGAATGAAGAAAGGCATGCACATGTCCAATCAAGTTCAACCCCCGGTGCACACTCAGGACAACCCGCCGGCCGAACGGCCGGTGGACGCGCTGCCGCTGTGGCAGCGCTTTGCGCCCGAGCTGCCGGCCGAGCTGGTGGCTTTCAGCGAAATCGTGCCCGGCGGCGCGCACTGGAGCTGGCGGCTGCGCCGCGGCACCGCACTGCGCTTCGTGGCGCTGGACGAGCGCGTCAATGCCTCGGTAGTGCTGTACGCCGCCCACGACACGCTGGAGCGCTACAACATGCCCGACAGCCTGAAGGCCCAGCACACCGCCCACTACCGCGCCGGCCATGTGCTGATGAGCGACATGGGCCGCGCGATGGCCTCGTTCACGGTCGATACGCTGGGCTGGCACGACCCGCTGGGCGCGCTGCTCGACACGCCGACGATGGAGGCGCGCTACGGCGCCAAGCGCTTCGAGGACCACCGCAATGCCATGCAGCGCAGCGGCCGCGACGGCCTCTTGATCGAGACCGGCAAGCACGGCCTGACGCTGCGCGACCAGATTGCGCCGGTGAACCTGTTCAGCAAGGTGGTGGTGGACGGGCAGGGCCGCTTCATCTTCGACGCCGAACGCAGTGTGAAGGGCGCGCAGGTGGAGCTGCGCATGGACATGGACGTGATCCTGGCGCTGAGCACGGCGCCCCATCCGCTGGACCCGCGCCCCGCTTATGCGCCCGGCCGCCTGGGCATCGCCGCCTGGCGCCGCGGGCCCGCACCCGCCGACGACCCGTGCCGGCGCTTTCGCCCCGAGACGGCGCGCGCGCTGCACAACAGCGACGTGTTCGCGATCAGCTGAGGACCGACTGCCATGACGACCGACACCCCCATCGAGCCCACCACCCCAGCGGCCACCGCCATGCGCCTGCAGCCCAGCGCGCTGCGGCCTGAAGACGCAGTCGTGCGCCACCGCCAGCCGGCCGGCGAGCCCTGGTTCACCGAGCTGCGCCAAGGCCAGACCCTGCGCATTGTCGACCTGGAAGGCAACCAGGCGGTGGACGTGATCTTCTACGCCCGCCATGAAGCGGCCGAGCACTACAGCGCCACCGACACGCTGTTGCGCCAGGGCGGCATCTACCTGACCACCGGCTCGGTGCTGGTGAGCAACCTGGGCCGGCCGATGCTGCGCATCGTGGCCGACACCTGCGGCCGCCACGACACCCTGGGCGGCGCCTGCGCGGCCGAAAGCAACACCGTGCGCTATGCGCTGCAGAAGAAGTTCATGCACAGCTGCCGCGACAACTACCTGCTGGCGCTGCAGAACGCCGACGTGGGCCTGGGCAAGCGCGACCTGGTGCCCAACGTCAACTTCTTCATGAACGTGCCGGTGACGGAAGACGGCCAGCTCACCTTTGCCGATGGCGTGAGCGGCCCCGGCAAGTACGTGGAGCTGCGCGCCGAGATGGACTTGTACATGCTGGTGTCCAACTGCCCGCAGCTCAACAACCCCTGCAATGCCTACCATCCCACACCGGTCGAGTTCCTGGTGTGGGACGGGGCCTGAGAGGCGCGCCATGTTCGACACCGTTCTCATCGCCAACCGCGGCGCCATCGCCTGCCGCATCCTGCGCACCCTCCAGGCCCTGGGCCTGAAGTCGGTGGCCGTGTACTCCGAGGCCGACGCCGATGCCGCCCATGTGCAGCAGGCCGACCGCGCGGTGTGCATCGGCCCCGCACCTGCCGCGCAAAGCTACCTGAATGCCGAGCGCATCCTGGCCGCCGCGCGCGAGACCGGCGCCGGCGCCATCCATCCCGGCTACGGCTTCCTGAGCGAGAACCCCGGCTTCGCCGAAGCCTGCGAGGCCGCGGGCATCGCCTTCATCGGCCCCACCGCGGCGCAGATGCGGGCCTTCGGCCTCAAGCACACCGCGCGGCAGCTGGCCCAGGCCCATGGCGTGCCGCTGCTGCCGGGCACGGGCCTGCTGGCCAGCCTGGCCGAGGCGCAGCAGGCGGCCGAGCGCATCGGCTACCCGCTGATGCTCAAGAGCACCGCGGGCGGTGGCGGCATCGGCATGCGGCTGGTGCGCAGCGCGGCCGAGCTGCCGCCCGCCTGGGAGGCGGTGCAGCGCCTGGCGCAGGCCAACTTCAAGGACGCGGGCCTGTACCTGGAGAAGTTCGTCGAACGGGCGCGCCACATCGAGGTGCAGGTGTTCGGCAACGGCCATGGCGAAGTCATCGCACTGGGTGAGCGCGACTGCAGCGCCCAGCGCCGTCACCAGAAGGTGGTGGAAGAAACCCCGGCGCCCGGCCTGCCCGCCGCCACCCGCGCCGCGCTGTGCGAAGCCGCAGTGCGGCTGGCGGCGGCGGTGCAGTACCGCTCGGCCGGCACGGTGGAATTCGTGCTGGATGCCGACAGCGGCGAGTTCTACTTCCTGGAAGTGAACACCCGGCTGCAGGTGGAGCATGGCGTGACCGAGCAGGTCACCGGCATCGACCTGGTGGCCTGGATGGTGCAGCTCGCGCAGCAGGGCACACTGGCTTTGCGGGCACCGCAGCCCCAGGGCGCCGCCATCCAGGTGCGGCTGTATGCCGAAGACCCGGCGCGGCAGTTCCAGCCTTCGGCCGGCTTGCTCACCGAGGTGGTGTTTCCGCCCGGCGTGCGGGTGGACACCTGGGTGGCCCGCGGCACCGACGTGCCGCCCCACTACGACCCGATGCTGGCCAAGCTGATCGCCACCGGCCGCGACCGCGCCGAGGCCGTGGCCAGGCTGCAGGCGGCGCTGGCCGACACGCGGCTGGCCGGCATCGCCACCAACCTCGATTACCTGCGTGCCCTCAGCCATGAGCCGGTGTTCACCGAAGGCCGCATCGTCACCGCCACGCTGGGCAGCTTTGCGCCGGTGCCGCGGGCGGTGGAGGTGATGGCGCCCGGCGTGATGACCAGCGTGCAGGACTGGCCCGGCCGCCTGGGCCACTGGGACGTGGGCGTGCCGCCCTCGGGCCCGATGGACGAACTGGGCCACCGCATCGCCAACCGGCTGGTGGGCAATGCGGCCGACGCCGCTACGCTGGAATGCACGCTGTCCGGCCCCACGCTGCGCTTTCATGCGCCGGCCGTGGTGGCGCTGGGCGGCGCGCCGATGCCGGCCACGCTGGAAGGGCCCGGCGGCCCGCAGCCGCTGGCCCCTGGCCGCGCCCATGCGCTGCCGGCCGGCGCGGTGCTGCGCCTGGGCACGCTGGAAGCGGGCGCGCGCAGCTACCTGGCGGTGCGCGGCGGCATCGACGTGCCGCTGTACCTGGGCAGCCGGTCCACCTTCACGCTGGGGCAGTTCGGCGGCCATGGCGGGCGCACGCTGCGGGCGGGTGATCTGCTGCCGGTGGGCGCCGAGCCCGCAGGCCAGCCGCTGTTCGAGCCCCCGGCCGTTCTGCCGCCTGCGCCCACGCGCGAGTGGCGCATCGGCGTGCTGTACGGGCCGCATGGCGCGCCCGACTTCTTCACGCCTGCCGACATCGCCACGTTCTTTGCCGCCGACTGGCAGGTGCACTACAACTCCAGCCGCACCGGCGTGCGGCTGATCGGTCCCAAGCCGCAATGGGCGCGGCCCGATGGCGGCGAGGCCGGGCTGCACCCGTCCAACATCCACGACAACGCCTATGCCATCGGCGCCATCGACTTCACCGGCGACATGCCGGTGATCCTGGGGCCAGACGGTCCCAGCCTGGGCGGCTTTGTCTGCCCCGCGGTGGTGGTGGCGGCCGAGCGCTGGAAGCTGGGCCAGCTGCGGCCGGGCGACAGCGTGCGCTTCGTGCCGGTGACCTACGAACAAGCCCTGGCGCTGCAGGCCGCGCTCGATGCGGCCGCGGCGGGGGAGGGCAGGCTGGGCGAGTTGCCTGTCGATGTCGTGGTCGACACCGCCGCGCTGCCCAGCCCGCTGCTGCATGAACAAGCGGCTTCGGCCGAGCGGCCCGCGCTGGCGCTGCGCCAGGCCGGCGACCGCTACCTGCTGCTGGAATACGGCCCGCTGGCGCTGGACATCGCCCTGCGGCTGCGGGTGCATGCGCTGATGGGCGCGCTGCAGCAGCGCGCGCTGGCCGGCGTCATCGACCTCACGCCGGGCATCCGCTCGCTGCAGGTGCACTTCGACCCTGTGCGCCTGCCGCGCCAGCGCCTGATGGACGAACTGCTGGCCGCCGATGCGGCGCTGGGCCCCACCGACCACCTGGAGGTGCCCTCACGCACGGTGTGGCTGCCGCTGTCGTGGGACGACCCCAGCACGCGGCTGGCCATCGAGAAGTACATGCAGTCGGTGCGGCCCGATGCGCCCTGGTGCCCGAGCAACATCGAGTTCATCCGCCGCATCAACGGCCTGGGCTCCATCGACGAGGTGCTGCGCACCGTGTTCGATGCCCGCTACCTGGTGATGGGCCTGGGCGACGTGTACCTGGGCGCGCCGGTGGCCACGCCGCTGGACCCGCGCCACCGGCTGGTGACCACCAAGTACAACCCGGCCCGCACCTGGACGCCCGAAAACGCGGTGGGCATCGGCGGCGCCTACCTGTGCATCTACGGCATGGAAGGCCCGGGCGGCTACCAGTTCGTGGGCCGCACGCTGCAGATGTGGAACCGCTGGCGCGACGAGCGCGACGGTGCGCTGGACTTTGAGGCTGGCAAGCCCTGGCTGCTGCGCTTCTTCGACCAGATCCGCTTCTACCCGGTGAGCGAGCAGGAACTGGCGCAGATCCGCCGCGACTTTCCGGCCGGGCGCTACCGGCTGCGCACCGAGCCGGGCCGTTTCTCGCTGCGCGACTACAGCGCTTTCCTGCAGGAGCATGCAGCCAGCATCGCCAGCTTCCGCGCGCAGCAGCAGGCCGCCTTTGCCGCCGAGCGTGAGCGCTGGCGCGAAGCCGGCCAGGCCGAGTACGTGGGCGACGAGGCCGGCCCGCCACCCAGCACCGACGACGCGCTGCCCGCAGGCGCCCACGCGGTGGACACCCAGGTGCCCGGCAGCGTGTGGAAGCTGCTGGTGCAGGAGGGCGACGAGGTGGCCGAAGGCCAGCCGCTGCTGGTGGTGGAAAGCATGAAGATGGAGTTCAGCATACCCGCCCCCGCCAGCGGCCGCGTGCTGCGCCTGTGCTGCCGCGAAGGCGGCGCCGTGGCGGCGGGGCAGCGGGTGGCGGTGCTTGTCTAGACAGGTGGAGCACCGCGCAGCCTGATGCCGGCTGGCCACTCATGGGGTGGCCGCCGCGGCGGTGACCAGGATGACCACGGTGCGGTCACCCATGCGCAGTCGCAAGCGCAGGGGCAGGCCGTTTTCCGGCACCGCGGTGGCGCTGAAACGGCGCCGCTGTGCATCGAACTGGAGCCAGGCCGGCAGCGGCTCGCCACTCTCCAGCGTGGCCGTGACAGGCGTGTCGGGCGGAAGGCCGGCGGTGAGCGCCTCCGGCAGCGCGAAGCTGAAGCCCGTGGCCAGCATCTGCCGGGGCACCTGCACCGCCACCAGGCCCGTGCCTTGCGTGCGTGGATCATCCAGCACGCGCACCGCCACCCCGTCGCCCAGCGCCTGTGCCGTGCGTGTGCCGCTGCCCGCGATGGTGACCGTGGAGCCGGCCGGGTCGGCACGCAACGCCGATGCCTCGATGGCCTGTGGCGCCGTCGCGGGCACCGGCAAGGGGGCCGGGGGCACGACGGGCGGCAACACCAGGGGCACGGGCGTCTGGCTGGACGGACTCGCGCCGTTGACCAGCAGTCCCGCCCCGAAGCTGTTGCCTGCGGTCGCCAGATCGACGCGGAAGCCGGGCGACGAGAGCGCAGCGGTTCCCTGAACGACAAGCCTGCTGCCGCTCGACTGCGTGATGCCGCCGCCGGTGCTGGTGGCATTGAGGCTACCCGTCGCCGCGATGTTGCCGAGGACGAGGCCGCCGGTGCCGTCCACCACGGTGATGTTCTGCCCCGTGGCGTTGAGCGGGCCGCGGAAGTCGTTGGCGGCGCCATCGAGCGTGACGTTGCTGCCCGCGGCCGACACCGTGGTGTCGCCGCTGACGCTGATCGCCGAGCCGGCCTGCTGCGTGACATCACCACCGGTGCTGGTGGCGTTGAGGCCACCCGTCGCCGCGATGTTGCCGATGACCAGGCCGCCGGTCCCGTCCACCACGGTGATGTTCTGCCCCGTGGCGTTCAGTGGCCCGCGGAAGTCATTGGCGGCGCCATCGAGCGTGATGTTGCTGCCTGCGGCGTCGATCGTGGTCGTGCCGTTGACGTTGATCACCGAGCCGGCTTGCTGCGCCACATCACCACCGGTGCTGGTGGCGTTGAGGCCACCCGTCGCCGCGATGTTGCCGAGGACGAGGCCTCCAGTGCCGTCCACCACAGTGATGTTCTGCCCCGTGGCGTTGAGCGGCCCGCGGAAATCATTGGCGGCGCCATCGAGCGTGATGTTGCTGCCCGCGGCCGACACCGTGGTGTCGCCGCTGACGCTGATCACCGAGCCGGCTTGCTGCGTCACATCGCCACCGGTGCTGGTGGCGTTGAGGCCACCCGTCGCCGCGATGTTGCCGAGGACAAGGCCTCCAGCGCCATCCACCACGGTGATGTTCTGCCCGGTGGCGTTCAGCGGGCCGCGGAAGTCGTTCGCAGCGCCGTCGAGCGAGACGTTGCTGCCCGCGGCGTCGAGCGTGGTCGTGCCGTCGGCGACGATAGTGGTGCCCGCGGCCTGCGTGATGTCGCCGGCCGTGCTGGTGATGGCGAGGTTGCCGCCGGTCTGCAGGTTGCCGATGGTGGTGCCGCCCGCGGTATCGGTGATGGTGGTGTTGCCGCCCACCGCCACGCTGCCGTTCGGCCCCTGGTTGAATTGGCCGTCCACCGTCAGGTTGCCCTGGGTGCGGGTGTCGCCGCCGGTCTGGCTGAAGTCGTTGAGGGCGATGTTGCCCGCGCTGTTCAGCACGCCCCCCTGCTGCGTCAGCGAAGCCAGCGCGACGCCGCCGCTGCCGACGTCCAGCGCGCCATTGGCCTGCACCAGGCCGCCACCGGTGCCGCCCAGGCTGTCGATCTGCACCGGGCCGGTCTGTGCTGGGGCCACCGCGCCGGCCGTGTCGAAGCGGACCACCACGCCGGCCGGGATCACGACGTTGGCCACGTTGGCCAGGTCCGGCACCGCCCCGCCGGCCCAGTTGGCAGGGTCGAACCAGTTGCCGCTGGCGCCGCCGGTCCAGGTCACGCTGTTCAGCCGGGTGATGTCGGCCGTGGTGCTGCCGCCGGTGGTGGTCAGCGTGTAGTTGCCGGCGTCGGGGCCCGCCAGGCTGGCGCCCGTGACCGTCACCTGCTTGCCGGTGCCCACGTTCTTGTCGCTGAAATTGGCGGCCACCTGCACCGTGAGCGTGTCGCCCGCGATGCGGTTGTCGCCAACGATCACGTTGGCCGTGGTGCCGCCGTCATAGACCTTGTTCACACCGGTGTAGGTCGTGGTCAGGCTCCGGGGTGTGATGCTGCCGTTGCTGCCGCCGAAGACCCCGCCGTTGGCCAGGGTGTAGTTGTCGGCATCTGCGCCGGTGAGTGCCACCCCGGTGATGGTGTAGGCCAGGTTGCTGCCTGCGTTCTTGCTGGCGAAGCTGCCGGTGGCGTTCACGCTCAGTTGGTCCGCAGCCTCGGCGCCATTGATCTGCAGGCTCAGGCCCTGCATGCCCACGGTGCCGTCGTACACCTTGCTGATGCCGCCACTGGCGCTGATGCTCACGGCACGGGCCACCACCGTCTCGCTGCCCACCACGGTCGGCGTGTTGCTGAAGTTGCCGGCGTTCTGCGTGCTCACGTTGGTGGGCGCCAGTTGCCAGGCACCCACCCGAGTCCAGCCCGCGCTGGAGGTGCCGGCGCCTGCGGGCACCAGTGTCAACGAGGCCGAACCCCCCACCCCGTCGTCCAGGGTGAAGCGGTCGCCGCCCGCAGACGTGATGCCCACGTTGCGGATCACGTTGCCGTTGTCCAGGTACTGGGCGCTGGCCAAGGTGTATTGCGAGGCGTTGCCGTAGGCGGTGGTGGTGGGCGCGACACGCACCAGCAACTGCCCGGCGGGCACGATGGTGAAGTCGCCGTTGCGCGCCACGAAGCTGTAGTTGCCCGAGCTGAGGCCGCTGGTGTCCGGCACCAGCACACCCGCGTACTGGCCGGCCGCGTTGTCGCCGGGGTTGCTGCGCGTCACGGTGGCCGCGCCGCTCAGCACCGCCACGGTTTCGCCGGCTGCGAAGCCGCTGTAGACCACTCCGGCGTAGCCGGATGCGTCCGCCTGGGTCACGAAGCGGGCATCGTTGTTGGCGATCACCGTCAGCACGGCCTTGGTGATGTCGGCCGTGGTCGTCGCGCTGGTCGACGCCAGTTGGTAGTTGGAAGCCAGGCCGCCGCTGCCGTTGCTCAGTACATAGCCGCTGGCCGTCACCGTCTTGCCGCTGCCGGCCTGGGCGCTGTCGAAAGTCGCTTGTGCCAGCGACAGGCCCAGGGTTTCGCTGCCCACCAGGCCGGACAGGCTGCCGATGTGCGTCAGCGTGACGGCGTCGGTGCCGTCGTACACCTTGGATGCGGCGGTCAGCCCGCTCACCGTCACCGTCTTGGGCGTGATGCTGCCGGCGACCGACGCGATGCTGGGTTCGCTGAAGCTGTAGTCGCTGGCCTGGCTGCCGTTGCTGCTGGCGCCGATCGCGAAGCCGGTGCTGCCGCTGGCGCTGATCCGGCTGGCGCTGGCCACGTGCGCCGAGTCGTAGGCCAGGGTCAGCCCGCTAGCATCCAGCGCGAGCGTGTCACCGGCGATGGCGCCGCTGATGCTGCCGCTGACGGTGTTGCCGATGGCGGCGGTGGTGCCGTCGTAGACCTTGGACGTGGTGCCACCGATGGCGGCCGTCGCCGTCAAGGCCTTGGGCGTGATGCTGCCCGCCACCGCTGCGATGCTGGGGCCGGTGAAGCTGTAGTCGCTGGCCTGGCTGCCGCTGGCGCTGCCGTTGATGACGAAGCCTGCGCTGCCGCTGGCCGCGATCTGCGTGGCGCTGGCCACGTGCGCCGAGTCGTAGGACAGCGTCAGCCCGCTGGCATTCAGCGCCAGCGTGTCGCCGGCGATGGCGCCGCCGACGTTGCCGCTGACGGTGGCGCCCGGGGCCGCCGCGCTGCCGTCATAGACCTTGGTCAACGTGCCGCCGATGCTGGCCGCTGCCGTCAGCGCCTTGGGCGTGATGCTGCCCGCCACCGGCGCGATGGTGGGCGCGGTGAAGCTGTAGTCGCTGGCCTGGCTGCCGCTGGCGCTGCCGTTGATGACGAAGCCTGCGCTGCCGCTGGCCGCGATCTGCGTGGCGCTGGCCACGTGCGCCGAGTTGTAGGCCAAGGTCAGCGTGCTGGTGTCCAGTGCCAGCGCGTCGCCGGCAATGGCGCCGCTGACGCTGCCGCTGACGGTGGCGCCGCTGGCGGCGGTGCTGCCGTCGTAGGTCTTGGTCGTGTTGCCACCGATGGAGGCGGAGGCCGTCAGCGCCTTGGGCGTGATGCTGCCCGCCACCGCGGCGATGGTGGGCGCGGTGAAGCTGTAGTCGCTGGCCTGGCTGCCGCTGGTGCTGCCGTTGATGATGAAGCCCGCGCTGCCGCTGGCCGCGATCTGCGTGGCGTTGGCCACGTGCGCCGAGTTGTAGGCCAGGGTCAGCGCGCTGGTGTCCAGTGCCAGCGCGTCGCCGGCAATGGCGCCGCTGACGCTGCCGCTGACCGTGGCGCCGTTGGCCGCGTCGCTGCCGTCATACACCTTGCTCAAGATGCCGCCGATGCTGGCAGCCGCTGTGAGCGCCTTGGGCGTGATGCTGCCCGCCACCGCCGCGATGCTGGGGCCGATGAAGCTGTAGTCGCTGGCCTGGCTGCCGCTGCTGCTGCTGCCGATCGTGAAGCCGGTGCTGCCGGTGGCAGCGATCTGGCTGGCGCTGGCCACATGCGCAGAGTCGTAGGACAGTGTCAGCCCGCTGGCATCCAGCGCCAGCGTGTCGCCGGCAATGGCGCCGCTGATGCTGCCGCTGACGGTGGCGCCGCTGGCGGCAGTGGTGCCGTCGTAGGCCTTGGTCGTGGTGCCGCCGATCGCGGCGGTCGCGGTGAGCGCCCTGGGCGTGATGGTCACCGGCGCGTTGGCCGCATTCAGGGTGGGCAGTGCGTAGTTGGCGGCCCGGCCGCCGTTGGCGCCATCCAGCAGCGTCAGGCTGCTGATGTACTTGCCCGTCGTGGCCACGCGCGCGCTGCTGGCGGCGCCGCCGCTGTAGCCCAGCGTCTCGCTGCCCACCAGGCCACCCAGGCTGACGGCGCCCGCGCCCAGCGCGGTGCTGCCGTCGTACTCCTTGCTGGCCGACAGCGTCAGGGTCTTGGGCGTGATGGCGGCCGTGGTGCTGCCGGTGGCCGCCACGCTGTAGTTCAGCGCATCGGCGCCCGACAGGCTCACGCCCGTCACGCTCACCGCTTTGCCGTTGCCGGCATTGGCATCGGCAAAGTCCGCGCTGCGCAGGACGGTCAGCACATCGCCGTTCAGCCGGTTGTCGCTGCTGCCCACGCTGGCCGTGGTGCCGCCGTCGTACACCTTGTCGATGCCGCTCCAGGTCACGGTCAGGCTGCGCGGCGTGATGGCGGCCGTGGTGCTGCCGCTGGTGGCGGCCAGCGTGTAGTTGCCGGCGTCCGCGCCCGACAGCGTGAGGCCGCTGACATTGACCGTCTTGCCGTTGCCGGCCTGCTTGTCCAGGAAGCCGGCGCTGCCGTAGGCCAGCGACATCACGTCGCCCGCCAGGCGGTCGTCGCCCAGCGTCACCGTGGCCGCGGTGCCGCCGTCGTACACCTTGTCCACGCCGGTGAAGCTGGCGGTCAGCGTCCGCCGCGTCACGGTCAGGCTGCCGTTGCTCGCCGTGGCGTTGTAGCCCAGCGCCTGCAGCGCGCCATCGTCCGTCACCGCATAGGGGCTGCCCGAGACAGGCCGATGCCCGGCACCGGACGGCCCCGCGCCCGACAGGGTGGCCGTTGGCACATCGCCGTTGACCAGGCTGCCGCTGTTGACGGTGTAGGCGTTGGCCGGCTGAGCCGTGCCGTAGACCATGCTCTGGTTGTTCCAGCCCAACGACACGGTCGGCCGCTCGCGGTAGATGCCATAGAGCCCGCTGCCCAGCGCGGTGCTGTAGTTGGTGGCGCTCTCGTCGCTGTTGTAGCGGAAGCGGCCCGAGCCGCTGCCCACCAGCGCCGTCAGGCCGGTGCTTCCGGCCACCGATCCGCTGTAGAGCGTGGCGCGCCCGCTGGCGCCTGTGCTCACGCTGGGGCTGCCGCTGACGATGAGGTTGCCGCCGGTGGCCGTGCCCGCCCCCGTGGCGCGGCCCGCATTGAGCACGATGGCGCTGGTGCCGGTGTGGGTGGTCTCGACCAACGCCGCCAGCGTCAGGTCGCCGCTCTCGGTGCTGACGGCCACCGGGCCCGTGGCACTGATGCCGGTGGTGCCGCTCACGGTGCCGATGGTCAGCGCGCCGCTGTGGCGCACGTCCAGGCTGGCCACGCCGCTGGCCGCCAGGGTGCCGATGTTGGTGCTCGCGCTGTCCAGCACCACGTTGCCGCCCAGCAGCAGCAGCCCGCTGGCCGAGACGAAGCCGCTGTCCGTGTCGCTGACCGTGCCGCTGGCCTGCAGGGTCACGGTGCTACCGGTGGCGGTGAGGCCCGCCTCCAGCGTGAGGTCGCCGCCGATGAGGCGGATCGGCCCGGCGACGGTCTGCGCCGAGTTCACGGTGATGTTGGCCGTGTTGCCGGCCTTGCCCAGCGTCAGGCCGGTGATGTTGGCCACTGAGAAGTTGGCCACCGGCCACGACAGCGCGCTGCTGAAGCTGGTGTTGAAGGGCTGCACGGTCAGCGTGCCGCTGGTGTCCACCTCGATGCTGCCGTTGACCACCAGGGCGTCGCCGGTCAGCGTGACCGCGCTGCTGGAGCTGGTGACTGCTGAGGTGCTGTTGTTGTTGTTGTTGTTGGTGGTGGTGGTGGCCGCCTTGCCGATCTTGCCCCCATAGCGCAGCCCAACGCCGCTGCGGCCCTCGGCAGTCAGCGCGATCGGGCCGCTGGCGGCCAGCGCGTCCAGGCCCAGGTTCAGGCTGTTGCCCGTACCCCGGTTGGGCGTCATGGCTGTGACCGTGATGCCGCCGGCGCCGGTGGCCTGCATCCAGCCGCCATTGGTCTGCACGCCGGCCCAGCCGGCGCTGCTGCCGTGGAAAGTGCCCAGCAGGGTGATGGCAGCACTGGCGGCATCGCCGCCGCCGGCACGCAGGGTGGTGGTGCCGCCAAAGGCGCCCAGCTCGATGCCGTGGCCGTTGACCGAGGTGTTGTTGCTGCTGCCTATGCTGCCTTCCAGGTACAGCGTGCCGTTGCCGGCGTCCAGCGTGCCCCGCTCACTCCAAATGATGCCCATGCCGTTGGTGGCGCTCGAACTGCCGACCAAGCGGATGGCGCCGCCGCCGGAGATGATCGAGGTCTCCAGCGTGGCGTCCTGGAAGTTGATGGTGATGCCGTTGCCGGTCGAAGAGTTGGCTGCGCCAGCGGGCACGGTGCTGCCCAGCGCCGTGCTGGCGGTGGCGCTGCCCCTGCCGCCGCCCAGGGTGATGGCGCCGCCGCCGGTGCTCTGGCTGCTCAAGCCGTTGGCCGTGTTGAGCGTGTTGCCCTGGCCCAGCGTGATGGCGCCGCCGCCGGTGCCGTCGCTGTCGCTCCACAGCGTCAGGTCGCCGTTGTTCGTCTGCAGCGTGCGGCTGGCGTTCGTGGTGATGTCGCCACTCGCTTTCAGCAGGATGGCGCCCCCCGCGGCCGTGGTCGTCAGGTTGGCGTTGACCGCGAGGTTGCGGCCATGGATGTGGATCGGCCCGGCCGCGCTCAGCGCGTTGGAGACCGTGATGTCGCTGTTGTTGCCCGCCATGCCCAGGGTCAGTGCGCTGTGGCTGCTTCCGAAGTTCCACCAGACGTTGAAGTCCAACAGCGGCGTCTCGTTGCTGCCGCGCTTGAAGTTGCCGCGCAGCGGTTCGATGGCCAGCTCACCGCTGCCCAGCAGGCGCAGCGCGCCGCCGGCCATGTTGAAGGCATGCAGGCCGCTGGCGCTGAGCGTGAGCTTGCGGCTGTGCGTGGGCCCGCTTTCGTCGGCGCCCAGGAAGAAGCGGCCGTAGTAATCGCCGTTGAAGGCGATGCCGCTGCTGCCGGTGTTGTCGTTGTGGGGGCTGTCGCCCACCAGGGTCACCTGGCCGGTCTGCGACACCACTTTGACGGCGGCGTGGTTCGCATCGTCGTTGACAGCCTTGCTGGTCGCCATCGAGATACCGCTGCCCGCGGCATGGTTGGTGGCGTAGCTGGTGCCGGTGAGCGTGACGTTGCCGCTGGTGCTCGAGACCGTGGTGCGGGTATTGTCGCCCGCGGCTTCCAGCCGGATGCCGGCACGCGTCTCGCCGCCGCTGGTGTTGTTGACGCCCACCATGCCGGTGATGTCAATGGCACCCGAGACGCTGGTGACGCTGGCGTTGCGCAGCTGCACGCCGTAGCCTGACAGGCCTTTGTTGTTGGTGTTGGTGGCCGCATCGCCGCCGACGATGCTGATGGCGCCGCCGGTGCTGGACAGGCTGGCGCTGTCGATCCGCACGCCGTACAGGTCGGCGTAGGTGGTCAGCGTGTCATTGCGCTCCCGCAACGTGCCCTGCACCGTGATGCTGCCGATGCCCGTGGACACGCTGCTGCCGTTGCTCACCACCACGCCCAGGCGCGCCTCGCCGCTGTTGTAACGGTTGTTGGTGCCGGCGACGGAGAGGTGGCCGCCACCCGTGTTGAGGGTCACCCGGTTGAGGTTCACGCCTTCGAAGACGGTGGTCGTGGCTTGGCTGTTGGCCACGCCCGTGCCCACGCTCAGGCCGTTCCAGGTGGTGGAGCTCCCGGCCGCCTTGTAGCCGTTGCCCCCCATCCAGACATGGCCGCCGTTGGTGGTCACGCTGATGGCCGTGCTGCTGCCGTTGAGCCAGATGGCGCCGCCGTTGCTGCTGTCCCAGTCAGACCAGAGCACCAGGTTGAGCTTGCCGCTGCTGCTGGTGACGCTCGCGCCATTGAAGGTGATGTCGCCATGCGCCTTCAGCGTCAGCGTGGCATCTCCGCCGCTGGTCTTGCTGATGCTGCTGTTGACGTTGATGTTGCCCACGTCGCCGCTGTTGCCACTGGCCCCCTGGCTGGTGGTGTTGTCCTCGGTGGTGACGATGACGCTGGTGCCGGTGTTCAGCGTGCCCGCGATGGTCGCAGCCTGGGTGCTGCCGATGGTGTAGTTGTAAGGGTCGACCAGCCACAGGCCGCCCGTGCCTTGCGGGGCGCCCGCGTCCACCCGCACGCCCTGCGTGTCCACCTGGTGGCCCGAGGTCTCAATGCGGCCGCCCTGGCCGCCAGGCCCTGCGGCCCGGGCCAGCAGTTCGCCGTGCGCGGTGGTCAGGCTGCCGTCGCGTGTCACGTCGCTCCACAGCACCACGCTGCCGCCATCGCCTTGCTCGGTGGCGCTGGCGTCGATGCGGGCACCGCTGTCCAGGGCCACGGTGGTGGCCTGGTACAGGCCTTCGCCGCCCTGCCAGCCGCCGCCCACACGCACGCGGCCGCCGCCGGTGGTGCCGCGGGCGTCGAGCGCCGTGTGCTCCTGCAGCCGCAGGTCGTCGCCCAGCAAGGTGATCGATCCGCCCTGGCCGCGGCGGCCGCGGGTGCTGAGTTGGGTGGCACCCTGCAGCAGCACCTGGCCGCGCTCAGGGGCCGGCACGGGCACCGGGGCCGCGGGCGCAGGTGCAGCGGGCTCGCTCGCATGCAGTGCGATGCGCCCGCCATCACCACCGGACGCATCCAGCGTGGCGGCGGGCAGGTGAATCTTCGACGCCTGCACGTCAATCTCGCCGCCTCGCGCGGGCGCCGGTGCGTCGGCGGGCGGCTGGCCCGACACCGGGGGTGCTGCGGCGGGCGCTGGCGGTGCCTGCGTGGCCGCGACCGTCACCTGGCCGGCCAGTTCCACCGCCCCACTGGCGCGCACCTGCACACGGCCGCCTTGCACGGGCGCACTGGCGTCGATGCTGCCAGTAGCCGTCTGCGTGAAATCGCCGGCCACGATCTCGATGCCGCCGCCCTGCGGATGCGCTGCGCTGCCGGCGGCCGTGATGCTGCCGCTGTTGACCACTTCCGGCGCCTGCAGCCGCACGCTGCCGGCCGGGCCGTCGGCCGTGGCATTGGCGCTGATGCTGCCGCTGTTGGCGATGGCGCCCGAGGCCTCGAGCACGATGCGCCCGCCGCGCTGCGCCAGGCCCGTGGCTTCGATGCGCCCGCTGTTGCGCACCACGCCGCCCTGCACCCGGTCCAGGGCCTGCGCGCTCAGGATCACCAGCCCGCCCGGGGCCAGCACGGCGCTGCGGTTGTCGACGATGGCGCGCAGCGTGGAAGCCTCCACGCGCAGGCTGGCGAGGGTGTGGTTGGCATCGAACTGCAGTTCAAAGGCCTCGCCCGCGGCCAGCGCCACGGTGCCCAGGTTGGCGATGACCAGGCCCTGGTTGCGCACCTCGGGCGCCAGCAGCGCGATGTAGCCGCCGAGCGCGGCCCGCAGCTCGCCTTCGTTGACCACGCTGCCGGTGGCGCCCTGGCGCTCGAAGCGCGTGCGCCCGGCCATGAAGTCTTCGAGGCTGATGCGGTGCGTGGTGGCCACCAGGCCGCCCACGTCCACACGGGCGCCGGGCGCGAAGTACACGCCGTTGGGGTTGCTGAGGAACACCTGGCCGTTGGCCGTGATGCGGCCGAAGATCTGGCTGGCGTCAGGCCCCTGCACGCGGTTGAGCGTGACCGACTGCGCCGAGGGCTGCTGGAACTGCACGCGGGCGTCGCGCCCGACGTTGAACTGCTGCCAGTCGATGGCCGCGCGGTCGCTGCTCTGCTGCACCGTCATGGCCGCGCCGTTCTGGTGGATGGCGGCCTGGCCGGCCACCACCTGTCCGCCGCTGGGCAAGGCGGTGGGCGCCGGCTGTGCCAGTGCGGCCGGCGGCAGCAGGGCGCACGCGAGCGTCAGCACGCCCGTGCTGCGCTTGCCACGTGAGCGGGCGGTTTCGGCGGTGGCCACCCAGGTGCGGGTGGTCTCGTTCCATACCAGGCGGTGTGTCTTGTTCATGGTCTTGATCCGTGGCGTGGTGCGCCGTGGCGGCGGCGGGCGCGCGAGGATGGGCTCGGGCGCTAGAAGCGAAGGCTGGCCTGCAGCCACACGCGGTTGCGCTGCAGGCTGCCGTCCTGGTCGCGGCCGGTGATGGCGTTGGCGCTGGGGTTGTGCCCGTCACGCCGCGCCCAGGTGAGCTTGAGCACGGTGTCCTGCGGGCCGCTCCAGGCGACGGAGGCGCCGTAGCCCTGGAGGCGGGTGCTGGCGCTGGCCACGGCGGCATGGCCGGTGGCCCGACCCCAGTCGTAGAAGCCGCTGATCGCCACATCGGGGTGGACCCGCCAGCGCAATTCGGCGGTGGCCAGCTGGCCCTGGTTGCCACTGCCTTCGTTCACCGGGTAGGCGCGCACACCGCCAGGACCGCCGAGGTAGAAGCGTTCCGAGGAGTCGAGGTGGCGGCTGCCGAACTGCCCGCTCACCGACGCCAGCAGCGACAACGCGGGCGTGAACGTCTGCTCACGTGCTGCGGCGTAGTGCAGCTTGCCGTAGCGGCCGCCGGTGGCGGGGTCTTCACCCGCCTCCCGCTGCCCCTGATCCACCCGGCCGCGTGTCCAGGTGATTCCATAGCTGTTGGCTCCCCCGCCGCCCAGCGTGTCGTACAGGTTGCCGGTCAGGCCGAGCCGCAGGCTGCGCACGCCGTAGCGCGACTGGGTGGCGCCATTGGCCCGGTTGCGGAAGCGCTTGTCGTCGGCAGCCGCGGTGAGGTAGAGGTTGCGCAAGCGCGAACGCAGCAGCGGGTAACTGGCATCCACACCCACGCTGGTGGAAGCGCCCTCGGCATGCAGGGCGGCGAATTCGCGCGCCACCACGTCATACCGCAGTTGTGAGGCATGGGCACCGAGGCGCCAGCCATCGCTGCCCACCGGCAGGCTCCAGCCCAGGCGGCCATAGTCCGTGCCGCTGCCGTGCAGCAGATCGAGCCGCAGGCGGTCGCCCAGGCGCAGGGGGCTGTGCAGCGTGGCGGCCAGCGTGACGCGGCGGCTGCCTGTGCTGCGGGCACCGTGGTTGTCGATGCCGGCCTCGGCCTCGAGCAACGGCCCGTCACGCAGGCGCAGCGCCAGGGCGGTCTGGTTGTCCTGTGCGCCGGGTGCCAGTGCTGCCGTGGCCGACACGCCGGGCAGGTCGTCGACCAGCAGCAGTGCGCGGTCCAGCGCGTTGGCGTTGAGGGGCGCGCCCGTGGGCTGCTGCGCTTCGACGATGCGCAGCGCCATGGCCGGATCGATGCGGCTGGGGGGCTCACCTTCGAGCTGCGCGCCGGCGAACACCGCTTCGGCGACGTGGATGGTGATGGTGCCTTCGGTCACGTCCTGCGTGGGCAGGTAGGCGTGCACGATCCAGCCCGCGTTGCGGTAAGTGGTGGCCACCGCCTGCGTGGCTTGCTGCAGGTCGGCAAAGCCGATGGGGCGGTTCAGCCAGCCCCGCACCACGGGTTGCAGCTGCGCGTCAGCCAGCAGGGTGTTGCCGGTGAAGCGGAATGCCTTGGCGCTGAGGGTGACGCCCTCCGGCAGTTGCAGGGGCTTGGGCGGCGCAGTCGGCAGCGGGTCGGCACTGGGGGGCAGCGCCGGACGCACCTGGCCTTCGATCTGCTGGCGCAAGGCGCCTGCGTCGGGCGGGGTCTGGGCGCGCGTGGCGTCAACCGGCAGGCACGCTGCGAGCAGCGCGACGATCAGGCCGGCACAACGCCGGTGCAATGGTGCGGTCAATGGACAAACCCTTTTCTGCATGACCGCGCGATGGCATGGCTCTTGGCGGGCCACGGGTGCACGCCGGCACCGTGGGGGTCATGTCGCGCTCAATGTAAAAAGAGGTTTGTCGGCTATCTAAAGTTACCTAAAGCATCCTGGTGAACGAGGCAATACCCTGAAAGCGGGGTCATCCGGTGATGGTCAGCGGCACGCAAAGCCGGTATCCGTGCCCGCGCACGGCCTGCAGTGCCGGCCGCGCGGCACCGGCGTCATGCAGCTTGTGCCGCAGCTGGCTGATGCGCACATCGAGTGTGGCGCGCTCGTCGAGGCGGTTGTCCAGGCCCATGTGTGTCGCAACCTGCCAGCGACTGAGGGTCTGCGTCTCGGCCTGGGCCAGCGCCGCCAGCAAGGTGGTCTCGGCCCGCGTGAGCGCGACGGCCGTGTTGGCTCCCTGGAGGCGTTGCTGGCGCACATCGAGCCGCAAGCCGTCGGCATCGGGCGCCGCGGGGCGCAAGCGATGTCCCAGCGCCAGCACGGCGGCCAGCAGTTCGTCCGGGTCCACGGGTTTGGGCAGGTAGATGTCGGCCCCGCTGCCATAACCGGTGACGCGGTCGCCGATCCGGGTGCGGGCCGTGGTCATGACGATGCCGACCGACGGGCGCGCTGCGCGCAGGCGCCGGGCCAGCACAAAACCGTCTTCGCCCGGCAGCCCCACATCGATCACGTACAGGTCGGGCAGGGTGGCCAGCAACAGGGTGTCCACGTCCTCGGCGCAGACAACGCCCACCGCTCGGTGGCCATGGCCATTGAGCATGGCCACCGTGGCTTCTCGCAGCAGATCGTGATCTTCGACGACGACGATGCGCAGCGGGACGGCGCCGGCCTGGCCTTGGGTGCCTGCGCCCAGCGGCGCAGCGTCATGGTCACTCAGGCCGGCAGCCACAGGCGGAACCGGATCTGCTCCGGCGTGGGTTGGTAGCGGATGTGGCCTTGCAGCCGCTGCACCAGGCCCGCCACGAGGTACAGCCCCAGGCCCGAGCCGGTGCTGCGGCGCGCGAAGGGGTGGCGGTAGTACTTGGTGAAAAGCTGTGCCGCATCGGGCCAGCCGGCGGCGCCTGGCAGGTTGGCCACGTCCACGGCAAATCCGGCCCGTGGATGGGCCGGGTCCTGCGAGTCGTCCTGCGGGGTCAGGGACACCTGCACGGTGCTGTCGGCAGGGCTGTACTTGCAGGCGTTGTCGATCAGGTTGCCCAGGATGATGCGCAGCCATTGCGGGTCGGCGCGTACCGTCGCTGAGCCGGGCGCAGACCTGTCGGCGTACGACAGCGCAAGCCGCTGGGTGTCCAGCCGGGCGCTGGCCAGCTCCAGCAGCGTCTGCCACAGATCGCACTCGGTCCATTGCGGCTGCAGGCCTTCACCGTCGAGTTGGCTGGCCTGTGCGCAACGTTCCAGCAAGCCGTTCATGTCGGCCAGCGAGCGCTGCATGCTGTTGAACTGCTGGGGTGAAGGCGGGCCTTCGCCCAGCAGCATGCGCACGGTGGCCAGCGGCGTGCGCATCTCGTGCACCAGCATGCCGACCAGGCGCTCCTGTTCCTCGCGGTGCAGCCGCTCCTGCTCTGCCCGCGCCTGGGCCGCCGCCAGCGCGCCGACCGCGCGCGCCTGCATGCCGGCACGCACATTGAGCAGCACCATCATGACCAGGCTGGACTGCAAGCCGTGCACGAACAGCGCATACATGGTCAGCGGCCCCCCCTGGAGCAGGCCCAGTTGCAGCGCTGCGGCCGACGAAAGCGCGACAAAGTTCAGCGTGCTGTACACCGCCAGCACCTGCGGTGGCAGGGTCACGGCCAGGGGCTGGTCCGGCGGGCGTCGGCGCGCCAGCATGAAGAGCACGCAGGCCAGCAGGATCAGCAGCCAGGCAATGACGATGTTGGCCTGCAGGGCGGCCGAGGCGTGGCCGACGAACTGCATCACCACCAGCAGTGGAAGCAATGCCGCCAGCCCCCGCAGAACGTGCATGCCCCAGCGCGGCACCTGGTAGCCGGCCAGCAGCGTGAGCTCGAACCAGATCGAGGCCGTGACCACCCCCACCACGAGCACCGAGGTGAGGCGGTCGATGGCCGGTGCGGACAGCGCCGCTCCCAACACGGCGGGCCCGTACCCCAGCAGCAGGAACGCCCACGAGAACGTGGAGGCCTGCTTGACCGCGAACACCGCCATCACGCGGTCGCGCAGGTGAAACCACTGCAGCACGGCCCATGGCAGCGGGGCGCCCAGCAGCAGCAGAAACGCCCCCTGCACCCAGTCGGCGCGCCGTTCTTTCGCCTGCGCGTCTTCAGGCGACAGCGCCTGCACGCTCAGCAGCCGCGTGCTGCTGGTGGACAGGCGCAGCCAGACATGGCGGGGCGCCTGGCCACCGGGCACGGTGAAGCGGATGGCGCGGTCACGGGTGCCGGCCTCAGGGGGGTGGCGGTCACCCCGTACCAGCACCTGCGCCAGCAGCGGATCGTGCAAGGCGATCTCGTCGAGGTAGGTGGGCAGGATGCGCAGCACGGTCGACCCCGGGGCCGGTGCCAGCCGCAGCCGCACCCAGATGGCGCAGGCGCCATAACCCTGCGCCAGTACCCCCTCGTAGCGAGTGAAGTTCTCTTGCCGCAGGTCTTCGAAGCGGGTGGCCTTGGCCTGTGCGTGGCAGGGCTCTTCCCAGAACGCCGGGTCGGAGGCGCGGTCTTGCTGGGCCAGCGCCAGCGCAGGCAGCAGCACGCACCAGAGCGCGAAGAGCCGCGCCGCCGCCCGTGCCACGAGCTGGCGCATCGACCGCTTGTCCGCGGCCAACCCGTTCACCCCCGCCATCGCATTCGACGTCACGCTGCCCACCGCTCCTCAAGGTCATACTCTTCCAGCTCAAGCTGTACTGCATGCCCATGACCTTGCCGGTCGGCTGGCCCGCGATGCTACCCGCTGCGCCGGCGGTGGCGGGCGCAGCCGCTCAAGCTGCAGCGCCCAGGCGTCTTGCAGCCCCCGCCAGCCCGCTGAAGATGCTGGCGGCCACCCGCTGCGGGAACCACGCCGGCAACTGCCCCTGCACCGCGGCGATGACGGCCGGGGTGCGGGCCACCAGCTCGTCGATCAGCGCCTCCACGCCCCGCCCGTCTTCGGTGGTGATGCCGTGGCGCATGCCTAGCGCCACCCAGTGCCGGCGGTGGATGTCGCGCATGCGCCAGTGGGCGTTCTTCGAGCGCACGGCCATGGCCATGCGTGCCCGGTGGGCTGAGATGCGGGCGGGCCCATCGCCCAGCACCGGGTAGGCCGACAGCACGTCGTACAGCGGCGTCAGCTGGTAGCGGCCACCAGGCCGCAGGAAGAGGCTGAAGTTCTTGGCATGGCCATCGGTGGCGCACAGCATCCAGAACAACAGCTGCGCCTGGAAGAAGTGGCGCCTGTCCTGCGCCCGTTCGGTCGAGCCATCCAGCACGCCCAGGATGCGGTCCATCCCCGGTCCGCCGTCGGCCTCGTATTTGGCTTCCGGCGGCACGCCAGTGGCCTGGCACAGGTCTTCCTGGGGCAGGCGCAGCAGGCGCTGCGCGCCCCGGGGTGGCGACCTCCAACTGCGATCAAAGCGCTCGATGCCCAGCACCTTCACGTCCTCGAACTGCAGCGGGTGGCAGGTGGCCACCGGCAGGCCGAAGGCCTTCAGGATGAGCGCGCACAGCCACTCGTTCTCCACCGAGTCGCGCAGATCGAGCCGCATGCCGCCCACCAGCCCCAGCGGCAGCTTCAGGATGTGGCTGGTGGGCGTGCTGCCGCGGGGCAGGCACCACTGGCCGCCGTGCCACAGCAGCGCGGTTTTTTCCTGGGCGCCGGCGATGGAGATGCGGAAGTCCTCGTCGTCGGTGCCGCGGCCCAGGGCCTGCGGCGTGGTGGCGCTGCGCAGCAGCTGGGCCACCTGGGCTTCGGTCAGCGGTTCGGCTTTCACGGGTGCCACGCCGTTGGAGCTCTGGTCGTCGGGCAGGATCTCCAGCGCACCCACGCAGTCGCGGCCGATCTCGGCCAGCAGGTCGAAAGCCGAGGTGGAGCCGACGCCGAAGCGGCGCGCCAGGCGCTCGCGGATGTCGCGGCTGTCGGGCAGCAGGTTCTCGAAGTACGCGCGCACCGCTGGGCCGCGGTGGGGTGCGTTGCCGGGCAGAAAGGGCAGGGACAGCGACAGTGGGCGCCCGGCTTCGGACTGCAGCCAGGCCGGGTCGTACTGCAGCAGGTCGGGGGCACTGGGCGCCAGGGTCCAGCGGCCGACACGCTCCCCGTTCATCCAGAGCCCCAGCGTGCGGTGGTGCGACAGACGGCCCATGGCCCTACCAGGGAGGCGTCTCGGCCACCGACAGTGGTGCCTCGGCGTCTGGGTCGGGCTGGGTCAGCACCCATTCCACGCCCAGGATGTGCAGCAGCTTCAGCAGCCGGGCGGCGCCCACGGTGTCGGCATTGCGTTCCAGCGCCGAGTACGTTTGCTGCGTGACGCCCAGGCGCAGCGCCACCTCACGCTGCGTGAGGCCTGCCTGCTTGCGAAAGGCCTGCAGCAGCGCGGGCAGCTGGTCGGCCGTGCGAAGGTGAAACTTCTGCATACAGCGTTTGATTTGTTTTCCGCGTTTACAGCTTTCAGGCTGTATCCACAGAATACATATCAAAGGCTGTGCGTGCAAGCCTCTGCGCCCAGGTACCGCCGCGCATAGCGGCTGCCCAGGCTGGTCAGCACCTCGTAGCCGATGGTGCCGGCGGCGGCGGCCACCTCGTCCACCGTCAGCTGTTCGTCCAGCAGGTCGAGCAGGCTGCCCTCCTGCAGCGCATCCGGCGGCAGGTCGGTGGCATCCACCGTGATGGTGTCCATCGACACCTTGCCCACCAACGGCAGCACCTGGCCGTTGAAGCGCACAGCACCGCGGTTGCTCAGGCTGCGCAGCCAGCCGTCGGCGTAGCCGGTGGCCAGGGTGGCGATGAGGGTGGGGCGCTGCGCCGTCCACGCATGGCCGTAGCCCACGCCGGTGCCGGCCGCAATGTGGCGCAGCTGCAGCACCTTGCTGCGCAGCCGCACCACCGGCCGCATCGGGTTGGGCCGGCCGGCCATCGGCGCCACGCCGTACAGCGCGGCGCCGGGGCGCAGCAGGTCGTGGTGGTAGGCGGCGCCCAGCCACACGCCCGACGAATTGGCCAGGCTGGCCGGCGCGGCCGGCAGCCGTGCGCGGGCGGCGGCAAAGCGCTGCAGCTGCTGGGCATTGGTGGGTGCCTCGGCCTGCTCGGCGCTCACCAAGTGGCTCATCACCAGCTGCAGGTCCACGCCGTCGAGCTGATGCAGGTCGGCAGCCAGGCGGTTGAACTCATCGGCCGGCATGCCCAGCCGGGCCATGCCGGTGTCCATCTGCAGCGCGGCGGGCAGCCGGCGGCCCAGGCCACGGGCCAGCGTGGTCCAGGCCCGCACCTGGGCCAGGCTGTTGAGCACCGGCACCAGGTCATGGGTCACGGCTTCCAGCTCGCTGCCGGGCAGCAGGCCGTGCATCACGAACAGCGTGGCATCGGCCGGCAGCAGCGGCCGCAGCGTGATGCCTTCGTCCAGGTGGGCGACGAAGAAGCGGCGGCAGCCGGCGGCATACAGCGCCGTGGTCACTGGCGCGGCGCCCAGGCCGTAGGCATCGGCCTTGACAACGGCCGCGCAGTCAGCGCGGCCGTGGGCCTGCTGCTTCAGCAGCCGCCAGTTGTGCACGATGGCGGCCAGGTCGACGTCCAGCCAGGCGCCGGCGTTCACCTGGGCGCGGCTGGCGGCGGGCAGGGCGGGGCGGTCATGCATAGCGGTCCAGGCCCATGCCTTCCATGTCGATCTCGGGGTTCTTGCCGCTCACCAGGTCGGCCAGCACGCGGCCAGTGCCGGCGGCCATGGTCCAGCCGAGGGTACCGTGGCCGGTGCTCAGCATCAGGTTCTGGTAGCGGCAGGCGCCCAGGATGGGCGTGCCGTCCGGCGTCATCGGGCGCAGGCCGGTCCAGAACTCGGCCTTGGCCACGTCGCTGCCACGCGGGAACAGGTCGGTCAGCACGAATTCCAGCGTGCGGCGGCGGCCGGCTTCCAGGTCGAGGTTGTAGCCCGACAGCTGCGCCGTGCCGCCCACGCGGATGCGGCTGCCCAGCCGGGTGACGGCCACCTTGTGCGTCTCGTCCATGATGGTGGACTCGGGCGACAGCGCCGCATCGGTGATGGGCACGGTGATCGAGAAGCCCTTGACCGGGTACACCGGCAGCTGCAGCCCCAGCGGCTTGGCGATCAGCGGCGAATAGCTGCCCATGGCCAGCACATAACGGTCGGCGGTGAAGCGGCCGCGGCTGGTCTGCACGCCCGTCACTTGATTGGCCGCATGCTCGATGGCCTGTACGCTGACGCCGAACTCGAAGGTCACGCCCAAGCCACGTGCCAGCTCGGCCAGCCGCTGCGTGAACAGGAAGCAGTCGCCGGTCTCGTCGCCCGGCAGGCGCAGGGCGCCGACGAACTTGTCGGCCACGTCCTTCAACGCCGGTTCGTACTGCAGGTAGCCGGCGCGGTCCAGCAGCTGGTAGGGCACCTGGTACTGCTGCAGGATCTCCACGTCCTTGTCGGCGCCGTCCAGCTGCTTCTGGGTGCGGAACAGCTGCAGCGTGCCCTGCGTGCGCTCGTCGTAGACGATGCCGGTGTCGGCGCGCAGCTGCTTCAGGCAGTCGCGGCTGTACTCGGCCAGCCGCACCATGCGCGCCTTGTTGATGCGGTAGCGTTCTTCGGTGCAGTTGCGCAGCATCTGCGCGCCCCAGCGCCACATGGCCGGGTCCAGCATGGGCTTGATGACCAGCGGGCTGTGCTGCATCAGCATCCACTTGATGGCCTTGATGGGCACGCCGGGGCCGGCCCAGGGGGCCGAGTAGCCGGGCGACACCTCGCCGGCATTGGCAAAGCTGGTTTCCAGCGCGGGGGCCGGCTGGCGGTCGAGCACCGTGACTTCATGCCCGGCCTTGGCCAGGTAGTAGGCCACCGACACGCCGATGACACCGCTTCCGAGGACCAGGACCTTCATGGGTTGCGAACCTTTATGGTGGTAGCCGGCCATCCGGCGATGGGCAACAACAGCGCAAGCCGCGTGCCAATGGCGCTGTCATCGGTGCATCAAGCACTTGCAAGCGGCGGCGTGGCCAGCTGTATGGAAATCGTGACGATGCCTGCGACGATAGCCGCTTTTTGCGTGTAGATTTCGTGCCACTGTCACGTTTTCATTCCACCTTGGCGCGTCACCTTCCATGCGTTTGAAGATCACCTTCGTCGACCGTGTCGGCATCGCCCAGCAAATCCTGGCGGTGCTGGCCGCCCGCGCCCTGGACGTGGTGGCGGTGGAGGTGGATCCGCCGCAGATCTACCTGGAGGCGCCCGGCCTGCTGCCCGCGGCCTACCCGGCCCTGCGCGATGCGCTGCTGGCGGAAGTGCCCGGCGTGCAGCAGGTGGACGAACTGCAGATGCTGCCCGGCGCCCGCCGCCGGCTGTACCTGGATGCATTGCTGGCCTCGCTGGCCGACCCGGTGCTGGCGGTGGATGCCCAGGGCTGCGTGGTGGTGGCCAACCCGGCCGCCGCGCAGGCCAGCGGCCAGCCGGTGCAGGCGCTGCAAGGCCTGCCGCTGCAGGCGCTGACGGGTGATGCGCAGCTGGCCCAATCGCTGGTGGATCACGACTACAAGCTGCCGGTGGCCGAGGTGCAGGTGGGCGGCCAGGCCTATTTGATGGAGACGGTGGCGCTGCATGAGCCCGGCGGCGGCGTGGCCGGCGCGGTGATCACGCTGCACGCGCCGCAGCGGCTGGGTGAGCGGCTGAGCGCGCTGCACAACTACAGCGCGGGCGGCTTCGAGACACTGCTCGGCCGCTCGGCCGCCATCCGCCAGCTCAAGCAGCGGGCTGCGCGCATGGCCTCGGTGGATGCGCCCTTGCTCATCCGCGGTGAAACCGGCACCGGCAAGGAACTGGTGGCCCATGCCTGCCATGCCGGCAGCCGCCGCCATGCGCAGCCCTTCTTCGCGCTCAACTGCGCGGCGCTGCCGGAAAGCCTGGCCGAGAGCGAGCTGTTCGGTTATGCGCCCGGCGCCTTCACCGGCGGCCTGCGCGGCGGCCGGCCCGGCATCCTGGAGCTGGCCGACGGCGGCACGCTGTTCCTCGATGAAGTGGGCGAGATGTCGCTGTACCTGCAAGCCAAATTGCTGCGCTTTCTCAACGACGGCAGCTTCCGCCGCGTGGGCGGCGACCGCGAGCTCAAGGCCGACGTGCGGCTGATCAGCGCCACCCACCGCCACCTCGAGGACATGGTGGCCGCCGGCAGCTTCCGGCAGGACCTGTTGTTCCGCCTCGACGTGCTGCAGCTGGCCGTGCCACCGCTGCGTGAGCGCACCGAAGACATCCTGGTGCTGGCCCAGGTGTTCCTGGAACGCGCCTGCACCCAGGCTGGCCGCCCGCCCGCGCGCCTGAGCCGCGCCGCCACCCAGGCGCTGCTGGGCAACCCGTGGCACGGCAACGTGCGCCAGCTGCAGAACGTGATCTTCCGTGCGGTGACGATGACGGACGCGGCCGTCATCGACGCTGGCGACCTGGAGCTGGCCGACGCCGCCACCGCCGCGCCGCCGCCCACCGACGACGACAGCATCACCAGCCTGGACGACGCCGTCTCGCGCTACGAACGGGCGCTGCTGCAGCGGCTGTGGCCGCAATACCCCTCCACCCGCCGCCTGGCCGAGCGGCTGGGCACCTCGCATTCGGCGATTGCGCAGCGGCTGCGCAAGTATGGGATTCCGGGGTGAGCTCCCGTCATCGAAATCTTGACGGTGTGGGCGAATCTAATCAGTATCTTGGCGACCTCACTGTTTTCTTGGCTGCGCCGCCGCTTCCTACATGCCTGACCCCATCGGTTACCGCTGGCTTGCCGAACGCTACGCTGTCGCCGCCGTTCAGTCTTTCCGCACCACCAGCACGATCGGAAAGTCGCGTGCAACGGTGCGTGAAAACGGGTATGTCCACCAGCAGTATCCGCCTGTTGCACGCCCCGCAGCTTCGTTGGTGGGGCACCTCACTTTCGCCCTTAAACATGAGGGCGTTCACCTGGAGTTCCTGGCTAGGCTGTTCGATGTAGTGCCTGCAGCAGAGCTGGAAGCCTGGGTCGCTGCGGAGCCCACCGGGCAATATGCGCGTCGTGCCGGTTTCTTCTACGAGTACCTCACGGGGCGTCTGCTTGCGGTAGCTGATGCGGGCGCGGGCAACTATGTGATGGCGCTGGATGAAGAGCGATACCTGACCGCCGCCCGGGCCATCAACTGCCCGCGCTGGCGGGTGCGCGACAACCTGCCCGGCTCGCGCGAGTTTTGCCCCATGGTGCTGCGCACGCCCGCCGTGCGGCAGGCCGAGGCCTACGTCTGTGCAGACCACCTGGCCGATCTGGAGGCGGAGTTCGGCGCTGACATCCTGCAGCGCAGCGCCGTTTGGCTGACGGTCAAGGAAAGCCGCGCCAGCTTCGCCATCGAGCACGAGGAGCGGCATGTGGACCGCGTGCGCCGCTTTGCCGCCGCCATGGAGCGGTGGTGCGGCCGGCATGAGGCCCCGCTTTCTGACGCTGCGCTTGAAGAACTGCAAGCCGAGATACTGGGGCCACGCGCCACGCGTTTTGGCCTCAGGCGCTCACCGGTGTTCGTGGGCGAAGTGGATGGGTTCCGCGAGGTCGTCCACTACATCGCGCCGCACTGGGACGACGTGCCGCAGTTGCTCGCCGGCCTGCGCGACTGCGCGGCGCGGACCGTGGGCCGCGCCGCGCTGGTCCGCGCCGCGGTGCTGTCGTTCGGCTTTGTCTACATCCACCCGATGTCGGACGGCAATGGTCGCATCTCGCGCTTCCTGGTCAACGACGTGCTGCGGCGGGACGGTGCCGTGCCCGAGCCGTTCATCCTGCCGGTGTCGGCGACCATCACCAGCTCGGTGATCAAGCGCCGGGGCTACGACCAGGTGCTCGAGCTGTTCTCGCAGCCCTTCATGCGCCGCTACACCGATGCCTGGCGCTTCGGGCCTGAGCTTCGGGCTGAGGATGGCGTGCGCTACAACCTGCAGTTCGACCGATATGCAGACGCATTGCACGCCTGGCGCTATCCCGATCTCACCGATCACGTCGAGTACCTGGCCGACATCGTGCGCGTCACCATCCAACAGGAGATGCGCAAGGAGGCCGACTACCTGCGCAGCCTGCGGATTGCGCGCGAGCGCGTGAAGCAGGTGATCGAAGGCCCGGACGTGGACATCGACCGCATCATCCGTTCAGTGCGCGACAACGGCGGCCAGGTGTCCCACAAGCTGGCCAAGGAGTTTCCCGCGCTGGCCGATGAGCGCACGGCGCAAGCGCTGGTCGCGGCGCTGCAGGATGTGCTGCCGCGTGCTTCGGTCGAGTGAGCATGCGCCCCTCTCACCACCCCCACAACAGCCGCTTGGCCACCCAGCCGCGCTGACCGGATTCGCGTTCCACGCGCACCCAGCCCTCCTGCTTGCCGCGCGTGCGCAGCACCTCGTAACGCGGCAGCTGGGCCAGCACCTTGAAGCGGGTGCCCGGGCCGCTGCGCAGGCGGGCCACGTCGGCGCGCACCACGTGGTGGGGCGTGCGGCCGGTGAGTGAGCGCGCCACCCAGGCGCGGTCGTTCTCGAAGTCCTGCACCCGCAGCCACCGGCCCTGATGGCCGACCACCTTCAGCGGGTAGCCCCGCGTCACCTCCCACAGCACCTCGGCATTGGCGCGCGGCCCGGCGCGCAGGTTCACTGCGCTGCCCTGGATGCTCACCATCTGTTGTGCGGTGGCGGGCAGGGTGGGGGCCAGCAGGCCGACGGCGGCTGCGGCCAACAACAGCGGGCGGACGAAGGCGGTGCGGGGAAGGTGGAACGACAGCATCGTGCGGGGTACTCCTGGGGGCATCGAGGCCAAGGCGGCCACCGCAGGGGGAAGGCCGCGCCGCACGAAAGTTCCGGGCTTTACCCGACGGTCTCGGCCTCGGGGTCTTCGGTGGCCTCGCGCAGCCGGCTGGCCAGCACCTTGTCGATGGTCTTGCCGTCCATGTCCACGATCTCGAAGCGCCAGCCTTCCCACTCCACCACATCGGCCACCTTGGGCAGGCGGCCCGACAGCAGCATCATCATGCCGCTGACGGTGTGGTAGCGGCCGCGCTCCTCTTCGGGCACGGTCTGCAGCTCCAGCCGGTCCTTCAGCTCGGGCACCGGGATGTGCCCGTCCAGCAGCCAGCTGCCGTCCTCGCGCTGCACCGCCCAGGCGGTGGCCGGGTCGCGCGGCTGGAATTCGCCGGTGATGGCCTCGATCAGGTCCTGCAGCGTGGTGATGCCCTGCACCTCGCCGTATTCGTCGATGACGAAGGCCATCTGCGCGCCCGACTCGCGGAAGTTGTCCAGCAGCTCCATGCCGGTGATGGTCTCGGGCACGTACAGCGGCGTCTGCAGCGGCTGGGTGGCCAGGTCGCGCTCGCCGCCACGCAGGGCCTGTGTCAGCCACTGGCGGGCGTTGACGATGCCCAGCACCTGGTCCAGCCCGCCGCGCACCACCGGAAAGCGCGCATGGTTGGAAGACTCCATGCGCGCCAGGTTGGCCTCGAAGGGCAGGTCCACGTCCAGCGCCACCACGTCGGCGCGCGGCACCATCAGCGAGCCGATCTGCCGGTCGTCCAGCCGAAACACGTTGCGCAGCATCGCGTGTTCGTGCGACTCGATGATGCCGGCGGTGGTGCCCTCGGCCAGCATCGCGTGGATCTCCTCCTCGGTCACCGGGCTGCCGCTGGTCTCCTTCACGCCCAGCAGCTTGAGCAGGCTGCGGGTGGACACCGACAGCAGCACCACGAAGGGCTTGGTGGCCACGGCCAGCCAGTGGATGGGGCGGGCCACCAGGCGCGCCAGCGTCTCCGGGCTGCTCTGGCCGATGCGCTTGGGCACCAGCTCGCCGGCCACGATGGAGAAGTAGGTGATCAGCACCACCACCAGGCCGGTGGCGGCATAGCCGCTGTAGGGCTGCGGCACGCCGATGCCGCTCAGCCATTCGGCCAGCGGCGCGGCCAGCGCGGCTTCGCCCACGATGCCGTTGAGCACGCCGATGGAGGTGATGCCGATCTGGATGGTGGACAGGAAGCGGGTGGGGTCTTCTCCCAGCTTCACCGCGGCGGCGGCGGAGGCATCGCCCTCATCGATGAGCTTTTGCAGCCGGGCCTTGCGGGCGGTGACCAGCGCGATCTCCGACATGGCAAAGAGGCCGTTGAGCACGATGAGGGCGAAAAGTATGGCGATTTCCATGGTGGGGGCAGCGGGCCGCGGCAAGGCGCGGCGAGGGGACGGAGACAAGGGTGGCTGGCGGCAGGGCGCCGCCAAGGTGGTGCCGGTGCGCGGCGTGCGCGCCGGCTGCAGGCAAGGCTCAGGCCCGGGCCGGCAACGAAGCGCTCGGGCGCGTGGGGGCGCCGGCGCGGGGTGGCCGGTGCGGGCTTTCAGGCACGTGCGTGGACCAGGCGGCCGCACGGTGGCTGGCGCTGGTCTGGGGCAGCGCGGGCAAGGGGGGCAGGCCGGGCGCCGCAGGGGGCAGGGCCGGCGTGTCGGTGGGCGCGTCGCCCAGGGCCTGGGCGGGCTGGTCGTCCAGGTGGTGGTCGGCCACCGAGCCGTCGTCGGTGGCATCAGAGCCCGGCACGGGCAGCGTGGCCGTGGCGTCGTTGGCCACGGGCATCAGCAGCGATTCATGTGCCGTGGCACCCGACCACAGCAGCACGAACGCGAGGAACAAGGCCAGCAGGCGTTTGCACATCAGGGGGTGGAGTGTAGGGCCCCACCCCCGGCCGGCCGCTGCGGGCTTACTTGCCGCCGCGCAGCTTGGCCAGTTCGGCCTGGGTTTCGTTCCACAGGTCCATGCCCACGGTGGTGCCGATGCTGGCATTCACGCGGGTGAGCTTGTCGCGCATGCGGGCGGCTTCGGCGGGCGGCAGTTCGTTGATCTGCATGCCCTTGGCCTTCAGGTCGGCCAGCGCCTTGGCGGCTTCCTCGCGCGTGTCCTTGCGTTCGAAATCGCGGCTGGCGATGGCGGCGTCGCGCAGCACCTTCTGCTCGTCCTTGCTCAGGCCGTCCCACCACTTCTTGCTCACCGTGACGATCCACGGGCTGTACACGTGGTTGGTGATGCTGAGGTACTTCTGCACCTCATAGAACTTGCTGGACAGGATGGTGTTGTACGGGTTCTCCTGGCCGTCGACCGTGTTGGTTTCCAGCGCGCTGAACAGCTCCGAGAACGGCAGCGGCACCGCGTTGGCGCCCAGCAGCTTGAAGCTGTCCAGGTACACGTTGTTCTGCATCACGCGCAGCTTGACGCCGTTCAGGTCTTCCATCTTGGCGACCGGGCGCTTGCTGTTGGTCAGGTTGCGGAAGCCGTTCTCCCAGTACACCAGGCCCACCAGGCCCTTCTCCTCCAGCTTGTCCATCACCTTGCGGCCGATGGGGCCGTCGAGCACGGCGTCGGCTTCCTTCACGTTGTTGAAGAGGAAGGGCGTGTCCCACAGCGCCATTTCCTTGGTGATGCCCACCAGCGTGGCGGTGGAGCCGACCATCATCTCCTGCGCGCCGCCGATCAGGGCCTGCTGCATCTGGGTGTCGGGGCCCAGGGCGGCGGCGCCGATCGCACGCACCTTCATCTTGCCGCCCGAGCGCTTGGCCACCTCGTCGGCAAACACCTTGGCGGCGCGGCCCTGGTTGCTTTGCTCGTTCAGGCCGTAGCCGAAGCGGATCAAGCGCGGCTTGATGTCCTGGGCCTGGGCCAGGGCGGGTGCGAGGCTGGCCACGCAGGCGGCGGCCAGCAGGGTGCGGCGGATGAAGTTCATGCTTGTCTCCTACTAAAAAAGAACGGTCAACGCATCCAGGCCACCGGCGCGGTGACGATCTGGGGGAACACCACGAACAGCGCCAGCAGCAGCGTGTAGGTGATGAGGAAGGGATTCACGCCCTTGATCACCTGGTGCAGCGGCAGCCGGCCCACGCCGGCCACCACGTTGAGCACCGTGCCCACCGGCGGCGTGATGAGGCCGATGGCGCCGTTGAGGATGAACATCAGCCCGAAGTACACCGGATCGATGCCGGCCTTGACGGCGATGGGCAGCATCACCGGCGCGAAGATCAGGATGGTGGGCGTGAGGTCCAGCGCGGTGCCCACCAGCACCAGCACGATCATCATCACCGCCATCAGCAGCCGCGGGCTTTCCACCAGCGGGCCCAGCCAGCCGGTGAGCACGCCCGGCAGGTCGGCCAGCGTGATCATGTAGCTGGCCACCTGGGCGCCGGCGCACAGGAACATCACGATGGCGGTGGTCTTGGCCGCGCGCACCAGCACGCCGCGGATCTCGCGGATGTGCATCTCGCGGTGGATGAACAGTGCCACCGCCAGCGCATAGAAGGCGGCCACCACGGCGGCCTCCGTCGGCGTGAACACGCCGCTCTTCATGCCGCCGATGATGATGATGGGCATCAGCAGCGCCCAGAAGGCCTTGGCCGTGGCCTTCAGGCGGTCGGCCATCGGCAGCGGCTCGCCGGCGGGCAGGTCCATCTTGCGCAGCACCAGCTTCCAGGCCACGATCAGGCCCACGCCCATCAGGATGCCGGGCACGATGCCCGAGACGAAGAGCGCCGAGATGGAGGTATTGGTCGTCACGCCGTAGATCACGAAGGGCATCGACGGCGGGATGATGGGCGCGATGATGCCGCCCGAGGCGATGAGGCCGGCCGAGGTGTGCAGCGGGTAGCCCTGGCGCTTCATCATCGGCAGCAGGATGGTGGCCAGCGCGGCGGTGTCGGCCAGGGCCGAGCCGCTCATGCTGGCCATCAGCACTGCGGCACCGATGGCCACGTAGCCCAGGCCGCCCCGGATGTGACCCACCCACGCCTGCGCCATGTCGATGATGCGGCGGCTGATGCCGCCCGAGTTCATCAGCTCGCCGGCCAGGATGAAGAAGGGCACCGCCAGCAGCGCAAAGCTGTCCACGCCGCCCACCAGGTTCTGCGCCAGCAGCTGGGTGTCCCAGAAACCCAGCACCCAGGCCATGCCGGCGCCGGTGAGCACCAGCGCCAGGGCCATGTTCATGCCGATGCCCATCAGCAGCAGCATGCCGCCGCAAAAGACGATGAAGGCCAGGCCTTCGGGGCTCATGTCGCTCATGCTCGTTTACTCCACATCACCGGCATGGCCCAGGTCCAGCGGCTTGCCGCGCAGCAGCTCCAGCAGCGCCATCACGCCGATGGCCACTGCGCACAGCAGCGCCGGCAAGGGCAGCAGCATCACGGGGTAGTTGAGCACCACGCTGCGGCTGTCCATGCCCACCACCACCTGCTGCCAGGCGCCGGCGCCCAACATCACGCAGGCTGCGATCACCAGCAGGCGGATCAGTACCGTCATCAGCTTCAGCACCGCTGGCTTGTGCTGCAGCATGCCCACCAGGCTGGTGAAGGCCATGTGCTCGCCGGCCGGGTAGGCGGCGGTGGCGCCGATGAACACCATCCACACGAACAGCAGGCGCGAGAGTTCTTCACTGGCGTTGATGCCGCTGCCGAAGCCATAGCGCAGCACCACGTTGACGAACACGGCCACGGCCATCACGGCCAGGCACAAGGCCATCGCGTTCTCGATGCCGCGCTGCACGGGGCCGGCGCGGGATGTGTCTTGCGGGGTGCTCATGGCTCAGGCCTCCTCGTGCAGCCATTGGCTGCAGCGCTGCTGCAATTGCGGGATGGGCAGTAGCGCGTCCAGGCGCAGCACGCCCGGCTCGCCCACCGGCGACTCCAGCGTGGCGAACTGGCTGTCCACCAGGCTGGCCGAAAAGAAGTGCGAGCCGGCGCGCGCGGCCACGCGGGCCAGCGATTCGGCGCGGCCGATCTCCAGGAAGGCAAACCGCAGGCCGGGCGCGGCGGCACGCAGCTGCTCGCGGTAGCGGCGTTTGAGGGCCGAGCAGGTGAGCACCACGGGCCCACCGGGCTGCTGCAGCAGCGTGCCCAGCGTGGCCAGCCAGCCCTGGCGGTCTTCATCGGTGAGGGCGATTCCGCGGCTCATCTTGTCGCGGCTTTGCGGGCTGTGGAAGTCGTCGCCTTCCACCAGACGAACGCCTTCGGCCTGGGCCAACGCGGCCGCCAGACTGGACTTGCCGCAACCGGCCACGCCCATCACCACGATCGAATGCTGCATGTTGTGCTGTTCCTGCTGCCGGCCGATGTGCGTTTGGGATAGCGCTATCCGGCCGGCTTCATGAAAGGGCGGTGGCGCGAGAAGGCGCCACCGCCCGGGTGTTGCGTTGCCGATGGTGCGCTGCATCAGGGAGAGCCCTGAGGCGCCCCCGGCTTGGACAGCGCTATCCTAAGCAAACCATGCCGCCACCGCCCACCGTGTTTTCCCTGATCGCGTCATGAACCCCTCCCGACCCCGAGCTACCGGCCGCGTGACGCTGGCCGACGTGGCGCAGGCCGCCGGCGTCAGCCCCATCACCGTTTCGCGTGCGCTGCGCGGCGAGCGTGCGGTGGCGCCCGACCTGGTGGCCCGCGTGCAGGCCGCGGTGCAGCAGCTGGGCTACGTGCCCGACCCCGCGGCGCGCGCGCTCGCCTCGCGCCACAGCACCCATGTGGCGGTGCTCATTCCGTTGCTCACCAACGCCTTGTTCGTCGACCTGCTGGAGGCGGTACAGCTGCAGCTGCGCCGCGCCGGCTACCAGACGCTGATCGGCATCACCCACTACGACCCGGCGGAAGAAGAGCAGCTGCTGCGCGAGCAGCTGGCGCACCGGCCGGCCGGCCTCATCGTCACCGGATTCGACCGGCACGACAGCACCCGCGCGCTGATCGAGCGCAGCGGCGTGCCCTGCGTGCATGTGATGGAAACCTCCGACGTGCCCGGCCAGTACAGCGTGGGCCTGTCGCAGGCCGAGGCTGGCGCCGCGCTCACGCGCCACCTGCTGCAGCGCGGCCGGCGGCGGATCGCCTTTGCGGCGGCTCAGCTCGACCCGCGGGTGCTGCAACGCCTGGCCGGCTGGCGCCGCGAGCTGCAGGCCGCGGGCCTGTACGACGAGCGGCTGGAGTGGCTGAATCCCGCGCCTTCTTCGCTGGCCCTGGGCAGCCGCATGTTCGAGCAGATCCTGGCGCTGGACAGCGCCGCCCACGCGCCCGACATGCCTGCGGTGGACGCGATCTTCTTCTGCAACGACGACCTGGCCCAGGGCGCCCTGCTGGCCGCCGCGCGCCACCGCATCGAGGTGCCCGGTCGCGTGGCGATCGCCGGGTTCAACGACCTGACGGGCAGCGACCTGGCCAACCCGCCACTGACCACGGTGCGCACGCCCCGCAGCGACATCGGCACCGTGGCCACACAAATGCTGCTGCGCCTGATGCGCGGGGAGTCGGTCTCGCCCTCGTCGGTGGACCTGGGGTTTGAACTGGTGGTGCGCGGCAGCACCTGAGCCGGCCGGCAAATACGAGCCGCGGCGCGCCTTCGCCGGGGCAGGTTCCCTTGCTACATTGGGCTGCAAAGCCAAGGGGGAACCGGATGTCCATGTTGACCGCCCGCTCGTTCGCGCAAGCCTGTCGCGATGGCGGGCGCCACATCGAACACTGGCTGCGCGTGGTCGAGCGTGAGCACGGCGCCCGCTTCTACCGTGAAGCGGCGGCCGCGCTGCGCAGCTGGCATGCGGCCGAAGACGTGGTGCAGGACGCCATGGTCAAGGTATGGCTGCGCTGCGCCACCTTCGAGGGCCGCGGCGACCCGCTGGCCTGGATCCACCAGATCGTGCGCAACACGCTGCTGGATGCGCTGCGCCAGCGCCGACCAGCCCAGGAGCTGGCCTTGCCCTCGGACGAAGCGGCCTTGGCCGCGCTGCAGGCCGAAGTGGACGAGGTGCTGCAGCCGCCCGCCGCCACGCCTGAGCAGCAGATCAGCGAGCAGCAGCGCGAGGCCGTCTTCCGCGCCTGTTTCGACGCCTTTGCCAGGGCCCACCCCGAGCACGCCACCGTGCTGCGGTGGGTGGTGGACGACGGCCTGGACAACGCGCAGATCCAGGCGCTGCTGGACCGCACGCCGGGCGCCACGCGCGAATTCATCTCACAGTGCCGCAAGAAGGCGCGTCCCTTTTTTGCGGCCTGGTACCAACTGGTGGGCACACCATGAACTCCCGACACGATCACGCCGAAGACGATCAGCAGTGGCTGGACCTGCTGGCCGGCCGGGCGGTGCCCGGCGCCCCGGCGCCGGTGGTGGCTGAAGCCATGGCCCTGCGCCAGGGCCTGCGCCGCTACCGCCTCGATGCCCCGCCGGCCGCCCTGCCGGCCACCGACGAGCGCCTGCAGCGCCTGCTCGAACGTGCGCGGCAGGCCGGCGTGCTGCCCGCGCCTGCGGATGGGTCTGCTCAAACGCCTGGTGAAACGCCGGCAACGGGCCCGGCCGCTGCGCCCGCTGCCGGCGCCCCGCGCATGCGGCCAGGCACGGCGGCACCGGCACGGCCGCGGCGCTGGCCTGCAGTCGCCCTGGGCCTGGGGCTGGCGGCGGGTGTGGCCGCGTGGTGGGCGGCGCGGCCCGTGCCATCCACCGCGCCACCGCCTTTTGTGCTGCGCGGCGACGGCCTGCTGCAACGCACGGTCGCCGATGGCCCGGCTGCCCAGGCCGAGCGCGATGCTTTGCTGCAGCAACTGCGTCAGCGTGGCTTCGAGGCCGATGCCTATGAGCAGCTCGGCCGGCCAGGCATCGACCTGGTGCTGGTGCAGCCGCTGACCGCGGCGCAGCAGGCCGCGCTGGCCGAACTCGGCATCACGCCGGGCGGCGGACCGCAGCTGCGCATTGAATTCGTGCCGCGGCAACCATGAGGCGCTGGCTCGGCCTGCTGGCGCTGGGGCAGGCGCTGCATGCCGGCGCAGCCGAACCTGGCGCGCTGGACACGGCGGTGGCGCTGCATTGCCAGGCCGTCACCCAGGCCTGGCCTGCCGACCAACCGCTGCAGGTCTTGAACGAGCGGCTGCGCGCGGCGCAGGTCAAGGCCGATCCGTTTGCGCTCGAAGGCGCCTGCCAGGGCCTGCGCCGGGTGCAGGCTGATCGGCCGGGCGATGTGCTGGCCCGGCTGCGCTACCAGTCCGACGTGGCGGCGGCCTTGGTCTGGCTCGGCCGCGCGTCTGAAGCCGTGCCGCTGTTCGAAGCGCTGGTCACGGCCTATCAGGCGGCTGGCCGGCCCACACTGGCTGCCATGAGCGCCGGGATGCTGGCGGTGGTGCACCTGCAACTGGGTGAGAACACGACCGCGCTGCTGTGGTCGACGCAGGCTTTCGAGGCTGGTGCCGAGCCCGACCCGGAGGTGGTCGAGAGCGACCGCATCAGCGCGCGCATCAACCATGTGGTGATGCTTTCCAGCGCCCGCCGCTATCCCGAGGCCGAACGTGCGATCGACCAGCTGTTCGACGAGCAGGACCGGCTGGGCGGCAGCCCGTTGCAGCGGGCGGCCCTGTACGCCCACCGGTCGGTGCTCCAGCGTCGGCAGGGCCGGCTGCAAGAGGCGCTCGCGGCGGTGGATGCCGAGATCGCCCTGCGCCGCGAGCTTTGGCCGCAGGAGCCTTTCACCCTTGTCTCGGCGCTGAGCAACCGTGGCGTGGTGCTGCAGGGCCTGGCCCGCTGGCACGAGAGCGAAGAGGCGCTGCGCGAAGGTGTGGCCACGGCCGACCGTGCGCAGGGACTGGCGCCTGACATCTCCGGCCATGCCGTGTCGGTGCGTGAGCAACTGTCCAGCCTGCTGCTGGCGCGCGGCGACCCGGCTGGCGCGGCCGAGGTGGCGCGGGCCGCCGTGGCGCTGATGGCCGCGCGACCCGAGCGCGATGCCGCTCGCGGTGCCCGCCCCTGGCGGCGGCTGGGCGAGGCGCAGCTGGCCCAGGGCGCGCTGGCCGACGGCCTGGCCAGCCTGCAGCAGGCGCTGCGGCGGCTGGGCCCCGGCAAGACCGATGGCGACACCTTGCCGTTGACCCGCCTGAGCGCGGCCCGTGCGCTGCTGGAGGTGGGCGACACACAAGAAGCCGCCGAGCAACTGCAGCTGCTGGACGCCGACCCTCGCCCGCCGACGCCGGATGAGCAGGCCTTTCGGCACAGCCTGCAGGCCGCCATCTTGCTGCGCCAGGGGGGCGCCGACGGGGTGGCCGCCGCGCTGCGCCACTGGGCTGCCGCCGATGCCGCCCTCGCCCAGGGCCTGCCGGCCGACCATCCGCAGCGCCAGGTGCTGGCCGCGCTGCGCTGTGAATGGGAGCCGGTGGCCTGCACAGCGCCCGAGTCGGCCGCCTTCAACCCCGAGGCGCAAGCCGTCGTGCGCATGGCCCAGGCCCGCCGGCTGCTGCGCACCGGCGGCGCGGCGGGCGGTGAGGCTGCCGCCCAGGCCGCGGAGGACGCCCTGCTGGCCGCCACCACCGCCGGCCAGCCGCGGCTGCAGTGGCAGGCCCTGGACCTGCTGGCCCAGGCGCAGGACCTGCGCGGCCGGCCGGCCCAGGCCATCATGCTGGGCAAGCTGGCCATCGAGCTGCTGCAAGGCCAGCGCGAGGCACTGCTGCCGCTGGGCCGCCAGGCCGATGCGCGCTACCTGGCCGACAAGACGCCCCTGTACCGGCGCGTGGCCGATGGCCTGCTGCGCGCCGGCCGCCTGCCCGAGGCGCGGCTGGTGCTGGACCTGCTCAAGGCCCAGGAGCAGTTCGACTTCGGCCTGCGTGCCGGCCCCGCCACCGCCGCCGGGCCGGCCGAGCTGGGCTACACCGCGCCCGAGCGGGCTGCGCGCCGCCAGTTCGAACTGTGGTTGTCGCAGGCGCCGGGCGCTGAACTGCAGCGGCTGCGCCAGTGGGAAGCGGCGGGCCGCCTGTCCGCCGCCGAGCGGCAGCGGCTGCAAACCCTGGCCGACGCCGAGCGCGAGCGACAGGCTGCGCGGCGGGCCGGGCTGGACGCGGCGCTGGCCCGTCTGCAGGCCGTGCCTGACCGCACGCTGCGGGCGCTGCCCCAGCGCGCCCTGGTGCGCCCTGCGGCCGGTGTGCTGCAGGTGCACACCCTGGCCGGTGACGATGCCCTGAGCCTGCTGTTCGTGCATGCCGGCGGCGCCTACACCCAGCGCCTGCCCTGGGGGCTGGCTGCGTTGGGGCCCGCCATCGCCCGCTGGCGCGACGCCCTGCAGCAGGGCACGCCGCCCGACGCCGATGCGCTGGCCTTGCAGGGCGCGCTGGGGCAGGCGCTGGCGCAGGCTTCTCGGCAAGCCGGTGCGCAGCGCATCGTGCTGGCGCTGGACGGGCCCTTGCGCTACCTGCCGCCCGCCCTGCTGGCCGGCTCGCCGGGGCAGCCGGTGGTGGCCGGCCCGGAACTGGTGGTGCAGGCACCCGGTCCTGCCCTGCGAAGCCCGCCGGCACCCGGGGCCCTGCGTGCGCAGGCCTTCGGCGTCACCCGCGCGCTGCAGGGCCTGCCGGCACTGCCCGGGGTGGCCGACGAGCTGTGCAGCATCGTGCAAGGCAGCGTGGCGGGACTGGAAGATCCGGCCAGCGCCTGCGGCGGCATCGGCACCGGTCCGCTGCCCGGCAGTGGGCACCTCAACGAGGCCTTCACCGAGGCCCAGCTGGTCGGCCTGGCCGGCCAGCAGCCCGAACAGCTGCTGCACCTGGGCACGCACTTCGTGCTGCGCCCGGGCAACGTCTCGCGCAGCTGGCTGCTGCTGGGCGATGGGGCGCGTCTGCACCTCGACCGCCTGCGGCAGCTGCCGCTGGGTCAACCGCGTCTGGTCACCTTGTCGGCCTGCGAAACCGCCGTCGGCGTGCAGGCCGATGGCCGTGAAGTGGATGGCCTGGCCAGCACCTTGATCGACGGCGGCGCCCATGAGGTGGTGGCCAGCCTCTGGCGGGTGGAAGACGCGGGCACCGCCCGCTTCATGCGCCGCTTCTATGCCGCGCTGGCCGCGCACCGGGGCCAGGCCGCCGCCGCGTTGCGGCAGGCCCAGGTCGAGGCGCAGCGCGCGGGCGAGCCGGCGCGCATCTGGGCGGCCTTCGTGCTGCTGCGCCGCGCCGACGCCTGAGCGGCCACGCTGCCCGCCCCCAAGACCGGCCCTGACAACCGGGCGCGGTGTTCGTCTGCGTCGGTACTGCCCACGACTGCCTTGCGACGTGACACCGACGCCTCGACCCCTGCTGCTGCCCGAGCCCTTCGGCCTGCCCCCCGCGGCCCAGCTGCGCCTGAGCCCCCTGCAAACCCTGCTGGCCTGGACACCCTCGGCCCAGCGCATCGTGCGGGCCAACCCCGAATGCTTGTACGTGGCCGAGCGCCGGCTGCAGCTGCTGCCGGCCTCCACGCCGCTGCAGGACGCGCTGCGCTGGGTGTGCGGGCCCCGCAGCTTCGAGCCGCGTGAAACCACGCTCGCCCTGCCGCGCCCCGGGGCTGTGCCCCTGACGCTGCGCATCTCGCGGCACAAGGGCGGGCTCGGTGAGCCGTCGCAGGCGGTGGTGTGGCTGGCCGACCCCGCGCTGGTGGTGCTGGACGAAGGCGCGCTGCGCGGCGCCTTTGGCTTCACCCCGGCCGAGGCCCGCGTGGCCGTGGCCCTGGCCAACGGCGCTTCCGCCGCCGAGATGGCCACCGCCTGGGGACTGCAGGTGAACACCGTGCAGATGCACGTCAAGCGGTTGCTGGCCAAGACCCGGACGGCGCGGCAGGCTGAACTGGTGGGCCTGCTCTGGCGCAGCGCGGTGCAGCGGCTGGTGGACCCCATGGATGCGGGGGGCTGCGAGGCCTGCGCCGATACCTGAACAGGTAACGACAGCGCCAGCAGGGGCGAAACAAACTGAAACGCAGGCGGGCCCTGGAGGCGCGCCCGAACAACCAGCAGCCGGAGAGAGAACTCATGCGCGCAGACCGCACCGTTTCACCCACCCATCGCTCACGCCAACGCCTGCGCCGCAGCGCCATCGGCGTGGCCGTGCTCAACCTGATGGCCCTGACACTGACCCAGCCGGTGCAGGCCATGGACGCCTATTGGGCCGGCGGTGAAGGCTCGTGGACCAGCGGCGCGGCCTGGGTGGACGGCCTGGTGCCGGACTATGCAGACCGGGTCTTCATCGATGCCCTGGTCGATCCGGCTGCCCAATCCATCGTATGGGTGGATGGCGGTGTGGCGGCTTCTCAGGTGTTCATCGGTGCTGGCGACGCCCTGAACATTCGCCAGGGCAGCCTCACGTTGCATGGCGGGCTGGTGAGCAACGACGGCGTGCTGACGGTGCAGGGCTCACCCTATGTGGGCAGCGCATCGTTGAATCTGGCCGCCAGCACCACGCTGGCGGGCAGCGGCAGCACGGTGCTCAGCGATCCCAACTACAGCTACGTCTACGGCAACGGCCACACGCTGACCATCGCTGCCGGCCACACGCTGCGCGGTACCGGTTACGTCGGCATCGACGGCAACATCAACGTCGTCAACCAGGGAGCGGTGATCGCCGAGGGCGGCGTCTTGCGCCTGGCGCTGGGCGGAGGCCGCAGCTTCAACAACGTGGCGGGCACCGTCACCGTGGCCGACGGCGCTACGCTCAGCCTGGACAGCGGCAGCCTCAGTGGCGGCACCATCACCGGCCAGGGCGAGGCTCGCCTGACCGGCGGCGGTGTCTACCGCGATACGCAGCTGGCAGGGCAACTGCAAGTCGCTGCCGGCACCAACCTGTCGCTGGCCGGCACCATCACCAACACCGGCAAGCTGACGGTGCAAGGCTCGCCCTACGCCGGCGGTGCGTCCTTGAGCCTGGCCGCCGACACCACGCTGGCCGGTGGCGGCAGCACGGTGCTGAGCCACCAGTACTACAGCTACATCTACGGCAACGGTCGGACGCTGACCATCGGGCAAGGCCACACGCTGCGCGGGGCGGGTTACATCGGTGCGGACGGCAACATCAACGTTGTCAACCAAGGCAGCGTGGTGGCCGAGGGTGGTGTCCTGTCCTTTTTCGTAGGCAATGCCCAGACGGTGGACAACAGCGCCGGCACCATCAGCGTGGCGGCCAACGGCAGCTTGAGGCTGGAAGGCGGCAAGCTGGGTGGCGGCGTGATCCACGGCGAGGCCGGCGCCTTGCTGGGCGGCAGCGGCCTCTACGAGAACACGCGGCTGACCGGCAGCTTCCAGGCCAATTCCAACCTCAACCTCAAAGACAGCCGCCTGGAAGGGCAGTTGCAGGTGCTGGGCGGCGGCTATGTCGGCCTGGCCGGCACGATCACCAGCACCGGCACGCTGACCGTGCAAGGCTTGCCCTCCGTCGGCGGTGCCTATGTGACCCTCGCTGGCGACACTACGCTGGCCGGTAGCGGCAGCACGGTGCTCGGCGATCAAAACTACAGCTCCATCTATGGCAGTGGCCGCACGCTGACCATCGGGCAAGGCCACACGCTGCGCGGGGCGGGTTACATCGGTGCCGACGGCAACATCAACGTCGTCAACAAAGGCAGCGTGGTGGCCGAGGGAGGTGCTCTGTCGCTATACCTGGGCAGTACTCAAACGGTGGACAACAGCGCCGGCACCATCAGCGTGGCGGCCAACGGCAGCTTGAGGCTGGAAGGCGGCAAGCTGGGTGGCGGCGTGATCCAAGGCGAGGCCGGCGCCCTGCTGGGCGGCGGCGGCATTTACGAGAACACCCGGCTGACCGGCAGCTTCCAGGCCAATTCCAACCTCAACCTCAAAGACAGCCGCCTGGAAGGGCAGTTGCAGGTGCTCGGTGGCGGCTCTGTGGGCCTGGCCGGCACCATCACCAACACCGGCACGCTGACCGTGCAGGGCTCGCCCTCCGTCGGCAGTGCCTACGTCACCCTGGCTGGCGACACCACGCTGGCCGGTGGCGGCAGCACGGTACTCGGCGATCAGAACTACAGCTCCATCTATGGCGGCGGCCGCACGCTGACCATCGGGCAAGGCCACACGCTGCGCGGGGCGGGTTACATCGGTGCGGACGGCAACATCAACGTCGTCAACCAGGGTGCGGTTATCGCCGAGAGCAGCGTTCTGCACTTGTTGCCCGGCGACGGTCGCAGCTTCAACAACGCGGCAGGCACCGTCACCGTGGCCGACGGCGCCACGCTCAGCCTGGACAGCGGCAGCTTCAGCGGCGGCACGATCACCGGCCAGGGCGCGGCACAACTGACCGGCGGCGGCATCTACCGAGACACCCAGTTGGCGGGGCCGTTGCGGGTCGCTGCCGGCACCAACCTGTTGCTGGCGGGCACCATCGCCAACACCGGCACGCTGACCGTGCAAGGCTCGCCCTACACCGGCAGTGCCCATGTGACCCTGGCCGGCGACACCACGCTGGCCGGTGGCGGCAGCACGGTGCTCGCCGATCAGAACTACAGCTCCATCTACGGCAGCGGCCGCACGCTGACAATCGGGCAAGGCCACACGCTGCGCGGTGCGGGCTATGTCGGCAACGACAGCAACATCAACGTCGTCAACAAGGGCAGTGTGGTGGCCGAGGGCGGCCGACTGTCGGTGAGTCCGGGGATCGACCGGACGGTGAACAACAGCACGGGCACCATCACCGTGGCCAATAACGGCGTGTTCAGCCTCGAGAGCGGCACGCTGACCGGCGGCGTCATCCACGGGCAGGGCGGCGCGGAGTTGGCGGGTGGCGGCGCCTACGACAACACCCGACTGACCGGCAGCTTGCGGACGGCATCGAACCTCAACCTCAAGGACAGCCGGCTGGAGGGGCAGCTGCATGTGCTGGGCGGCGGCCGTCTGGGCCTGGCCGGCACCATCACCAACACGGGCACGCTGACCGTGCAGGGCTCGCCCTACACCGGCGGTGCCTATGTGACCCTGGCCGGCGACACCACGCTGGCCGGTGGGGGCAGCACGGTGCTCGGCGATCAGAACTACAGCTCCATCTATGGCAACGGCTACGCGCTGACCATCGGGCAAGGCCACACGCTGCGTGGGGCGGGTTATGTCGGCAACGACGGCAACATCAACGTCGTCAACCAGGGCAGCCTGATCGCCGAGGGTGGGCGTTTGACCCTGCAGATGCAGTCCGGCCAGCGCTTTGACAACACCGCCGGGCTGATCCGCGTTGACGACACCGGCCAGATCCTGCTGTACGGCGATCTGCTGCTGGGCGATGCCTCGCAGCTGGTGTTCGACGTGGCCGGCGTGGGCGGGCAGGCGGCCTGGGGTGGGCTGTCGTGGTATGCGCCGGCCAGCTTCGATGGCACGCTGCGGCTGAACTTTGACGGCTACACGCCGACGGTGGGTCAGCAGTTCAGCTTGATCCAGTACAGCGGCAGCTACAGCGGCGCCTTCGACGCGGCGCTGGCCAACGGCTACACGCTGAGCCTGAGCTATGCCGACAACCTGGTGGTGGCCACGGTCACCGGCGTGTCGCCGGTGCCGGAGCCCGGCACCTGGGCGCTGTGGCTGGCCGGTGCCGCGGCGCTGGGCGCCGTGGTGCGTCGCCGCTCGCGCCAAGACTGATGTGACCCCCAAGCTCGCTGCGCTCGCGCCCCCCGAGGGGGAGCTCAGTCTCTTGGGGCGGCCCGGCGGGACTGAGGTGACCCCCGGCTCGCTGCGCTGGCGGCCCCCGCTACCGCGGCTGGGGCATCACCACCGCCCTAAACGTCTGCCGCGCCGGCGGCAGCTTCTTGCAGGGCGTGCCGCCCACGTCCAGGCCGCCGTCGTCGCTGAGGAACTGCAGCTCGCCGCTGCCGGGCCAGGCGAACAGGGCTTCGGGTTGCAGGCCGGTGAAGGCGGCGCTGTCCTGCAGCTGCGGTGCGTCGCCCGCTCGGCCGCTCCAGCGGTAGAGCGAGAAGCTGCCACGGTCGGCGGTGGGGCCGGCCACGATCCAGTAGGCGTTGCCGATGCGTTCGATGCTGCGCACGCCGCGGTTGCGCAAAGTCAGCAGCACCGGCTCGCCGAACTGCGCGGTGCGGCCGTGCTCCACCACCTCGACCGGGTTGAGCAGCGGCACCAGCAGTGCACGCCCATTGGGAATGGGGTTGCGCAAGCCGATCAGCAGGCCGCCTTCCGGCGTGGCGGCCAAGCCTTCGATGTTCAGGCCGCCGGGCGCTTCGGGCGGCAGGCGGGCCGCCTCTTCCAGCTTCAGGTGCTGCAGCGTGGGCGCTGCCACCAGGTCGTCGAGCAGCCGGGTATAGGCAGCGCCGGCCGGCTGCAGCAGGCCGTCTTCGGCATCGGTGGCGAACAATCGCAGGCGCTCTTCGCGGCGCTTGCCGCCGCTGTTGCGGCCGTGTGAGCTGATCCAGTAGATGCGGCTGCCGATGCGCGCCGCCCCTTCGATGTCGGCCTCTCGCTGCCCGGTGCCCAGGAAGCCGTCCAGCCTCAGCTGCCCGATGGGCTCCGGCTCACCGCGGGTGTAGAGCCGCAGCACGTTGTCCTCGTCGCTGGCCACGACGAAGTGCTGCGCATCGGTGGCTTCGGCGGCCGAGGCGTCGCACAGGCCGCGGTAGGTCTCCACCGTGGCGGCGTGGCTGCCGGCCCCGGTGACCAGGCCGGCCAGCAACCAGGCGGCGGGCAGCAGCGCGCGCAGGCTGTGCATCACAGGTCGGTGCGCAGCCGCCAGATTTCAGGGAACAGCACCACGTCCAGCATCTTGCGCAGGTAGCTCACGCCGCCGGTGCCGCCGGTGCCGCGCTTGAAGCCGATGACACGTTCCACCGTGGTGACGTGGCGGAAGCGCCAGAGCCGGAAGGCGTCTTCGATGTCGGTGAGCTTTTCGCCCAGCTGGTACAGGTCCCAGTGCTGGTCGGGGTGGCGGTACACCTCCAGCCAGGCCGCTTCCACGTCGTCGCTCTGTTCGTAGGGCAGGGTCCAGTCGCGGTCGAGGTGGCTGGCGGGCACCGGCAGGCTGCGGCGGGCCAGCAGGCGCAGCGCCTCGTCGTACAGCGAGGGCGCGCGCCAGGCCTTCTCCACCATGGCCAGCAGGTCAGGGCGGTGCTGGTGGGGCTTGAGCATGGCCGGGTTCTTGTTGCCCAGCATGAACTCGATGCAGCGGTACTGCGCGCTTTGGAAGCCGCTGCTCTTGGCCAGGTAGGGCCGCATCGCGGTGTACTCGGGCGGCGTCATCGTCGACAGCACGGTCCAGGCGCCCACCAGTTGCTCCATGATGCGGCTCACCCGCGCCAGCATCTTGAAGGCCGGTGCCATGCGCTCTTCGGCCACCGCCTGCACGGCGGCGGTCAGCTCATGCAGCATCAGCTTCATCCACAGCTCGCTGGTCTGGTGCTGCACGATGAACAGCATCTCGTCATGCGCGGGTGACAGCGGATGCTGGGCGCTGAGGATCTGGTCCAGGTGAAGGTAGTCGCCATAGCTCATGTCGCGGCTGAAGTCGAGCTGGGCGCCTTCTTCCTGGACGATGCGTTCGGTGGCGGCGGGCGCGGGGGCGGGCGGTGTGGTCATGGCAGGGTGGTCACGGCAGGGGGGCACAAGGGCCGCGGCGCGTGCAGGTTTCAGGCCACCGCGCCCAGGCGCTCGGCCACCCAGCGGCACAGCGGGCTGTCGGGGTCTTCAAAGCCGTGGATGGCCGAGAAGTGGTGCTTGCCGGCCTGGGGCAGCAACTCGGCCGTGTTGCCGGCGGCCTGCCAGGCGGCGTGGTAGCCCAGGGCCTGGCGCTCGAACTCGGGCGGCTCATCGGCGCCCCAGGTGATCAGCGCCGGTGTGCTGCACGGCCGCACGCCGAAGGTGGGTGAGTTGCGGCGGATGATGCCGTCGTCCAGCTGGATCATCGGCTGCAGGTAGCTGTAGCGCAGCGGCTCGAGTTCATACAGGCCGCTCACCAGCACGGCCGCGCGGAAGGGGTCGGCCGGCAGGCCGTAGTCTTCCTGCCAGCGGGTTTGCAGGGCCATCGCGGTGAGGTGGCCGCCGGCCGAATGGCCACCGATGGCCACGCGCCGCGGGTCGCCGCCATGCTGGCCGATGTGGCGCAGCACCCAGGCCAGGGCGGCACGCGTCTGGCGCACGATCTCGTCGATGGTGACCTGCGGGCACAGCGCGTAGTTGGTGGCCACGGTGGTGATGCCCCGCTGGCGCAGGCCCAGCGCCACGCAGCTGAATTCCTTGGCCGACAGGCTGCGCCAGTAGCCGCCATGGATGAAGACGAACACCGGCGCGTCGGGCCGCTCGGCCGGAAAGATGTCCAGCGTTTCTGCCAGCGTGGGGCCGAAGGGCACATCGAGCGTGCAGGGCAGGCTGCTGCGGGCCAGCGCGCTGCGTTCCACATAGTGCCGCGCCTCGGCGGCGGCATCGGCCACCGCGGCCGATGCGTTGTACTGCGCGTCGATCTCGGCTTGCGTGGTGAAGCCGCGGAACAAGGGACGGGGCATGGTCATCGGGCTGAGGTCCTGGCAATGCCCCTGGCGGGGCGCCGGGATTGTAGGAGCCCGATGCTGTCGTCACGGTGTCAGCGCCACCTTCAGCACGCCATCGCGCTGGTGCGCGAACAGCTCGTAGGCGGCTTCCACGTCGTCCAGCTTGTAGCGGTGCGTCACCAGCGCGCCCAGGTCGGCGCGGCCGGCCTCGATCACCGACATCAGCCGGCGCATGCGTTCCTTGCCGCCGGGGCACAGCGTGGTCACGATCTTGTGGTCGCCCACGCCGGCCGCGAAGGCGCTGAGCGGAATGGTCAGGTCGGTGGAGTACACGCCCAGGCTGGACAGCGTGCCGCCCGGGCGCAGCACCCGCAGTGCGGCTTCGAAGGTGGCCTGCGTGCCCAGTGCCTCGATCGACGCATCCACGCCGCGGCCGCCGGTGATCTTCAGGATCTCGTCCACCACGTCCACCTTGCTGGCGTCCACCACCACGTCGGCGCCCAGGCGGCGGGCCATCTCCAGCCGCGCGGGCACCTTGTCCACGCCGATCACCAGCGTGGCGCCGCTGAGCTTGGCGCCCAGCGTGGCACACAGGCCGATGGGGCCCTGCGCGAACACCGCCACCGCATCGCCGATGCGGATGCCGGCGCTTTCCGCGCCCGAAAAGCCGGTGGACATGATGTCGGGGCACATCAGCACCTGCTCGTCGGTCAGGCCGTCGGGCACCGGCGCCAGGTTGACCATGGCGTCGGGCACCAGCAGGTACTCGGCCTGCGCGCCGTCGATGGTGTTGCCGAAGCGCCAGCCGCCCAGCGGCTTCCAGCCGTGGCGGGTGCCGGCACCGTCCTGCGAGCCGCAGCCGCACAGGCAGGCATTGCTCCAGCCGCTGGGCGTCACCGCACCGGCGATCACGCGCTGGCCCTCGGTGTAGCCGCGCACCGCAGAGCCCAGCTTCTCGATCACCCCCACCGGCTCATGGCCAATGGTCAGGCCGCGTTCCACCGGGTACTCGCCTTTGAGGATGTGCACGTCGGTGCCGCAGATGGTGGTGGTGGTCACGCGGATCAGAGCGTCCAGCGGGCCGACGTCGGGCACCGGTTTGTCCTCGAGCACGATGCGGCCGGGTTCCACGAACACGGCGGCTTTCATCATCTGGGGCATGGTGGCTTCTCCTGGGTGAGCCTGGCGGAAGACGCAGCGTATGCCTCCCCGGTGCGCCACCGCTTGATTTTTCGCAATCGGCCGGGCCACGCGGGGCTGCACCATCGGCGCATGCCGGTTTCCCGATGTCATCTCCCGCCTGGTGCTGCAGGGCGCCGCGCCATCGCCGGGGGCATCGTGGCCGTGCTGGTGGCCGTGGCGCTGGCGGGCTGCGCCGCACCCGGCGCCGCGCCGCCCGTGCAGGCCTGGGCCCGCGGCGGCGCCCCTGCCTCGTTCGCGCCGGCGCTGCAGCGGGGCCTGCCGTGGATCCTGGGCGTGTACGGCACCAGCCCCCGCGCCGCCGCCGAAGACCCTGACGACCTGCTGGACGTTCGCATCGGCGCCGGCTTCTTCATCGACGGGCAAGGCCATGCGGTGACGGCCGCGCACGTGGTGCAGGACGCGCAGCAGGTGGTGGTGCGCCTGCCCGACCAGCGGGTGCTGCCCGCCACGGTGCAGGCGCTGGACGAGGAGGCCGACATTGCCTTGCTGCAGCTGCCGGCCGAGGCGGTGCCCACGGGCCGCCAGGCCGGCGCTGCACCGCCCCTGGGCAGCGCCATGCGGCTGCGGCCGGGTGACTGGGTGCTGGCGGTGGGCGAGCCGTATGGGCTCAACCGCTCCGTCACCGCCGGCGTGGTGGGTGGCACCGACCGGCACTTCGGCGACGACCACGAACTGCTGTTCATCCAGAGCGACCTGGCGCTCAACCCCGGCAATTCCGGCGGGCCCCTGCTGGACGCGGCGGGCGACATCGTGGGCCTGAACCTGCGCACGCTGGCCGGCATGTACGGCACGCCGGGCGTGAGCCTGTCGGTGCCCATCGAGATCGTGCTGCAGGTGGCGGCCGAGCTGCGCGCGGGCAGCAGCATCCGCCGGCCGCGGCTGGGCGCCCAGTTCGCCGATCTGGCGCCGCCGATGGCCTGGCTGCGCGGCTGGACCCAGGCCCAGGGCGCGCTGCTGGTCAGCGTGACCGGCGGCAGCCTGGCCGAGCGCATCGGCCTGCGTGCCGGTGATGTGGTGGTGGCGATGAACAGCCGCGCCGTGGCGCACAGCGCCGACTTCGCCCGCCAGCTGCTGGCCTGGCGCCAGCCGCTGGGCACGCGCTTTCTGGTGCGGCGCGGGCCGCAATTTCATACCCTGGTGGTGGACAGCGCTGCGCTAGACTGAGCCGATGCGGTGGTTGCGCGTGTTCATGGTGTGGATGTTGGCGCTGGCCCTGCCCGTGCAGGGCATGGCTGCAGCCGCCATGCTTCACTGCGGCAGTGCCGAGCGCCACGCGCCGCGGCAGCACGCCGTGGCTGATGGCAGCGTTCACGCCGCCGGCCATGGTGAGCATCATCATCCGGCCGGCCATGGCGCCGACCATGCCCATGCCGGGGCGCCGGCCGACGAGCCCGGCACCACGCCCCATGCCCATGCCGCCGGGCATGCCTGCAGTGCCTGCGCGGCCTGCTGCGTGGCCCTGGCGCTGCCGCCGGCCATGCCGGTGCTGGCGATGGCCGATGCCGCACCCACCGGCGTCACCGTCCTGGTGGCGCCGTCGCCGTCCTTCCTGACGGCCGGACCCGAACGCCCCCCTCGAAGCCTGCACGCCTGACGGGCGGGCGCTGCGGCGCCTGCCTTGGCAAGACGCGGGTCCGCCCGGCCCTTCGCACAGCCTGCCGGCTGCGCCGGCCGGACCCCGCTCTCTACGGCCTTCCTCGAGAGGATGTTCATCATGGCTTTGCTGCCTTACTGCCGGCGCGCCTTGGCGCCGTGTGTGGCCGCCTGTCTGCTGGCCCAGGCCGGCACCGTCGCCGCCCAGGCCGCCCCGGCCACACCAGCGCGGCTGCCCGACCCCACCGATGCGCGCCAGCCGGTGCCGCCGCTGGTCCACCGTTCAGCCTTGGCGCCGGCCTCCGCCGCCGCCCTGGATGCGCCGCCGGTCGCCTGGCCGGCGGCCAATGCCCAGGTCGGCCGCATCGGCGGCTGGCGGGCCTATGCGCGTGAGGCGGGCGCTGGACCGGCCTCGGCCCCGACGCCAGCCACCGCGCCGGCGACCGGCGCCCACGGTCACCACCATCACCCACCCGCCGGAGGCCGGCCATGACCCGCGCACCCGCTTTCGGCGTGGCGGCTGCGGCGCTGCTGCTGGCCGGCTGCGCCAGCTTCAGCCCCGATGGGGCGATGGGCCCGGTGCAGGACACCTTGCGCCAGCACCTGGGCGCGCAGGCCACCGTGCCCCGCACCGACGACGACCAGGCCGCCGCCCAGCAGCGCGCGGCCCAGCTGCTGGCGGCGCCGCTGTCGCCCGAAGCCGCGGTGGAGCTGGCCCTGCTCAACCAGCGTGGTTTGCAGGCGGCGGTGCAGTCGCTGGCCGCCACTGAAGCCGAACGCGTGGCGGCCGGCCGGCTGCCCAACCCCGGCTTCAGCTTCGGCCGCCTGCGCCGCGGCGACGAGCTGGAGATCGAGCGCGGCCTGCACTTCAGCCTGGGCCGGCTTCTCACGCTGCCGCTGGCCCGTGAGGCGGCCGCCCAGCGCCTGGCGCAGGCGCAGGCCCAGGTGGCGGGCCAGGCGCTGCAGCTGGCCTTCGACACCCGAAAGGCCTGGGTGCAGGCGGTGGCGGCCGAAGAGGCGGTGCATTACAGCGGCCAGGTGCTGCAGGCCGCCCAGGCCAGCGCCGAGCTGGCACGCCGCATGGCGCAGGTGGGCAACTTCAACAAGCTGCAGCAGGCGCGTGAGCAGGCCTTCCAGGCCGACGCGGCGCTGGCCGTGGCCCGGGCCCAGCAGGCCCGCACCGTGGCACGCGAACGGCTGTTGCGGCTGCTGGGCCTGTGGGGCGAGGCGGCCGCGAAGCTGCAGCTGCCCACGCGGCTGCCCCCGCTGCCCGCGGCCGACACGCTGCAGCTGGAGCGCCCCGGCCTGGAAGCCGATGCCATCGCCCAGCGGCTGGACGTGCAGGCCGCGCTGGCCGATGCTCGCCAACGCGCCAGCGGCTTCAGCCAGGCGCGGGTGGACCGCTTCGTCAGCCTGCTGGACGTGGGCGTGGTGCGCAACTCGTCGAACGAGGCGCCCACCCAGCGCGGCTGGGAGCTGTCGCTGGAGCTGCCCCTCTTCGATGCCGGTGCCGGCAACGTGCGCGCCGAGGCCTTGTATAGACAAGCCGTGCATCGCGCGGCCGAGACCGCGGTCAATGCCCGTTCGCAGGTGCGCGAGGCGTACGCCGCCTGGCGCAGCGCCTACGACATCGCCCACCACCAGCGCGATCAGGTGCTGCCGCTGCGCGCCCGCATCGCCGAAGAGAACCTGCTGCGCTACAACGGCATGCTGATCGGCGTGTTCGAGTTGCTGGCCGATGCCCGCGCGCAGATCGCGGGGGTGAACACCGCCATCGAATCGCTGCGCGACTTCTGGCTGGCCCAGGCCGAGCTGGACCAGGCCCTGGTGGGGCCGCCCGGCAGTGCCTTGTCGCCCACCGCCACCGCCGGCAGCCCTGCCGCACCCACCGTCGAGGCCGGCCATTGAGCGCCGCCGGCAACAAGGACCTTCCCATGCTTTCCCGACGCCATCTCCTGGGCGCCAGCGCCGCCGTGGGCGCCGCCGCTGTCAGCCGCGTGGCCCTGGCCGCGCTGCCCGAGCCGGTGCTGCAGACCTCGCCCGATACCCAGCCGCCGTTGCAGCCGCCCGATGGCCGGCCCTACAACCCGGTGGTCACGCTCAACGGCTGGACCCTGCCCTGGCGCATGAACAACGGCGTCAAGGAGTTCCACCTGGTGGCCGAGCCGGTGGTGCGCGAGATGACGCCCGGCTTCAAGGCCCACCTGTGGGGCTACAACGGCCAGAGCCCCGGCCCCACCATCGAGGTGGTGGAAGGCGACCGTGTGCGCATCTTCGTCACCAACCGCCTGCCGGAGTCCACCAGCGTGCACTGGCACGGCCAGCGCCTGCCCAACGGCATGGACGGCGTCACCGGCCTCACGCAGCCGGCCATTCCGCCCGGCAAGACCTTCGTCTACGAGTTCGTGGCCCGCCGGCCCGGCACCTTCATGTACCACCCGCATGCCGACGAGATGGTGCAGATGGCCATGGGCATGATGGGCCTGTGGATCACCCACCCCAAGGGCCGGCATCCGCTGATCGCCGAGGTCGACCGCGACTTCTGCTTCCTGCTCAATGCGTACGACATCGAGCCCGGCAGCGCCACGCCCAAGGTGATGACGATGCTGGACTTCAACCTGTGGACGTGGAACAGCCGCATCTTCCCCGGCATCAGCCCGCTGGTGGTGCGGCACAACGACCGGGTGCGCATCCGCGTGGGCAACCTGACGATGACCAACCATCCGATGCACCTGCACGGCCATGAATTCACCGTCACCGGCACCGATGGCGGCCCGGTGCCGCGCAGCGCCCGCTGGCCCGAGGTGACCACCGACGTGGCCGTGGGCCAGATGCGGCAGATCGAGTTCCTGGCCGACGAGGAGGGCGACTGGGCCTTCCACTGCCACAAGAGCCACCACACGATGAACGCGATGGGCCACGACGTGCCCACGATGATCGGCGTGGACCACAGCGGCGTGGCCCGGCAGATCACCCGGCTGATCCCCGACTACATGGTGATGGGCGAACGCGGCATGGAGGACATGACCGAGATGGAGATGCCGCTGCCCGACAACACCGCCGCGATGATGACCGGCACCGGCCCCTTCGGCGCGGTGGGCATGGGCGGCATGTTCAGCGTGGTGAAGGTGCGCCGCGGCCAGCGGCCCGGCGACTACCGCGACCCTGGCTGGTTCACACACCCGCCCGGCACCGTGGCCCATGAATTCGGCGGCACGCCGATGCCTGCCGCGCAGGCGCCGGCTTCCAGCGGCCCCGCGGCCATGCCGGCGGCCGGCCAGCCCGCGCAGCCGGTGGAAGTGCAGGTGCGCAAGCCCGCGGGCGGCGGCCATGCCCATTGAACGAAGGAGCAGACCATGAACGAGAACGACCGACCCCTGGGCCCACGCCGCCGCATCTTGGCGGCGGTGCCTGCGCTGCTGGTGGCGCCGCTGCTGGTGCTGGCCGGCCGCGTGGCGCAGGCCCATGGCAGCAGCCATGGCGCCCCCGCCCCCGCCGCCGCCCCCCGCGAACAGAAGCCCTGGGGCATCGCCGGCGACCCGCAACAGGTGCGCCGCACGCTGGAGGTGACCCTGCGCGACACCATGCGATTCGAGCCCGACCGCATCACGGTGAAGCTGGGCGAGACCTGGCGCCTGCGGGTGCGCAATGCCGGCGCGGTGCTGCATGAGTTCGTCATCGGCACGCCGGAAGAAAACCGCCAGCATGCCGAGCTGATGATGAAGTTTCCGGACATGCAGCACGACGAGCCCTGGATGGCCCATGTGCCGCCGGGCGGCACCGGTGAGGTGGTATGGCTGTTCAACCGGCCGGGGCAGTTCGAGTTCGCCTGCCTGATCGCGGGCCATTACCAGGCCGGCATGACCGGCCTCATCACCGTGGTGTCCGATGACGGCGGCATGACCGAAGCCGAAGTGCGCAAGGTCGACCTCGACAGCGGCCGCATCACGCTGCGCCATGGTGAGATCGCCCACCTGCAGATGCCGCCGATGACCATGGTCTTCCGCGCCCGCGAGCCGGCGCTGCTGCAAGGCCTGAAGCCCGGTGACCGCGTGCGCTTCCGGGCCGAGAAGGTGGAGGGCGGCTATGCCGTGACCGCCATCATGCCCCTGGCCACGGCCCCTTGAGCGCGCGGCCGGCTCAAGCCGCCTGAGCGGTGCGGAAGGAGGCCACCGCCGTGACCAGGCGGCTGGCGTTCTCCTTCAGCGCGTCGGCGGCAGCGGCCGATTGTTCGACGAGGGCCGCGTTCTGCTGGGTCATCTGGTCGACGCTGGCGACGCGGCCGGTGATGGCGTCGATGCCGGTGCTGACCTCGGTCACCCGCTGGTGGATGTCGCTGATGGTGCCTTCGACCCGCCGCACGCTGCCCACCAGTTCGGTCATCGTGTGGCCGGCCTGCTGCACCAACTCGGCGCCTGCATCCACGCGGGCCACGCTGGCGTGGATCAGCTGCTTGATCTGCTGCGCCGCTTCACCCGAGCGTTTGGCCAGGCTGCGCACCTCGCTGGCGACCACGGCGAAGCCGCGTCCCTGTTCGCCGGCGCGGGCGGCTTCCACCGCGGCGTTCAGGGCCAGGATGTTCGTCTGGAAGGCGATGCCGTCGATCACGCCGATGATCTCCACGATCTGGCGCGAGCTGCCGTGGATCTCCTGCATCGTGGTGACCACCTGCGACACCACGGACCCACCGCGCTGGGCCACCTCGGCCGCGCTGCGTGCCAGGTCATTGGCTTCGCGGGCGGCGTGGGCCGAGTGGTGCACGTTGGTGGTCAGCAGGTCGATGGCGCCGCTGACTTCCTGCAGGTTGCTTGCCGTGGCCTCCGTGCGCTGGCTGAGGTCGAGGTTGCCGGTGGCCACCTCGTGGCTGGCCACCTGGATGCGGTCGGCGCTGCCACGCACGTCGGCCACGATGCCGCGCAGCGCCGCATTCATGCGCGTCAGCGAGTCCAGCGTCTGTGCCGTCTCGGCCGCCCCCTGCACGTCGATGGGCCGCGTCAGGTCTCCGCTGGCGATGTGTTCGGCGATGCCGCGCACCGTGGCCAGCGTTGCCAGGATGGAGCGGCTGACGGCATAGGCTGCGGCCGTGGCGCCGGCGACGGCCAGCAAGGCGAACACGCCCAGCACCAGCTGGATGCGGCCAGTCAGCGATTCCACCTCGCCGCCCAGCCGCGCAGACCAGGCCTGCACCGCCCGACCCACCTCGTCCAGGCCCGACTGCGCGGCCAGGAAGTGGCGGTTGACGTCGCCCAGCGCGGCGGTGGCCTCGTGGGCATCGGGGAAGCGGGCACCGATCAGCTCCTGGTAGAACTTGTCGTAGGCCTGGCGGTAGGCCGCCACGTCGCGTGCGACGCCTGCCAGGGCGGCCGGCTGCTCCTGCTGCGGCAGGCCGCTGCGCAGGGCGGCCAGCTCGCCTTCGGCGGCCTGCAGCGCCGCCTCCCAGGTCTGGCGGGCCGCCTGGATGGCGGTGTTGTCGAGGTTGTTGGCCACCATGGTCTGCTCGGCCGCACGGGCGCGCCACAACTGCTGCAGCGCGATGCCGGCATGGGCCTGTGAAGGCAGCACCTCGGCCTGCAGGGCCTGCACGTTGTGCCGGGCTTCGCGCAGGCCGTGGCTGCCGATGGCAGCGGTGCCCAGCAACAGCAGCAGAACCAGACCGAACGCGGACAGCAAGCGGTGACGAACGGACAGGCGGGCCAGCATGGCGATTTCCTTCACGGACAACTTCGGAGTTGTCGGCAGTCGGCGGTGGTGCTTGAGCCGCCGGCGCCTGGCCCGGTGCGCAAAAGGCTGCCTGCCTACAATCCGCGGCCCTGAAATTGCTCAAGCCGTTCGATGCCTTCTGCCCCGTTGAAGCTGGTCACTGCACGCGCGCTGCGCCGACACCTGCTGGCGCTGGCCGCCGGTGCGCTGATGGGCCTGGCCGCCACACAGCCAGCGCTCGCGCAGCCGGCGCCTTCCACGGTACCGCCCGGCAAGGAGCCCATCCGCATCGCGATGATCGAAGGCCTGTCGGGGCCGTTTGCCAATGCCGGTGAGGCGGTGTTCCGCAACCTGCTGTGGGCGGTGGAGCGGGTCAACGCCCGCGGCGGCGTCAAGCTGGCCGACGGCGCCCATGCGCTGGAGCTGGTGCGGCTGGACAGCAAGGGCAACACCGAAGAGGCGCTGGCCATGCTGCGCGCCGCGCTCGACCGCCGCATCCACTTCGTGGCGCAGGGCAACAGCTCTGCCACCGCGGCGGCCATCGTCGATGCGCTGGACAAGCACAACCAGCGTGAGCCGCAGCAGCGCGCGCTGTTCCTCAACTATTCGGCCGTGGACACGGCGCTGACGAACGAGAAGTGCAGCTTCTGGCACTTCCGCTTCGATGCGCACACCGACATGCGCCTGGCCGCGCTCACCGACGCGCTGCGCGACGACGCTTCGGTGAAGAAGGTGTACCTGATCGGCCAGGACTACAGCTTCGGCCAGCAGGTGCTCAGGCAGGCGCGGGCCATGCTGCAGGCCAAGCGGCCCGACATCGAGTTCGTCGGCGACGAGCTGCATCCGCTGGGCCGGGTGAAGGACTTCCTGCCCTACGCCGCCAAGATCCGCGCCAGCGGCGCCCAGGCCGTGCTCACCGGCAACTGGGGCAACGACCTGACGCTGCTGGTCAAGGCGGTGCGCGATGCCGGCGCGCCGGTCAAGTTCTATACCTTCTACGGCAATGCGCTGGGTGCGCCCGCGGCCATCGGCGATGCCGGCGTGGGCACGGTGCTGGCGGTGGCCGAGTGGGTGCCCAACCTGGGCGGCGCCGCGTCCGACGGCTTTTACCAGTCGTTCCGCCAGCGCTTCCCCGACCCGCGTGAAGACTATGTGCATGCCCGCATGCAGTCGATGATCGAGATGCTGGCCCGTGCGCTGGAAAAGGCCGGCACGGCCGACCCCGTGGCCGTGGCCCGCGCGCTGGAAGGCGCCCGGCTGGACAGCAAGCCCTTCGGCGGCTTCCACAGTGGCACCATGCGGGCGGCCGACCACCAGTTCCAGCAGCCGCTGATCGTCAGCGTGATGGAGAAGGTGGGCGCGCCGGGCGTGCGCTTCGACGTGGAAGGCTCCGGCTACGGTTTCCGCGTGGTGCGCCAGCTCAAGCCGGTCGAGGTGGAGCAGCCCACCACCTGCCAGATGACCCGCCCCTGAACCGGAGAACCCCCTGATGCGCCCCGCGATTGCCGACCTGCCCGCCTCCAAGATCCGCGAGGTGGCCAACGCCGGCCTCGGCCGCAGCGACGTGCTGGCCTTCTGGTTCGGCGAAAGCGACGAAGTCACGCCCGCCGAGGTGCGCGACGCCGCCGCCCAGGCGCTGCAGCGCGGGGAAACCTTTTATTCGCACAACCTGGGCCTGCCCGAGCTGCGCGAGGCGCTGGCCGCCTACGTCAGCGGCCTGCACCGGCCGCTGGGCCTGGACCGCATCGCCGTCACCTCCTCCGGCGTCACCGCGCTGATGGTGGCCATGCAGATGCTGCTGGGCCCGGGCGACGAGGTGGTGGCGGTGGTGCCGGTGTGGCCCAACCTCACGGCCCAGCCGGCCATCCTGGGCGCCACCGTCACCCGCGTGCCGCTGCGACCGAAGCAGGGCGCCTGGGGCCTGGACCTGGACGAGCTGCTGGCCGCGGTGACGCCGCGCACCCGCGTGCTGCTGGTCAACGCGCCGAACAACCCCACCGGCTGGACGCTGACCCGCGCCGAGCAGCAGGCGCTGCTGGACCACTGCCGCCGCACCGGCACCTGGATCGTGGCCGACGAGGTGTACGAGCGGGTGTGGTTCGGCGACGGCCCAGCGGCGCCCAGCTTCCTCGACATCACCGAGCCGCAGGACCGCGTGGTGGTGGTGCACAGCTTTTCCAAGAGCTTCTTGATGACTGGCTGGCGCCTGGGCTGGCTGGTGCTGCCCGAGGGCTGCCTCGATGCCGTGGGAAAGCTGATCGAGTTCAACAGCTCCTGCGCGCCGGTGTTCGTGCAGCGCGGCGGCCAGGCGGCGCTGGCCATGGCCGACACCTTCGTGCCCGAGCTGGTGGCGCGCTTCAAGACCTGCCGCGACACGCTGCTGCTCGGCCTGGCGGCGATGCCGCGGGTGCAGGTGGCCACGCCGCTGGGCGGCTTGTACGGCTTTTTCCGGGTGGAGGGTGAGCCCGACTCGCTGGCGCTGGCCAAGCGGCTGGTGGGCCGGCATGGGCTAGGCCTGGCGCCGGGCGCGGCCTTCGGCGACGAAGGCGAGGGCTGGCTGCGCTGGTGCTTCGCCTCGCGCGACCCGGCGAGGCTGACGGAAGGGCTGCAGCGGCTGTCCGCCGCGCTTGCCGTATAATCGCCGGTTCCCTGGCTTTGCCGGGGGCATCGCACGGCATGGGTCGGTTTCACCCGTGACCGCAAGTTGAACCCGAGACCGTCCTGCCGCAAGGTTTGCGCATGGCGTCTCGACACCGAGGAACTCACCATGGCAACCGCCGACATCAAGAAGGCTGACATCATCCAGGCGCACGCGCGCGGCGCGGCCGACACCGGCTCCCCCGAAGTGCAAGTGGCCCTGCTGACCAGCCGCATCAACGAGCTGACCCCCCACTTCAAGCTGCACGCCAAGGACCACCACGGCCGCCGCGGCCTGCTGAAGATGGTCAATCAGCGCAAGCGCCTGCTGGCCTACCTGAAGGACCGCGACGCCGACCGTTACACCGCGCTGATCCAGAAGCTGGGCCTGCGCAAGTAAGCACCGTATGCATGCCGAGAGCCTGTCTGGAACCTCCAGCACAGGCTCTTTGCATTTTGGAGCTGGTTCGTCCACGGCGCTGCTGTGTCATTCCATCGGGGTCCTGTCACCCCGGCCGTCTCGATGGAATGGCATTGCGCCTAGCGCGATGAATCCGCCCCGGGCCATGAGCGCCGCCCACCCAGGCGCCTGACAACCGGAGAACAACATGAGCCTTTTCAACAAAGTCACCAAGACCTTCCAGTGGGGCCAGCACAGCGTCACGCTCGAGACGGGCGAGATCGCCCGCCAGTCCAGCGGCGCCGTGGTCGTGGACGTCGAGGGCACCGTGATCCTGGCCACCGTCGTGGCCAAGAAGGACGCCAAGCCCGGCCAGGACTTCTTTCCGCTGACCGTCGACTACATCGAGAAGACCTACGCCGCCGGCAAGATCCCCGGCAGCTTCTTCAAGCGTGAAGGCCGCCCCAGCGAGCTGGAAACCCTGACCAGCCGCCTGATCGACCGCCCCATCCGCCCGCTGTTCCCGGAAGGGTTCATGAACGAGGTGCAGGTGGTGATCCACGTGCTGTCGCTCAACCCTGAAGTGGCCGCCGACATCCCCGCCATGATCGGCACCAGCGCGGCGCTGGCCGTCAGCGGCATCCCGTTCAACGGCCCGATCGGCGCCGCCCGCGTGGGCTACGTCAACGGCGAATACCTGCTGAACCCCAGCAAGAGCCAGCTGGCCAACAGCCAGATGGACCTGGTGGTGGCCGGCACGCAGGCCGCGGTGCTGATGGTGGAATCCGAAGCGCAGCAGCTGTCGGAAGAAGTGATGCTGGGCGCCGTGGTCTTCGGCCACGAGCAAGGCAGCATCGCCATCCAGGCCATCAACGAGCTGGTGCGTGACGCCGGCAAGCCCGAGTGGCAATGGCAGGCGCCCGCCAAGGACGACGGCTTCATCGCCAAGGTCACCGGCCTGGCCGAAGGTCCGCTGCGCGAGGCCTACCAGATCCGCAGCAAGCAGGCCCGCACCCAGGCCACCCGCGACGCCTACGCCAACGTGGTGAACGCGCTCAAGGCCGAAGGCGCCGACTTCGACCCGATCAAGGTCGAAGCGTTGCTGTTCGACATCGAAGCGCGCATCGTCCGCGGCCAGATCCTGGCCGGCGAGCCGCGCATCGACGGCCGCGACACCCGCACCGTGCGCCCGATCGAAATCCGCACCGGCGTGCTGCCGCGCACCCACGGCTCGGCCCTGTTCACCCGTGGTGAAACGCAGGCGCTGGTCGTGGCCACGCTGGGCACCGACCGTGACGCGCAGCGCATCGACGCGCTGTCGGGCGAGTTCGAAGACCGCTTCATGCTGCACTACAACATGCCTCCGTTCGCCACCGGCGAAACCGGTCGCGTGGGCAGCCCGAAGCGCCGCGAGATCGGCCACGGCCGTCTGGCCAAGCGCGCCCTGGTGGCCGTGCTGCCGACCAAGGAAGAGTTCCCGTACGCCATCCGCGTGGTCAGCGAGATCACCGAGTCGAACGGCTCGTCGTCAATGGCTTCGGTGTGCGGCGGCGCGCTCAGCCTGCTGGACGCCGGCGTGCCGCTGAAGGCGCACGTGGCCGGCATCGCCATGGGCCTGATCAAGGAAGGCAACCGCTTCGCGGTGCTGACCGACATCCTGGGCGATGAGGACCACCTGGGCGACATGGACTTCAAGGTGGCCGGCACCACCGCGGGCATCACCGCGCTGCAGATGGACATCAAGATCCAGGGCATCACCAAGGAAATCATGCAGGTGGCGCTGGCGCAGGCCAAGGAAGCCCGCCTGCACATCCTGGGCGTGATGCAGTCCGCCGTGGGCGAGGCCAAGACCGAGGTCAGCCAGTTCGCGCCGCGCCTGTACACGATGAAGATCAACCCCGAGAAGATCCGTGACGTGATCGGCAAGGGCGGCGCCACCATCCGTGCGCTGACCGAAGAAACTGGCACCACGATCGACATCGGCGAAGACGGCACCATCACCATCGCCTCGGCCGACGCCGACAAGGCCGAATACGCCAAGAAGCGCATCGAGGAGATCACCGCCGAAGCCGAGATCGGCAAGGTCTACGAAGGCGCGGTCACCAAGATCCTGGACTTCGGCGCCCTGGTCAACATCCTGCCCGGCAAGGACGGCCTGCTGCACATCAGCCAGATCGCGCACCAGCGCGTCGAGAAGGTCACCGACTTCCTGACCGAAGGTCAGGTCATCAAGGTCAAGGTGCTCGAGACCGACGAGAAGGGCCGCATCAAGCTGTCGCTGAAGGCGCTGCTCGACAAGCCGGAAGGCTACGTCGAAGAAGAGCGTCCGCGTCGTGAATACGGCGACCGCGGTGATCGTGGCGAGCGCCGCGACCGTGGCGATCGTCCGCCGCGCCGCGAGCGTGAGCCGCGCGAGCAGCGCGACGAGGCCCCGCAGGCCGCGCCGGCTGCCGACGCGCCGCAGGCTGCCCCGTACAACGGCGGCTTCGACAAGCCTTCTCAACCCGAGTAAGCGGCATCGCCGCGGCGGCTTCGGCTGCCGCGGCCTGGCACGGAGCATTCCGATGAACGCTATCGAGATCGCGGCACCCGGCGGCCCGGAAGTCCTGCGCCTGGTGCAGCGGCCCGATCCGGTGCCCGCGGCCGGCGAACTGCTGATCGCCGTCAAGGCTGCCGGCATCAACCGCCCCGACGTGCTGCAACGCAAGGGCGCCTATCCGCCGCCCCCCGGCGCTTCCGACCTGCCCGGCCTGGAAATGGCGGGCGTGGTGCAGGGCGGCAGCGAGGCCGACCTGGCCGCTGCCGGCCTGAAGATCGGCGACCGCGTGTGCGCGCTGGTGGCCGGCGGTGGCTACGCCGAGCTGTGCGTGGCCCCGGCCGGCCAGTGCCTGCCCATCCCGGCCGGCGTGTCCGACATCGAGGCCGCGGCCCTGCCCGAAACCTTCTTCACGGTGTGGCAGAACGTCTTCCACATCGCCAAGCTGAAGGCCGGCGAGACGCTGCTGGTGCAGGGCGGCTCCAGTGGCATCGGCACCACCGCCATCACCCTGGCCAAGGCCATCGGTGCCACGGTGATCGTCACCGCCGGCAGCGACGACAAGGTGGCGGCCTGCGTGAAGCTGGGCGCCGACCACGGCATCAACTACCGCACGCAGGACTTCGTGGCCGAGGTGCAGCGCATCACCGGCGGCAAGGGTGCGGACGTGGTGCTCGACATGGTGGCCGGCGACTACATCGGCCGCGAGATCGAATGCATGGCCACCGACGGCCGCCTGGCGCTGATCGCGGTGCAGGGCGGCACCAAGAGTGCCATCGATGCCGGTCTTGTGCTGCGCAAGCGCATCGCCATCGTCGGCTCCACGCTGCGGCCGCGTTCGGTGGACTACAAGACCGTGCTCGCCCAGGAACTGCGTGCCACCGTGTGGCCGCTGATCGAGGCGGGCCGTGTGCGACCGGTGATCCACAGCACCTTCCCGGCCGCGCAGGCCGCGCAGGCGCATGCGCTGATGGAATCGAGCAGCCACGTGGGCAAGATCGTTTTGAGCTGGTGATTGACGATGACTACACGACGCAAACTGGTGGTGGGCAACTGGAAGATGCACGGCAGCCACAAGGCCAATGCCGAGCTGCTGGAAGGCCTGCTGAGCGCCGGCCCGAGCAATGCCGACATGGCGGTGTGCGTGCCGTTCCCGTTCCTCTCGGAAGCCGCGGTGGCCCTGGCCGCCAGCGAGATCCGCTGGGGCGCGCAGGACTGCTCGGCCCATGAGCAGGGCGCCTACACCGGCGAGGTGTCGGCCGCGATGCTGCACGAGTTCGGCTGCCGCTACGTGATCGTCGGCCACTCCGAGCGCCGCGCCTACCACGCCGAAAGCGACCAGCTGGTGGCCGACAAGGCCAAGGCCGCGCTGGGCAAGGGCATCACGCCCATCGTCTGCGTGGGCGAAACCCTGGCGCAGCGTGAGGCGGGCGAGACCGAGGCGGTGGTCAAGCGCCAGCTGTCGGCCGTGATCCACACGCTGGGTCACTGCGTGGGCGAGATGGTCGTCGCCTACGAACCGGTGTGGGCCATCGGCACCGGCAAGACCGCATCGCCCGAGCAGGCGCAGGCGGTGCACGCGCTGCTGCGTGCCCAGCTGCAGGCGGCCACGCCGCAGGCCGGCGCGATGAAGATCCTCTACGGCGGCAGCGTCAAGCCCGACAACGCCGCCACCCTGTTTGCGCAGCCGGACATCGACGGCGGGCTGATCGGTGGTGCCTCGCTGAAGGCCGCCGATTTCGTCGCCATCTGCCGCGCCGCGCCCTGACAACTTCCTGAGTCACACAAGCATCATGCAAATCTGGATGAACATCGTGCTGGCGGTCCAGCTCCTGACGGCGATCGCGATGATCGGCCTCGTGCTGATCCAGCACGGCAAGGGCGCCGACATGGGCGCCTCCTTCGGCAGCGGCGCTTCGGGCAGCCTGTTCGGCGCCACCGGCAGCGCCAACTTCCTGTCGCGGTCCACCGCGGCCTGCGCCACCGTCTTCTTCATCTGCACGCTGGCCCTGGCCTACCTGAGCAGCCGTGAGCGCATGGCCGAGCCGGTCACCGGCGGCACCGTGTTCGAGCGCGCCATTCCGTCGGCGCCGGCTGGCGACGCTTCGGCGCCCGCGCTGGGTGCACCGGCTTCGGCCGTGCCCGCGGCACCGGCCGCGTCCGGCGCGGTGATTCCGAAGCCCTGAGCTTGTTCCCCGCATCATGTTGGTGAGAACCCTCGTGGTGCGGGATTTTTCGGGCTAGAATGCGAGGCTGTTCGGCGAGCTATACCTCATGCCAGCCGAACGGTTGTAAAGACAAGTACCGCCGACGTGGTGAAATTGGTAGACACGCTATCTTGAGGGGGTAGTGGCGAAAGCTGTGCGAGTTCGAGTCTCGCCGTCGGCACCACAACAATCGGGTTGTAAGGCAAGGTCCTCATCCGGCACTTTGCAAGACAGCGCCCTGAATGCGACAAGCAACACAGGGGACACTGGGCGCGCTGAGTGAACCCACCGGGGTTCCGGCGCGCTTTTTGCTGCCCGGATGATGACCCGACCAACCCAAGCCAAGAGCCATGGACCTGCAACAGTACCTACCTGTCATCCTGTTCATCCTGGTCGGTATCGGTGTAGGCATCGTGCCCCAGGTGCTGGGTTTTGTTCTTGGGCCGCAACGGCCTGACGTGGCGAAGAACTCGCCCTACGAGTGCGGCTTCGAGGCCTTCGAAGACGCCCGCATGAAGTTCGATGTGCGCTACTACCTGGTCGCCATCCTCTTCATCCTGTTCGACCTCGAAATCGCATTCCTCTTCCCTTGGGCCGTCGCGCTCAAGGAGATCGGCGCCACCGGCTTCTGGGCGATGATGATGTTCCTGACCATCCTGGTCGTGGGCTTCGTCTACGAATGGAAGAAGGGCGCCCTCGACTGGGAGTAACACAAAATGGGCATCGAAGGCGTTCTGAAAGAAGGCTTCGTCACCACGTCGGTCGACAAGCTGATCAACTGGTCCAAGACCGGTTCGCTGTGGCCGATGACCTTCGGCCTGGCCTGTTGCGCGGTCGAGATGATGCATGCGGGCGCGGCCCGCTACGACATCGACCGCTTCGGCATGCTGTTCCGTCCCAGCCCGCGCCAGTCCGATCTGATGATCGTGGCCGGCACGCTGTGCAACAAGATGGCCCCGGCCCTGCGCAAGGTGTACGACCAGATGGCCGAGCCGCGCTGGGTGCTGTCGATGGGTTCCTGCGCCAACGGCGGCGGCTACTACCACTACAGCTACTCGGTGGTCCGGGGCTGCGACCGCATCGTGCCGGTGGACGTCTACGTGCCGGGCTGCCCGCCCACGGCCGAGGCGCTGCTGTACGGCATCCTGCAGTTGCAGGCCAAGATCCGCCGCGAGAACACGATCGCCCGCTGAGACGGCCGGTCCACACAGCGCTCCGCCCTTCGCATGACCCAGAAACTCGACAACCTGCAAGCCGCGCTCCAGTCGGTGCTCGGCGACAAGATCAAGACGTTCAAGCGTGAACGTGGCGAGATCACCATCACCGTGGCCGCCGCCGTGTACGCCGAGGTGGCGCGCCAGCTGCGCGACGACCCGGCGCTGCAGTTCGAGCAGATGATCGACCTGTGCGGCATGGACTACAGCACCTGGCAGGACAGCGGCGCCTACGAAGGCCCGCGCTTCGCCGTGGTGGTGCACCTGCTGTCGCTGCAGCACAACTGGCGCCTGCGCCTGCGTGTGTACTGCCCCGACGACGACCTGCCGATGGTGGCGTCGATCAATGAGATCTGGAACGCGGCCAACTGGTTCGAGCGCGAGGCCTTCGACCTCTACGGCATCATCTTTGAGGGTCACCTCGACCTGCGCCGCATCCTCACCGACTACGGTTTCATCGGCCATCCGTTCCGCAAGGACTTCCCGACCACGGGCCATGTGGAGATGCGCTACGACCCTGAGCAAAAGCGCGTCGTCTACCAGCCGGTGACGATCGAGCCGCGCGAGATCACGCCGCGCATCGTCCGCGAAGACAACTACGGCGGGCTGCACTGAGCGCCGCTGGCGCCAACAGGTTTCTATGGCAGAGATCAAGAACTACACGCTGAACTTCGGGCCCCAGCACCCCGCCGCGCACGGTGTGCTGCGTCTGGTGCTGGAGCTGGACGGTGAAGTCATCCAGCGCGCCGACCCCCACATCGGCCTGCTGCATCGCGCCACCGAGAAGCTGGCCGAGAGCAAGACCTTCATCCAGTCGCTGCCCTACATGGACCGCCTCGACTACGTGTCGATGATGTCCAACGAGCATGCGTACTGCCTCGCGATCGAGAAGCTGCTGGGCATCCAGGTGCCCGAGCGCGCGCAGTACATCCGCGTGATGTTCAGCGAGATCACGCGCCTGCTGAACCACCTGCTGTGGCTGGGCTGCCACGGCATGGACTGCGGCGCGATGAACATGCTGATCTACTGCTTCCGCGAGCGGGAAGACCTGTTCGACATGTACGAGGCGGTGTCCGGTGCGCGCATGCACGCGGCCTACTTCCGTCCGGGTGGCGTGTACCGCGACCTGCCGGACTCGATGCCGCAGTACAAGGTCTCGAAGATCCGCAATGCCAAGGCCATCGCGGCGATGAACGACAACCGGCAGGGTTCGCTGCTGGACTTCATCGACGACTTCACCAAGCGTTTCCCGACGATGGTGGACGAGTACGAGACGCTGCTGACCGACAACCGCATCTGGAAGCAGCGCACCGTCGGCATCGGCATCGTCACGCCCGAGCGGGCCAAGAACCTCGGCTTCAGCGGCGCGATGCTGCGCGGCTCGGGCATCGCCTGGGACCTGCGCAAGACGCAGCCCTACGAGGTGTACGACCGCCTGGACTTCGACGTGCCGGTGGGCGTCAACGGCGACACCTACGACCGCTACCTGGTGCGCGTCGAAGAGATGCGCCAGTCCAACCGCATCATCCAGCAGTGCGTGGCCTGGCTGCGCCAGAACCCCGGTCCGGTCATCACCGACAACCACAAGGTGGCGCCGCCTTCGCGCATGGACATGAAGTCCAGCATGGAAGAGCTGATCCACCACTTCAAGCTGTTCACCGAAGGCTTCCACGTGCCTGAAGGCGAAGCCTATGCGGCGGTGGAGCACCCGAAGGGCGAGTTCGGCATCTACCTGGTGAGCGACGGCGCCAACAAGCCGTACCGCCTGAAGATCCGCGCCCCGGGCTTCGTGCACCTCGCAGCCCTCGATGAAATGGCGCGTGGCCACATGATTGCCGATGCCGTCGCCATCATCGGGACGATGGACATCGTGTTTGGCGAGATCGATCGATGAGCCTGTTTTCCGCGGACACCCTGGCCCGCTTTGCCAAGGAAGTTGCCAAGTACCCGTATGAGCAGCGGCAGTCGGCCGTGATGGCCTGCCTGTCGATCGCGCAGCAGGAGCTCGGCTGGGTCTCGCCCGAGAGCGAGCAGGAGATCGCCGACTACCTCGGCATGCCCGCCATCGCGGTGCACGAGGTGACGACCTTCTACAACATGTACAACCAGCAGCCGGTGGGGCGCTTCAAGCTCAACGTCTGCACCAACCTCCCGTGCCAGCTGCGCAACGGCCAGCATGCGCTGGAGCACCTGTGCTCCCGCCTGCATGTGGAAGAAGGCGGCACCACCGCCGATGGCCTGTTCACCGTGCAGAAGACCGAATGCCTGGGCGCTTGCGCCGATGCACCGGTGATGCTGGTGAACGACCGGCAGATGGTCAGCTACATGACCGACGAGCGGCTCGACGCGCTGGTCGACACCTTGAAGGCGCAGGCAAAGTGATGATGCCCGACCTTTCCCAGTTCCAGACCACCGGCCTGGAAACCTGCTTCCATGACCGCCACATCGGCGCGCAGATCTATGCGGGTCTGAACGGCCGCAACTGGTCCATCGCCGACTACGAGTCGCGCGGCGGCTACCAGGCGCTCAAACGCATCCTGGGCACCGACGGCGGCGCCGGCATGACGCCCGACCAGGTGATCGCCGACGTCAAGCTGTCCGGCCTGCGCGGCCGTGGTGGTGCGGGCTTCCCGACCGGCCTGAAGTGGAGCTTCATGCCCCGCCAGTTCCCGGGGCAGAAGTACCTGGTGTGCAACTCCGACGAAGGCGAGCCGGGCACCTGCAAGGACCGGGACATCCTGGCCTACAACCCGCACATCGTCATCGAAGGCATGATCATCGCGGCCTACGCGATGGGCATCTCGGTGGGCTACAACTACATCCACGGCGAGATCTTCGAGGTGTACGAGCGCTTCGAGGCCGCCCTGGAAGAAGCCCGCGCCGCCGGCTACCTGGGCAACAACATCCTGGGCAGCAGCTTCAGCTTCCAGCTGCATGCGCACCACGGCTTCGGTGCCTACATCTGCGGCGAAGAAACCGCGCTGCTCGAATCGCTGGAAGGCAAGAAGGGCCAGCCGCGCTTCAAGCCGCCGTTCCCGGCCAGCTTCGGCCTGTACGGCAAGCCGACCACCATCAACAACACCGAGACCTTCGCCGCGGTGCCCTGGATCATCCGCAACGGCGGCCAGGCCTACCTCGACATCGGCAAGCCGAACAACGGCGGCACCAAGATCTTCTCGGTGGTGGGCGACGTCAACAAGCCCGGCAACTACGAGATCCCGCTGGGCACGCCCTTCAGCAAGCTGCTGGAGCTGGCCGGCGGTGTGCGCACCGGCCGCAAGCTCAAGGCGGTGATCCCCGGTGGCTCTTCGGCCCCGGTGCTGCCCGCGGCCATCATGAACGAGTGCACGATGGACTACGACTCGATCGCCAAGGCGGGATCGATGCTGGGTTCGGGCGCCGTCATCGTGATGGACGACAGCCGCTGCATGGTGCGCAGCCTGCTGCGCCTGAGCTACTTCTACATGCACGAAAGCTGCGGCCAGTGCACGCCCTGCCGTGAAGGCACGGGCTGGCTGTGGCGCATGGTCGACCGCATCGCCAACGGCCAGGGCCGTCCGGAGGACGTCGACCTGCTGAACTCGGTGGCGGACAACATCCAGGGTCGCACCATCTGCGCCCTGGGCGACGCGGCGGCGATGCCGGTGCGCGCGATGCTCAAGCATTTCCGCGACGAGTTCGTCCACCTCATCGAACACAAGACTTCCAAGGTCCCGCAGCCGGCTGCTGCCGCACAGGCCTGACGCCGCCCGGGACACACAACATGGTTGAAATCGAACTCGACGGCAAGAAGGTCAGCGTGGTCGAAGGCAGCATGGTCATGCATGCTGCCGACGCCGCGGGCACCTACATCCCGCACTTCTGCTACCACAAGAAGCTGAGCATCGCGGCCAACTGCCGCATGTGCCTCGTGGAAGTGGAGAAGGCGCCCAAGCCGATGCCCGCCTGCGCCACGCCCGTGACCAACGGGATGATCGTGCGCACCAAGAGCGACAAGGCGATCAAGGCGCAGCAGGGGGTGATGGAGTTCCTGCTGATCAACCACCCGCTGGACTGCCCCATCTGCGACCAGGGCGGCGAATGCCAGCTGCAGGACCTGGCCGTGGGCTACGGCGGCTCTTCCTCGCGCTACCAGGAAGAAAAGCGCGTGGTCTTCCACAAGGACGTGGGCCCGCTGATCTCCATGGAGGAGATGAGCCGCTGCATCCACTGCACCCGCTGCGTGCGTTTCGGCCAGGAAGTGGCCGGGATCATGGAGCTGGGCATGATCCACCGCGGCGAGCACTCCGAGATCACCACGGTGACCGGTGACACGGTGGACTCCGAGCTGTCGGGCAACATGATCGACCTGTGCCCGGTGGGCGCACTGACCAGCAAGCCTTTCCGCTACAGCGCCCGCACCTGGGAGCTGTCGCGCCGCAAGAGCGTGAGCCCTCACGACGGCGTGGGCGCCAACCTGATCGTGCAGGTCAAGTCGAACAAGGTCATGCGCGTGCTGCCGCTCGAGAACGAAGCGGTGAACGAGTGCTGGCTGTCCGACCGCGATCGCTTCTCGTACGAAGCGCTGAACAGCGACAGCCGCCTGACCACCCCGATGATCAAGCAGGGCGGCCAGTGGCAGGCCGTCGACTGGAACACGGCCCTGGGCTACGTGGCTGACGGCCTGAAGCGCGTGAAGGCCGAGTTCGGCGTCGCCGGCATCGGCGCGCTGGGCTCCGCCCAGTCCACCGTGGAAGAGCTGCACCTGCTGGCCAAGCTGGTGCGCGGCCTGGGCAGTGACAACATCGACTACCGCACCCGCCACGCCGACTTCAACCTCGAGCACGGCGGCGTGCGTTGGCTGGGCACCAGCATCGCTTCGCTGTCGACGCTGCAGCGCGCCTTCGTCATCGGCTCGTTCCTGCGCAAGGACCAGCCGCTGCTGGCCCAGCGCATTCGCCAGGCCGCGCGCCATGGCGCGCAGGTGCACAGCCTGGGCGCGGTGAACGACGACTGGCTGATGCCCATGGGCACGCGCCTGGTCGCCGCCCCCAGCGCCTGGGTGGGTGTGCTGGCCCAGGTGGCCGCTGCCGTGGCGGCCGCCACCGGCGCCGTCTCGCCGCTGCCGCTGGATGCCGGCATCGAGCCGACGGACGAGGCCCGTGCCATCGCCACCTCGCTGATCTCCGGTCAGCAGAAGGCCGTGCTGCTGGGCAATGCCGCCGCGCAGCACCCGCAGGCTTCGCAGCTGCTGGCCCTGGCCGGCTTCATTGCGCAGCACACCGGTGCCTCGGTCGGCTACTTGACCGAAGCCGGCAACACCGTCGGTGCGCAGCTGGTGCATGCCATGCCGCGCCAAGGCGGCCTGAACGCCGGCCAGATGCTGTCGCAGCCGATGAAGGCGCTGCTGCTGCTGAACGTCGAGCCCACCCTGGACGCCGCCGACGCGGCCGCCGCCCGTGCCGCGCTGGAAGGCTCGGGCCTGGTGGTGGCGCTGACGCCGTTCAAGGACGCACAGGTCGAGAACGCCGACGTGCTGCTGCCGATCGCGCCGTTCACCGAAACCTCGGGCACCTTCGTCAACGCCGAAGGTCGCGTGCAGAGCTTCCACGGCGTCACCCGGCCGCTGGGCGATGCCCGCCCGGCCTGGAAGGTGCTGCGCGTGCTCGGCAACCTGCTGGGCCTGGACGGCTTCAACCACGAAACCTCGGAAGAGGTGCGTGCCGAAGCGCTGGGCGATGTGGCCACCGTGGCTTCGCGCCTGAACAACGAAGCCGCTGCGCTGGGCGTGGTGCATACCGCGGCCGCAGGCGGCCTCGAGCGCCTGGCCGACGTGCCCATCTACAGCACCGACGCCATCGTGCGCCGTGCCACCTCGCTGCAGCTGACGGCCGACGCGAAGCCGCCGGTTGCCAGCCTGCCGTCAGCCCTGTGGCAGACACTGGGCCTGCAGGCCGGTGAGCGGGTGCGTGTGTCGCAAGGCGGCGCCAGCGCGCTGCTGCCGGCGGTGGAAGAACCCAGCCTGGCTGCCAACACCGTGCGTGTGCCGGCCGGCCATGCCCACACCGCCACCCTCGGCGCCATGTTCGGCGCGCTGACCATCGAAAAAGCCTGACCATGCTGGACACCCTCCAACAAGCCGGCACCTCGCTGCTCGGCCCCACGCTCTGGCTGGTCGTCTGGAGCCTCATCAAGATCGTGGTGGTGGTGCTGCCGCTGATGGGCTGCGTCGCCTACCTCACGCTGTGGGAGCGCAAGGCCATCGGCTGGACGCAGATCCGCCCGGGCCCCAACCGCGTGGGCCCGTTCGGCCTGCTGACCCCCATCGCCGACGCGGTCAAGCTGATCTTCAAGGAGATCATCCGCCCGACCGCGGCCAACAAGGGCCTGTTCTTCCTGGGCCCCATCATGACCATCATGCCGGCGCTGGCCGCCTGGGCGGTGGTGCCTTTCGGCCCTGACGTCGCGCTGGCCAACGTCAATGCCGGCCTGCTGTTCCTGATGGCCATCACCTCGCTCGAGGTGTACGGCGTGATCATCGCGGGCTGGGCCTCGAACTCGAAGTACGCCTTCCTGGGTGCACTGCGCGCTTCGGCCCAGATGGTGAGCTACGAGATCGCGATGGGCTTCTGCTTCGTCGTGGTGCTGATGGTCTCGGGCACGCTCAACATGAGCGAAATCGTCATGGGCCAGGGCAAGGGCATGTTCGCCGAGCACGGCGTGGGCATCCTGTCCTGGAACTGGCTGCCGCTGCTGCCCATCTTCGTCGTCTACTTCATCTCGGGCCTGGCGGAAACCAACCGCCACCCGTTCGACGTGGTCGAAGGTGAATCGGAAATCGTGGCCGGCCACATGATCGAGTACTCGGGCATGTCGTTCGCGATGTTCTTCCTGGCCGAGTACGCCAACATGATCCTGGTCTCCACGCTGGCCGTGATCCTGTTCCTGGGCGGCTGGCTGAGCCCCTTCGCCTTCCTCGACTTCATCCCGGGCTGGATCTGGCTGGCGATCAAGGTCTTCGTGGTCGTCACGATGTTCCTGTGGGTGCGTGCCACGTTCCCGCGCTTCCGCTATGACCAGATCATGCGTCTGGGCTGGAAGATCTTCATTCCCGTCACCCTGGTGTGGCTGGTGGTCGTTGGCCTGTGGATCCAGTCGCCCTGGAACATCTGGTCGTAAAGCCGGCTAACGCCCCGCACACAGAGGTCACCCCCATGTCTGCTGTCAAAGACTTCGTCTCCAGCTTCATGCTGCTGGAGCTGCTCAAGGGCTTGAAGCTCACGGGCCGCCACTTCTTCCAGAAGAAGATCACCATCCAGTTCCCGGAAGAAAAGACGCCGCTGTCGCCGCGCTTCCGCGGCCTGCATGCGCTGCGCCGCTACGAGAACGGCGAGGAGCGCTGCATCGCCTGCAAGCTGTGCGAAGCGGTGTGCCCGGCGATGGCCATCACCATCGAGTCGGACGTGCGTGACGACGGTTCGCGCCGCACCACGCGCTACGACATCGACCTGACGAAGTGCATCTTCTGCGGCTTCTGCGAAGAAAGCTGCCCGGTCGACTCCATCGTCGAAACCCACATCCTCGAGTACCACGGCGAAAAGCGCGGCGACCTGTACTTCACCAAGGACATGCTGCTGGCCGTCGGCGACCGTTACGAGCGCGAGATTGCCGCCAACAAGGAGGCCGACGCGAAGTACCGCTGATCGCGGCGGCCACCCGGGCGGGTGGCTGCGGCTCGGCGCGTGCGCGCGTTCAACAACATGAATACGACGACCGCTCTCTTCTACGTGTTCTCGGCGGTGCTGCTGGGTGCTTCGTTCCGTGTGATCACGGCGCGCAGCACGGTGCACGCAGCGCTGTTCCTGGTGCTGGCCTTCTTCAGCGCGTCCTGCGTGTGGATGCTGCTCAAGGCCGAGTTCCTCGCCATCACGCTGGTGCTGGTGTACGTCGGCGCCGTGATGGTGCTGTTCCTCTTCGTGGTGATGATGCTGGACATCAACACCGACGCTTTCCGCCAGAACTTCTGGAAGCACTTCCCGGTGGCGGGCCTGATCGGCGCGGTGATCGCGCTGGAGATGGCCGCCGTGCTGTACCAGGGGTTCTACGTGCCCGAGGCGCCCGCGCTGAGTGCCGCTGCCATCGAGGCGGGCAACACCAAGATGCTGGGCATCGAGATGTACACCAAGTACCTGTACCCGCTGCAGATCGCCGCGGTGCTGCTGCTGGTGGCCATCGTCTCGGCGATCGCGCTGACGCTGCGCCGCCGCAAGGATTCGCGCGCCATGGACCCGTCGCTGCAGATTCGTGCCAAGAAGGCCGACCGTGTGCGCCTGATCAAGATGAAACCGACCATCGAAGCGCCGTCCGTGCAGGCCGCCGCGCAACCTGAGGGGAAACAGTGATGCTGGGCCCCGTGTCCCTTGGCCATTACCTCTCGCTCGGCGCGGTGCTGTTCGCGCTGTCGGTGATCGGCATCTTCCTGAACCGTCGCAACCTGATCGTGCTGCTGATGGCGATCGAGCTGATGCTGCTGGCGGTGAACTTGAACTTCGTGGCCTTCTCGCACTACCTGCCCGCGGTGGCGGATCGCATGGCGGGCCAGGTCTTCGTGTTCTTCATCCTGACGGTGGCGGCGGCCGAGTCCGCCATCGGCCTGGCCATCCTGGTCGTGCTCTTCCGCAACCGTGCGTCGATCAATGTCGACGAACTCGATACCCTGAAGGGCTGATTGACCATGTCGGCAACCCTGTCCCAGAACATGCTCGTCGCGGTGCCGCTGGCACCGCTGGTCGGCTCCGTGATCGCCGGCTTCTTCGGCAAGGCGGTGGGCCGCCGCGGCGCGCACATCGCCACCATCCTCGGCGTGGCCATTGCCTTCGTGCTGTCGGCCATGGTGCTCAAGAGCGTCGTGGTGGATGGCGCGCGCTTCAACGCCACCATCTATGAATGGATGACGCTCGGCGACCTGAAGATGGAAGTCGGCTTCCTGGTCGACGGCCTCACCGCGATGATGATGTGCGTGGTGACCTTCGTCTCGCTGATGGTGCACATCTACACCATCGGCTACATGGAGGAAGACCCGGGCTATCAGCGCTTCTTCTCGTACATCTCGCTGTTCACCTTCTCGATGCTCATGCTGGTCATGAGCAACAACTTCCTGCAGCTGTTCTTCGGCTGGGAAGCGGTGGGCCTGGTGTCGTACCTGCTGATCGGCTTCTGGTTCAAGAAGCCCACGGCCATCTTCGCCAACATGAAGGCCTTCCTGGTCAACCGGGTCGGCGACTTCGGCTTCATCCTGGGCATCGGCCTGCTGCTGGCCTACACCGGCACGCTTAACTACGGTGAAACCTTCGCCAAGACCGGCGAACTGGCCAAGCTCACGCTGCCGGGCACCGACTGGATGCTGATCACCGTGGCCTGCATTTGCCTGTTCATCGGCGCGATGGGCAAGAGCGCCCAGGTGCCGCTGCACGTGTGGCTGCCCGACTCGATGGAAGGCCCGACCCCCATCTCGGCGCTGATCCACGCGGCCACGATGGTGACCGCGGGCATCTTCATGGTCTCGCGCATGTCGCCGCTGTTCGAGCTGTCGGACACCGCGCTGTCCTTCGTGCTGGTCATCGGCTCGATCACCGCGCTGTTCATGGGCTTCCTGGGCATCATCCAGAACGACATCAAGCGCGTGGTGGCCTACTCCACGCTGAGCCAGCTGGGCTACATGACGGTGGCGCTGGGCGTATCGGCCTACTCGGTGGCGGTGTTCCACCTGATGACGCACGCGTTCTTCAAGGCGCTGCTGTTCCTGGGTGCGGGCTCGGTCATCATCGGCATGCACCACGACCAGGACATCCGCAACATGGGCGGCCTGCGCAAGTACATGCCCATCACCTGGATCACCTCGCTGCTGGGTTCGCTGGCGCTGATCGGCACGCCGCTGTTCTCGGGCTTCTACTCGAAGGACAGCATCATCGAGGCCGTGCACGAGAGCCACCTGTGGGGCGCTGGCTTCGCCAACTTCGCGGTGCTGGCCGGTGTGTTCGTCACCGCGTTCTACTCGTTCCGGATGTACTTCCTGGTCTTCCACGGCAAGGAGAACTTCCGCCACAAGCCGTTCCCGGGTGAACACGATCACCACGACGACGAGCATGGCCACCATGAGCCGCACGTGCCGCACGAGTCGCCCTGGGTGGTGACGGCGCCGCTGGTGCTGCTGGCCATCCCGTCGGTGCTGATCGGCTACCTGACCATCGAGCCGCTGCTGTATGGCGACGTGCTCAAGGACGCCATCTTCGTGGACGCCACCAAGCACCCCGCGATGGCCGAGCTGGCCGAAGCCTTCCACGGCGCCAGCGCGATGGCGCTGCACGGCCTGACCACGCTGCCCTTCTGGCTGGCGCTGTCGGGCGTGGTGGTGGCCTGGTTCTTCTACCTGAAGCAGCCTGCCATCCCCGCGGCCATCAAGGCGCACAGCGGCCCGATCTACCGCCTGCTGGAAAACAAGTACTACCTGGACGCCTTCAACGAGAAGGTCATCGCCCGTGGCGCACGCCTGCTCGGCGTGGGCCTGTGGAAGGGCGGCGACGTCGGCCTGATCGACGGCCTGGTGGTCAATGGTTCGGCGCGCCTGATGGGCGGCATCGCATCGCTGACGCGCTTCCTGCAAACCGGCCACCTGTACTGGTACGCGCTGGTGATGCTGCTGGGCGTGTTCGGACTGATGACCTGGCAACTGTGGCCCTCGCTGGGCGGCCTGTTCGGTCGTTGAGGCGGGGCGGAGAACAAGAACATGGGATTGTTGAGTGTTGCCATCTGGTTGCCGATCGCGGTCGGCGCCATCCTGCTGGCGCTGGGACGTGACGACCAGGCCAAGGCGGTCCGCTGGCTGGCGCTGATCGGCGCCATCGCCAGCTTCCTGGTCACGCTGCCGCTGCTCAGCGGCTTCGACTCGGGCACCGCCGCGATGCAGTTCGTCGAGAACTACGCGTGGATCGAGCGGTTCAATATCCGCTACCACCTGGGCGTGGACGGCATCTCGGTGTGGTTCGTGCTGCTCACGGCCTTCATCACCATCATCGTGGTGATCGCCGCCTGGGAAGTGATCACCGACCGCGTCAACCAGTACATGGGCGCGTTCCTGATCCTGTCGGGCGTGATGGTGGGCGTGTTCTCGGCGCTGGACGGCCTGCTGTTCTACGTCTTCTTCGAAGCCACGCTGATCCCGATGTACATCATCATCGGCGTGTGGGGTGGCCCGCGCCGGGTGTACGCGGCCTTCAAGTTCTTCCTGTACACGCTGCTGGGCTCGCTGCTGATGCTGGTGGCCCTGCTGTACCTGTACTACAAGTCGGGTGGCAGCTTCCAGATCCTGGACTGGCACAAGCTGCCGCTGCCGGCCGATGTGCAGACGCTGCTGTTCTTCGCCTTCTTCGCGGCCTTCGCCGTCAAGGTGCCGATGTGGCCGGTGCACACCTGGCTGCCCGACGCCCACGTGGAAGCGCCGACCGGCGGCTCCGTCGTGCTGGCCGCCATCATGCTGAAGCTGGGTGCCTACGGCTTCGTGCGTTTCTCGATGCCGATCGCGCCGGATGCCTCGCACCAATGGGCCTGGCTGATCGTCGCGCTGTCGCTGGTGGCGGTGATCTACGTCGGCCTGGTGGCGCTGGTGCAGCAGGACATGAAGAAGCTGGTGGCGTACTCGTCGATCGCCCACATGGGCTTCGTCACGCTGGGCTTCTTCCTGTTCAGCGAACTGGGTGTGGCCGGCGGCCTAGTGCAGATGGTCAGCCACGGCTTCGTGTCGGGCGCCATGTTCCTGTGCATCGGCGTGCTGTACGACCGTGTGCACTCGCGTGAGATCAAGGCCTACGGCGGCGTGGTCAACACCATGCCCAAGTTCGCCGCCTTCGCGGTGTTCTTCGCGATGGCCAACTCGGGCCTGCCGGGCACCAGCGGCTTCATCGGCGAATGGATGGTGATCCTGGCCTCGGTCAAGTTCAGCTTCGTGATCGGCCTGCTGGCCGCCACCGCGCTGATCCTGGGCGCCGCCTACAACCTGTGGATGGTCAAGCGCGTGTACCTGGGCGACATCGCCAACGACAACGTGCGCAGCCTGACCGACATCAACGGCCGTGAATTCCTGATGCTGGCGGTGCTGGCCATCGCCACCCTGGCGATGGGCGTCTACCCCAAGCCCGTGACCGACGTGATGCATGTCTCCGTCACCGAGCTGCTGAAACACGTGGCGACTTCCAAACTTCCCTGACGGATGGCCACAACCATGATTGAAATGAACTGGCTGGTCATCTACCCCGAACTGCTGCTGCTCGTGCTGGCGTGCGCCGTCGCGCTGGTCGACCTGTTCGTCACCGACCCGAAGCGTCGGCCCACCTTCTGGCTGACGCAGGCCTCGCTGGCCGTGGTGGCGGCGCTGCACCTGAGCTACGTGCAAGGCGGCGTCACGGCCTACGGCATGCAGGACATGGTGGTCGCCGATCCGATGGGTCACCTGCTGGCCTTCTTCGCCGCCATCGCGGTGATGGTGTCCATCGCCTATGCGCAGCCCTACATCGGCCCGCGCGAGATGCTCAAGGGCGAGTTCTTCTCGCTGTCGATGTTCTCGCTGCTGGGCATCTGCGTGATGGTGTCGGCCAACAACTTCCTGGTCGTCTACCTCGGCCTGGAACTGATGAGCCTGTCGCTGTACGCGCTGGTGGCCCTGCGCCGCGACAGCGCCGTGGCCACCGAGGCCGCGATGAAGTACTTCGTGCTGGGCGCGCTGGCCAGCGGCTTCCTGCTGTACGGCCTGTCGATGATGTACGGTGCCACCGGCACGCTGGAGATCCCGGGCGTGTTCGACGTCATCGGCAAGGGTGAAGCCAACAACACCGTGCTGGTGTTCGGCCTGGTGTTCATCGTCGCCGGCCTGGGCTTCAAGCTGGGTGCCGCGCCGTTCCACATGTGGGTGCCCGACGTGTACCACGGTGCGCCCACGGCCGTCACGCTGCTGATCGCCGGCGCGCCCAAGCTGGCCGCCTTCGGCATGACCATCCGCCTGCTGGTGGAAGGCATGCTGGGTCTGGCGGTCGACTGGCAGCAGATGCTGCTGGTGATGGCGATCGCCTCGCTGGCCATCGGCAACTTCGCGGCCATTGCCCAGAGCAACCTCAAGCGCATGCTGGCCTACTCGGCCATCGCGCAGATGGGCTTCATGCTGCTGGCGCTGGCTTCGGGTGTCGTCAGCGGCAACACGCTGTCGGCCGGCAACGCCTACAGCTCGGCCATGTTCTACATGGTGGCCTACACGCTGACCACGCTGGGCAGCATCGGCCTGCTGATGCTGCTGTCGCGCGAGGGCTTCGAGAGCGAAGACATCAACGACCTGGCCGGCCTGGGCCGCCGGGCGCCGTGGATGGCCGGCGTGATGGCTGTGTTCATGTTCTCGCTGACCGGCATTCCGCCGACGGTGGGCTTCTACGCCAAGCTGGCCGTGCTGCAGGCGCTGATCACGACCAACATCGACCTGTACCTGTGGATCGCCGTGGCGGCAGTGCTGCTGTCGCTGATCGGTGCGTTCTACTACCTGCGTGTCATCAAGGTGATGTACTTCGACGAGCCGCCGGCCGGTGCCCCCGCCGTGTCGCAAGGCTCGGGCGTCAGCGCGCTGCTGGCCGTCAATGGCGCCGCCGTGCTGCTGCTGGGCATCCTGCCGGGTGGCCTCATGGCGATGTGCCGCGATGCCATCGTGAAGGCGCTGGCCACCTGATGAAGTCGGCCGTGCAGTCCACCGTGGGTCATCAGGAGTAGCGGTGGGCGCGCATTCGGCAGAGGTCTGGTTGGTGCTGCTGGTGGCCACCATCGCCGCCAACCTGCCGTTCGTCAACGAGCGGCTGTTCCTGTTCGGCCCCCAACGCCAGCCCAAGCGCTGGCCCTGGCGGCTGCTGGAGCTGGCGGTGATGGCCGGCCTGACCTTGCTGGTCGGCATGGGGCTGGAAGCCCGCATCGGCCAGCGCCAGCCGCAGGGCTGGGAGTTTTATGCGGCCGGTGCCTGCCTGTTCCTGACGCTGGCCTTCCCCGGTTTCGTCTGGCGCGTGCTGCGCCGTCAACAAGGTTGAGCATGTCTGCCGAGAAAGACCAGCACCTGATCGAAACGCGCCTGTCGGGCGAGCAGGTGTACCGCGGCAACTTCCTGGACGTGCGGCGCGACGTGATCGGCCTGCCCAACGGCGACACCGCCACGCGCGAATACATCGTGCACCCGGGCGCCGTGGTGGTGGTGCCTCTGATGGACGACGGCCGCCTGGTGCTGGTGCGCCAGCACCGCTACCCGCTGGGCCGGGTGCTGCTGGAGTTTCCGGCCGGCAAGATCGACCCCGGCGAAGACACGATGCGCTGCGGCCTGCGCGAGCTGACCGAAGAGACCGGCTACAGCGCACGGGAAGTGGCCCGCGCCGGCATCCTGCACAACGCGGCGGCCTACTCCAACGAGCACATTGAGATCTTCTTCGCCCGCGGCCTGACCGCTGGCACCCAGCAGCTGGACCATGGCGAGCTGATCGACGTGCACCACCTGTCGGCCGACGAGCTGGATGCGATGGCCGGCCGCGGCGAGCTGACCGACGCCAAGACGCTGATCTGCCTGCTGTGGCTGCAGCGCTGGCAGGCCGGCGCCTGGCCGCTGGACTGGCAGCCCACCCCGCTCTAGGGTTGCGGCAAAGCGCACAGCACCCGCGAGCTGCTGCCACTATCATCATTTCATGAAGGTCCTCAACCTCTGCTGCAGCCAGGGCCATGGCTTCGAAGGCTGGTTCGCCTCGGAAGAAGACTATGGCGCCCAACTCGACAAGGGGCTGATCAGCTGCCCCCTGTGCGCCGACACCGCCGTCACCCGAAGGCCCAGCGCCCCGCGCCTCAATCTGTCGGGCGCGCGTGAACCTCGTCCGGCACCGGTGGCCGTCACGCCCGATGCGAGCGGCAAGGACATGTCACCCGAGGTGGTGCTGCAGGCCGCCTGGATGCACGCGGTGCGCCATGTGATGGCCCACACCGAAGACGTCGGCACACGCTTTCCGGAAGAAGCGCGTCGCATGCACTATGGCGAGATCGAGGCCCGCGGCATCCGTGGCCAGGCCACGCCCGAGCAGCGCGAGGAGCTGCTGGACGAAGGCATCGAGATCGCGTCGCTGCCGATGCCGCAGGGGCTCAAGGGCCCGCTGCAATAAGGCGGCGGGGCGCCGCCGGCTTACTTCAGCGTCAGCAGCGACACCACACGGCTGCGGTTCACGCTCACCAGTGCCGGCGCAATGGCGGCATACACCTCGTAGTCGGGCTGCTGCGCCCGGGCGCCGAATTCTTCGGCAAAGGCCGTGGCCCAGGCCGCGTCGGCCGCCTGCGCGGTGCTTTGCTTGGCACGTTCCAGCGTGTCGCGCACCTGCTGGGCCACGCGGCGCACATGCTCCAGCGCCTGCGTCACTTCCTGCAGCGTGTTGCGCAGCGCCGCGGCGTCGCCGGTGCTCCAGCCCGCCGGCGTGATGGCTTCTTCCTGCGCTTCGGTCTTGGCGCGCAGCGGCTGGCCCGAAGGCAGGCGGATGCCGCCGCCCTTGATGGCCAGCGCATCCCGCACCTGGGTCCAGGCGGTTTCGGTGGTGCTGAAGACGGTTTCGCCCGCGCCATTGAGGCTGACGCCGATGCCCAGCGGCGTCAATGCCCGGTCGAGCTTCTTGACGTTGTCCTGCAGCGTGGCGCCGGCTTCCAGCGTCACCGTCACCGGGCCGCTGCGGTTCTGGCCGAGCGAGAAGCTCAGCGTCTCGCGGTCGCCGCTGCTCAGTGCGGTGCTGTCCAGCCCGCGGATCGAGAAGCGGCGCTTGGCCGGTGTTTCGGCACTGAAGCGCAGCTGGCTGTCCAGGCTGCCGCCGGTGAGCAGCTCTCGCTGGCGCCACAGGTCGTCCAGCGATTGCAGCTGGCGGTCGGCGGTGCCGTTGGCGCTGCCGTTCGTTGCCTGCTGTGCGAGCTGGGCACTGGCGGCCGCGGCGCGCAGGCTGGCCAGCTGCGCACTCAAGGTGTTCTTGAGCTGCTGCAGCTGCGAGCTCATCCGCTCCAGGTAGTCGAGCGTGCGCTGCGCGTCCGCCGTCTGCTGGTTGCGGTCGGGGTTCCAGTTCTGCCGCGCGACGCGCAGCGGCTTCAGCTCGTTGCTGCTGCCCTCGGCCGCGGCCGACTCGCCCGCCGTACGCGCCTGGGCCGCCGAGGTCGGGCGGCTGCCTTGCGCGTTGACGGTGGACGAGATGGCTTGCATGGCGAACTCAGATGACGTCGAAGAGCGACAGCCCGCTCACCTTGGCATAGGCCTTCTGCGTGGCTTCGAGCGCGGTGCTGTAGCCCTCCAGCTTGACGGCGGCTTCGCTGTAGTCCAGCGCGCCCAATGTCAGGCCGGCCTGCTGGTTGGACAGGCTCACGTTGGCATGGTTGTCGCCCAGCGTCTGTAGCGTGTTCTGTGCACCGCCCAGGCCGGCGATCAAGGTGCTGATCTTGTCGATGCCACCGTCCACCGCCGACATCGTGGCCGTGAGTTCGGCGCGCACGGTGGTGTCGTTGACGCTGACGCCCGACTCGAAGCTGCTGATCGTGCGGTCCAACTGGTTCAGCAGCGCGGCCATTTGGTCCAGGTGCACGTTGGCCGTCTGGGTGATGCCGTTGCCCACCACCACCTTCTGCTCGCCGGCGTTGCCGGTCCAGCTGTAGCGTGAGCCCACCGGCTGCGTGCTGTCCGCGGTGATGGTGGCCGTGTTGGTGGCCGTGCCCGAGAACATGTAGCGGCCTTCCTGGTCGCGGCTGTTGGCGGTGTAGAACAGGCTGTCGCGCAGCGCTTTCAGCGAGCCGGCCATCGCGGCCACGTCCTCGGGCGTGTTGCCGCCGTCCGCGCCCCACACCAGCAGGTCGCGCACTTGCAGCAGGTCGGTGCTCATGCCGTCCAGCAGGGCCTCGTTCTGCTGCAGGCGGGTGCCCAGCGCGGTGATGTTCTCGCGGTATTGGTCCAGCGCGGCTTCTTCGCGGGTCAGGCGCGACAGGCGCACCGCGGTCACCGGGTCGTCGGAGGGCACGGACAGCTTGTTGCCGCTGGCGATGCGCTCGAGCATCTCCTGCGCACGCGCAGAGGCGTCCTGCAGGGCAGCGTTCATCGTGCTGTGGTACTGGGTGCTGGCAATGCGCATGGTGTCGTCCCCGTGCTCAGATCATGGCCAGCGTGCTGTCGAACAGCTCGTTGGCGATGGAGATGACCTTCATGTTGGCCTGGTACATCTGCTGGTACTGCAGCAGATTGACGGCCTCTTCGTCCTTGTTGACACCGCTGGTGGACTTCCAGCTGGCCTCGGCCTGGTTGCGCACCGTCTGTGCGGTGCTCAGTGCGGCCTGGTTCTGCTGGCTGTCGGTGGCCAGCTTGCCCACCAGCTGCGAATAGACGTCGCCCAGCAGCACGTTGCCGAGCGAGGTGAGGGTGACGGGTTGTTGCTGTAGGGCGATCACTGCCAGGAGATTGTCACTGCCGCCCGGTTGCAGCGGATCACTCGAAAAGCCCAGGTTTTGCGGCAAAACACTCGGGTTGACCTTCAGCAGGCTGGTCGAGCTGGTGGCATCGAACACGAACAGCGGCTGGCCAGCCGAGCCGTCAGAGCCGTAACCCGTGGTCAGCTTGTTGTTGATGTTGGTCGACAGCTGGTCGGCCATCTCGGTGATGGAGCGCGACAGCGGCGTGAGGATGCGCCCCTGCAGGTCGTCCAGCCCGCCCAACTGGCCGCCCAGCGGCGTGCCCGCCAGCGAGAAGGTCTGGTTGGCGAAGTCGAGCTTGAGGGTCTGCGTGCCGTCGGGGTTGACCTGCGCGCGCATCGTGGCGGGCGACGAGCCCACCACCAGCGGCTGGCCGCCGCGCAGCGAAACGCTGCGGGTGCCATCGGGCTGGTTCACCACCTGCACCTGCACCAGCTTGGCCACTTCGTCGATCTTCTTGTCGCGCTCGTCGATCAGGCCCGAGGCGTTCACGCCCAGGCCGGTGGCCGCGGCGATCTTGTCGTTCAGGCGCGCCACGTCGGCCGACAGCGTGTTGACCTGGTCGACCACCGTGCTGCGCTGCTGCGCGATGGCGGTGCGCTGGTTGGACAGCACCGTCTGCAGACTGTTGAAGCGCTGGGCCAGCGCGCCGGCCGCGGTGATGACCTGCTGGCGCAGCGGCGAGGAGCCGGGCTCCACGCTGGCGGCGTTGAGGGCCGAGAAAAACTGGTCGAGGCCGCCGCTGATGCCGGATTCGTCACTGCCCAGCACCTGTTCCAGCTGGGTCAGGTAGGACTGCGACACCTCGCGCTGCGCCAGGTCGGACGCGGCAGTCCACATCTGAAGGCTCTTGTAGCTGTCGCTGAAGCGGATCAGCGCCGGCACGTTGACGCCGGCACCCACGGCCGTGGCGCCCGATCGGGCAGGCTGCACCGTCGTCAGCTGCACGCCCTGGCGGGTGTAGCCGTCGGTCATCACGTTGGCGATGTTCTGGCTGGTCACGTCCAGCCCGATCTGGGCGGCGCGTGTTCCGGACAGGGCGGTCTGGATGAGGTTCATGGGCGTCGATCCGGTTGGCGAGCCCTCGCCGGGCCCGCTCACAAGGGGAAGGCGACCGCAATGCGGCCGGACTTAAAGCCTGGGCGAACCCGCAGGTTCGCGTCAACCCTTGGCAGGCGGCAGGGGGGCCGGCCCGGGCGTGGCCGGAGCGGCCGGCGGCAGCAGCTGGCGCAGCAGCGCGTCGGCCACGCCGAAGGCGCGCTGGCTGGCCATCTGGTCGGCCAGCAGGCCGTCGGCCAGGTCGAGCATGTCGTCGTTGGTCTTGTTCTTGAACGGGCTGTCCTCGTCGGCCAGCTCGCGCATGCTGCTGCGCATCTGGTGCAGCATCTGCTTGATCATCTGCGCCTCGAACTTCTCGGCAGCCTGGCCGGCCTTGACGCGCAGCGCCTCGTCGTCGGTGGCGGCCGGGCCGTTGGCGCGGCCGCGCAGGGGTTCGATGCCGCTCATCAGATCACCACCAGTTCGCCGTCGATCGCGCCGGCCTGGTCCAGCGCCTGCAGGATGGACATGATGTCGTCGGGCGTGGCGCCGATGCTGTTGATGGCGTCGATGATGGTCTGCAGGTTGGCGCCGGCCGGCCACTTGAACATCGTGCCCGAGCCCTGGTCCACGTTGACGCGCGACTGCGGCGTGACCGCCGTGTTGCCGCGGCCGAAGGCGTTGGGCTGGCTGACCTGCGGCGTCTCGGAAATGACCACCTTGAGCGAGCCATGCGAGACCGCGGCCGGCTTGACGGTGACGCCGTCGGCGATCACCACCGTGCCCGTGCGCGAATTGAAGATGACCTTGGGCACTTCGCGGCCCACGTCGATGGGCAGCGCCTCCAGCGCGGCCACGAAGGCCACGCGCTGGGTCGGGTTGGCGGGCGCCACCACGTCCACACTGGTGGCGTCGCGCGTGCTGGCCACCGGGCCGTAGGCCTTGTTGATCGATTCGACGATGTTGGTGGCGGTCTGGAAGTGCGGGCGCTTCAGGTTCAGCCGCACCGTGGGGCGAGTGTCGAAGTCGGTCTCGATCTCGCGCTCGATGCTGGCGCCGTTGGGCACGCGGCCCGAGGTGGGCGTGTTGATGGTGACGCTGGAGCCGCTGGCGCCGCTGGCGTTCAGCCCGCCCACCACCAGGTTGCCCTGGCCCAGCGCGTACACCTCGCCGTCGGCCGCGCGCAGCGGCGTCAGCAGCAGCGTGCCGCCGCGCAGGCTCTTGGCGTCACCCAGCGACGAGACCGTGATGTCGATGGTCTGGCCCTTGCGGTAGCCGGGCGGGAACACCGCGCTCACCATCACCGTGGCCACGTTCTTGGACTTGGCGTCCACCTTCTCGGGCAGCTTGACGCCGAACTGCTTGAGCAGGTTGGTCATCGACTGGCCGGTGGCCTTGGACTGCGTGCTGTCGCCACTGCCGTTGAGGCCGACCACCAGGCCGTAGCCGATCAGCTGGTTGTCGCGCACGCCTTCCACGCTGACCAGGTTGCGCAGCGTGCGCAGGTTCTTGGCGGGCACCGCCTCGGCGGCGGCGCTGCGCGGCGGGTTGGCGGCCAGCGTGGCCAGCGGGGCGGCCAGGGCACCCAGCAGCAGCAAGGTGACAGTGCGCGGGAAGGTCATGACGTCGGCCTTCAGAAGGGCATCCAGGGGCTGGTGAAGAAGCGGGTCAGCCAGCCGGGGTTGTTGGAATCGGCCAGCGTGCCGCGGCCCGAATAGGCGATGCGGGCATTGGCGATGCGTTGCGAAGAGACACGGTTGTCGGTGTCGATGTCGGCGCTGCGCACGTAACCGGCCAGGCGCACGAACTCTTCGCCCTGGTTCAGGTACAGGCTCTTCTCGCCGGACACCCGCAGCAGGCCGCCGGGCATCACCTCGTGCACGATGACGGTGATGGCGCCCTGCAGCGTGTTCTGCTGGCTGCTGGTGGCCGAGCCGTTGAAGTCGCGCGAGCCGCCCGCAGCCACGTTGGCATTGATGGTGCTGGTGCCTATCACCGGGGCGCGGAGGGCGATGTTGCTTTCCTTGCCGAACTTGGTGTCGGCCGACTTGCTGGACTGCGTGGTCTCGTTGAGCACCACGGTCAGCACGTCGCCGGGGCGGAAGGCCCGGCTGTCGGAGTGCAGGCTCCAGGTGGCATCGGGCGTGAACACGCCGCCAGCCTGGCCGCGGCGCGACACCGGCTGCATCACCGGCAGCGGCTTTTCTTCGGCCAGCACCGGCGCCTGCTGCGGCTCGATGTGCGCGCAGCCCGAGGCGGCCAGCAGGGCCGTGGCGGCCAGCAGCAGGCCGGCCGCATGGCGGCGGTGCTGCGTGCTCATCGGGCCGCCTGCGCCAGGTACTGCAGCATGTTGTCGGCTGCGGAGAGCACCTTGGTGTTCATCTCGTAGGTGCGCTGGGCGGCGATCATCTCGACCATCTCTTCCACCACTTGCACGTTCGAGCCTTCCAGCGCGTACTGCTTGAGCTTGCCCAGCGCATCGGTGCCGGGGTTGCCCACGGTGGGGGCGCCGCTGGCGGCGGTCTCGGTGTAGAGGTTGTCGCCGGTGGCCAGCAAGCCGGCCGGATTGACGAAGCCGGCGATGGTGAGCTGGCCCACCTCGGTCTGCGCCGTCTGGCCGCTGACGCTGACCGAGACCACGCCGTTCTCGCCGATGGTCACGCCGGTGGCGTTGGCGGGGATGGTGATCTCCGGCACCAGGGGCAGGCCCTGGGCGGTCACCAGCCGGCCTTCCGAGTCCATCTGCAGCTGGCCGGCGCGCGTGTAGGCGGTGTTGCCATTGGGCAGCGCCACCTGCAGGAAGCCCTGGCCCACGATGGCCACGTCCAGCGCCTGGCTGGTGGTCTGCAGGCTGCCGGTGGTGAACACCTTCTGCGTGCCCAGCACCTTGGTGCCGTTGCCCAGCTGCGTGCCGGAAGGCGACGCGGTGTTGTTGTCGCGTTGCGCGCCGGGCTGCTGGTCCACCTGGTAGAACAGGTCCTGGAACATCACGCGGTCGCGCTTGAAGCCGACGGTGTTGACGTTGGCCAGGTTGTTGGCAATGGCCTGCAGCTTGGCGTCCTGCGCCTGCACACCGGTCTTGCTGATCCACATTGCGGGGTTCATCGAAAACTCCTCATTCCCTGATCAAACGGTTGCCGGACTCGGCCATCGAGTCGGCGGCCTTGTAGAGCTTCATCTGCACCTCGAAGTCGCGGTTCAGGCTCATGGTGGCCACCATCTCCTCGACGGCGGACACGTTGCTGCCTTCCAGCGCACCGGCCTGCAGCTGCGCGTTGTCGTCGGCGGCCAGCGGCTGGCCGTTGCGCGGCACGATGAGGCCCGCCTCGTTCTTGGTGATCTGGCCGACCTCGGGCGTCACCAGCTTCAGCTTGTCCACCGCCTGCATCTCGGCTTCGCCGGGCGCCTGGATGGACACGGTGCCGTCGACGCCGATGCTCAGCTTCTCGTACGGCGGCAGCACGACGGGGCCGCCGTCGCCCATCAGCGGGCGGCCGTCCACCTTCAGCGCGCCGTCGGCGTCGATCTGGATGGCGCCGGCGCGGGTGTAGGCCTCGCCGCCGTTCCACTGCACGGCCAGATAGGCATTGCCCTGCAGCGCCACGTCCAGGTCGCGGCCGGTGGCGCGCACGGCGCCAGCGCGTGAGGTGACCGCATTGGTCTCCAGCTTGGCCATGTGGCGGGCGTCGAAGCCGGTGCCGGGCACGGCCTCGCTCAGCGCCATGTCCAGGTCGGCGCGGAAGCCGTTGGTTTCCAGGTTGGCCAGGTTGTTGGCGTGCACCTGCTGCGCCCGCATCGAGCGCTCGGCGCCGCTCATCAGCGTGTAGATCAAGGCGTCCATCGCGTGGTGTCCTCAGTGCCCGATCAGACCGCCTGCATCAGCGACTGCATCATCTCGTTCTCGGTGGACAGCACCTTGGTGTTGGCCTGGTAGTTGCGCTGGGCGGACATCAGGCCCACCAGTTCGCCCGTCATGTCGACGTTGGACTGCTCGATGGAGCCGGTGGTCAGCTTGCCCGTCATGCCGGTGCCGGCCGCGAACAGCAGCGCCTCGCCGGAGGCGGTGGAGGCCACCCAGCTGGTGTCGCTGACCGGGGTCAGTGCACCTTCGGACGGGAAGGCCGCCAGCGCCACGGTGCCCACGCGCTTCTTCTGGCCGTTGCTGTACTGCGCCATCACCGAGCCGTCTTCTTCCAGCGCGGTGCTGATCAGCGTGCCCGAGGCATAGCCGTTGGCGCTGTTGACGGTGGGCACCGACTCACCCGCGTACTGCGTCGTGCCCGCATAGTCGATCGCCACCGTCAGCGCATTGGCGCCGGTGGGCGTGCCCAGGTTCAGCGACACCGGGGCGGTGGGCGAGGTCAGCACGCCGTTGGTGTCGAAGGTGAGCGACTGCGTGGTGGCCACGGCCGCGCCGTCGAAGGTGTAGTGCACGTCGATGGCGTTGGTGCCGGTCTTGACGAAGTACTGCGTGACCGTGTGCTTGGTGCCCAGCGAGTCGTACACCGGCGTGACGTTGGAGCTGTTGAAGGTCAGCGGATCGGCAGGGTTGAAGGGCGTGATGGTGGGCACCGTCCAGTCGCGCGACAGGTTGCTCACGTACTTCAGCGTGTCGCTGGCGTTGGCCGCGATCTGGCCGTTGGGCACCGTCAGGTCGCCCAGCGCGCCCAGCGCGGTGCTGCCTTCCACCGCGGCATAACCCTGCACCTTGCGGCCGCTGCCGTCGATCACCGCGCCGTCCTTGTCCACCGAGAACATGCCCACGCGGCTGTACACCATGGTGCCGCTGGCATCGCGCGAGACGAAGAAGCCGCGGCCGCTGATGGCGGCGTCCATGCTGCGGCCGGTGCTGGTGACGCTGCCGCCTTCTTCGATGCTCTGCGTGATGGAAGAGACTTCGGCGCCCGTGGCCTGGGTGCCCGCGTACATGGAGGCGAAGTTGGCGCGGCCGGCCTTGAAGCCCGCGGTGCCGGAGTTGGCGATGTTGTTCGAGATGGTGTCCAGCTCGGCATTGATGGCGTTGATGCCGGACAGGGCGATGGCGAAGCTCATGTCGGTTCCTTCGGGTACGTCAAGGTTGTGCGGTGGTGCGGCCGTGGAAGGCGGTGATCGCGTCGGGGGCGGTTTCGCCCACGCTGGAGACGTCGACCACCACGCCACCGTTGGCGGCCAGGCGCACGCTGCTGAGCGTGCCCTGCAGGCTGATGGCGGGGGCGGCCTGCTGATCGGCCTCCACCCGGATGGCATAGCGGCCGGCCGGCAGGCCGAGGGTGCTGCGGTCGAGGCTGAAGTCCACGTTGCCGGCGCTGCGCGTGCCCAGGTCGATGCGGCGCTCGGTGCCGCCGTCGGAGGTGAGCACCAGCGTGGTCTTGGCGCTGGTGGCGCCCAGCTCGAAGCTGCCGGCCACCGCGCCGTCGCCCAGCTGCACGCTGCTGCTGGTGACGGTGACCTGGCCGCCCACCTGGCCGCCCAGACCCAGCGTCTGCAGGCTTTCCAGCAGCGCGCCGTTCAGCGTGGTCTGGCTGGAGAGCTTCTGCAGCGTCTCGGTCTGGCTCAGCTGCGTGAGCTGCGAGACGAACTCCGAAGGGTCGTTCGGCTCCAGCGGGTTCTGGTTCTTGATCTGCGCCACCAGCAGCGTGGTGAACAGGTTGGACATCTCGCCGTTGGCGCCGATCGCATTGCTGATCGAGCCGCCGGAGGAGCTGCTGCTGGTGGTGTTGTTGGTGAGCAGGCTGGTGGTCATCGCATCAGCCCTCGCCCAGCTTCAGCAGCGACTGCTGCATGCCCTTGATGCGCGACAGCACCTCGACGTTGGTCTCGAAGGCGCGCGAGGCGGACATCATGTCGGTCATCTCGGCCACCGGGCTCACGTTGGGGTAGAAGACCATGCCTTCCTCGTTGGCCAGCGGGTGGTCGGGCTCGTAGGACTTGCGCAGCGGCTCGGTGCTCTGCACCACGTCCAGCACCTGCACCGAGCTGCCGCCCGCGCCTTGCGAGATGGCGGCGAACACCGGCTTGCGGGCCTTGTAGGTGTCGGTCTCGGAGCCGGTGGCCGATTGCGCGTTGGCCAGGTTGCTGGCGATGGTGTTCAGCCGCACGGTCTGGGCCGACATGGCGGAGCCTGCGATCTGGGCGATGTTGCGGAAAGTCATCTCAACGTCCTTCGATGGCCTTGGCCAGACCGCGCAGCTTCATGTTCACGAAGGTCAGGCTGGTCTGGAAATCCGATGCGTTCTGGGAGAAGGCCGCCTGCTCCACGCCCAGCTCGACGGTGTTGCCGTCCTGGGTGGGGTGGAAGGGCACGCGGTACTTCGGGTCCTCGGTGTCTAATGACAGGCCGTCGGCGTCCTCGCCGGCTTCCGTCTGGCGCAGGGTGGCCGCGAAGTCGATGTCGCGGGCCTGGTAGCCGGGCGTGCTCTCGTTGGCGATGTTGGACGCCAGGATCTTGGTGCGCTCTGCCCGCAAAGCCAGCGTGTTGGCATGCGTGCCGAGCGCCTGTTTGAAGTCGATGCTCATGCTGCTCCTTTGCCTGTCTAGAAAATGGGGGTCCGCCGGGTTGCTGGCCTATGCCGCCACGGTGGCCGCGGCACCTGCCGCCGTGCCCACGATGGAAGCCGCGGTGGCCGAAGCCGCCCGCGAAGCCCTGCAGCAGCAGGCCGAACGCGACGGACTGCTGGCGCCGGACATCGAAGTGAGCGTCTCGCCCGTGGGCACCAAGGAGGCGCCGCGCTGCGCCCAGGCGCCGCTGGTCGAGACGATGGAAAACCGTTTTGCCAGCCGCATGCGCTTTTCGGCCCGCTGCCCGGGCGTGGACGGCAGCCGCACCGTGTTCACGGTGCGCGGCACGCTCAGCGCCGAGGTGGTGGTGGCCGCGGCCACCGTGCCTTCGGGCAAGCCGCTGGCGGCCAGCGACCTGACGCTGGACCGGCGCGACATCTCGTCGGTGCCCGACCCGATGTCCAGCATCGACGAGGCCACGGGCCAGGCACCGATGCGGCCCTTGCGGCCCGGCCAGGTGCTGCAGAAGCGGCTGCTCGCCGCGCCGGTGCTGGTCAAGCGCGGCGAGGTGGTGGTGATCGAGGCGCGCAGCGGCCCCATCCAGGTGACCGCCAGCGGCGAGGCGCTGGAGCCCGGCCGCCAGGGCGACGTGGTGCGGGTGCGCAACGTCAACACCGGCAAGATCATCCGCGCGCGGGTGGTCGATACCGGCACGGTGCAACCGGCCGACATGCCGTGAGGCAGGGCAGGGCGCTTCACTTGCTGCGCAGCCGGTTGACCACGCTGACCAGCTTGTCGGCGTAGTTCGGGTCGGTGGCATAACCGCCGCGGGCCAGCGCATCGGCATAGGCCCGCACGTCGGTGCCGGTGTTCAGCGCGCCCTGGTAGCGCGGGCTGGTCTGCATCAGCTGCGCGAAGTCGCGGAAGGCGCTGGCCGCATCGGGGTAGCTGCGGAAGCGCTCGGTCTTCTTCAGCGCCACGCCGTCTTCGTATTCGGTGGTCAGCGCATCGGCGCTGCCGCCGCGCCAGCTGCTGCCGGCCTTGATGCCGAACAGGTTGTGGGTGCTGCTGCCGTCGGCGGCGCGCAGCGGGCGCTGGCCCCAGCCCGATTCCAGCGCCGCATGCGCGGCCAGGATGTCGGGGGCCACGCCCAGCTGCTGCGAGGCTTCTTCGGCCCAGGGCGCGATCTGGCCCAGGAAGGCCTGACGCTCGGGCGAGCCGGCCTGCGCGTCGGTCAGCGCGCCGCTGCCGTCCAGCACCGTCGCCGGGGTTTGCGTGCTGCCTTGGCCGGCCTGCATGCGGGCCAGGTAGGCGCGGGCGGCGCTGCTCAGCGCGGGCACGTCGCCGCTGTCGCGCGAGCCGTTGGCGATGTAGTCGCGGATCTCGCCGTCCAGCTGCTTGAAGGTCTGGCTGAAGCGGCCGCTGCCGCCTGGCAGCGAAGGCGCAGCGGGGGCCGTGGGGGCGGTGGGCTGGGCCGCACCGGTGCTGCCCAGCAGGGCGATGTCAGGCCGGAACATAGGTGTCGGCCTCCCCTGCCAGTACACGTTGCATCAGGGCGTGCTGCTCCATCAGCAGCCGGCAGTTGCGGCTGTTGAGGCGCTTGCACTCCACCACCAGGGCTTCCAGTCCCTGCCAAAGCTGCTGCAGCGGGGCCCGCATCGCAGGCGCGAACAGCGCGATCACCTGCGCCATCGTGGCCGGCGGGCGGATGCCCAGCAGCGCCACGCCCCGCATGCGGTCGCGGCGGCGGCCGTCCAGCACCGCCACCAGCGCGCTGATGCGCTCACCCAGCTGGGTGAGGGCGGCGGTGTCATGGCGCAGGGCGGCCTGGAACTGCTCGCCCAGCAGGCCGCGCAGCGTCTGGTAGTCGGCATGGTCGGCATGCACGCCCGACACCAGGCCGCGCAGCACGTCGGAACGCTTGGTCATGCGCGGCCCCCGTGAAAGCGCTGGATCAGGCCGGCCAGCTTGCCGGCGTCGAATTGCAGGTCGCCGCGGGCGATGGCATCGCGCAGCTCGGCCACCTTGGCGTGGTCGATCTCGGGCATCTGGGCCATCGCCGCCAGCGCCGGTCCCAGCACCGCCGACTGCAGCACCTGCGGCGCCGTGCCGGCCTGGATGCCGGCCAGCCCACTGGTGCCGCCCGCGGCGGCCACGCCTGCGGCGGCGGCCACCTTGCCGGCAGCGGCCGAGGCGCCGCCCGCGGCGTTGCGCACGGGCCCGCCGCGGGAGGAAGACGTCTTGGAAGAGGTTCTCATGGCGTGTTCGTCCGTTGTCGTCAGCGGCCGCCCGCCACCGGGGTGGCCACGGCGTCGCGCCCGGCCAGCAGTTGCGTGCGCAGCGCGGCCACGCCCGCCTCGGGCTTGGCCGGCACCACCGACAGGCTGCCCGGCACCAGCGACTGGCTGCGCGTGGGCATGCCGTACATGGCGCTGACGGTGCGGGCCTGGTCCGGCGTCAGCACCATCAGCTCGATGCGGCGGTTCACGTCGGCGCGCGGGTTGTCCGGCGTCATCGGCGCGCGGTCGGCCATGCCGGTGACCTGCAGCACGCTGGTCTCGGGCATGCCGCCCATCAGCAGGTGGGTGCGTGCGGCGGCGGCGCGGTTGTTGGAGAGCGACCAGTTGGAAAAGGCCGTCGGGCTCTTCTCCACGTAAGGCAGCGAGTCGGTGTGGCCGACGATCATCAGCTGGTTCTCGATCTGCGCGAACAGCGGGCCCAGGGCCTGCATCAGTGCGCGGAAGCGCTCGGTGGGAATGGCGCTGCCGCGCTTGAACATGCCTTCACGGTCGGTGTCGTGCAGCATCACCCGCAGGCCGAAGGGCGTGACCACCGCCTGCAGGTTGTCTTCCAGGCCGGCGCGGCGGCTCACCTCGGCCATCACGCGGGCCAGCTCGGCCATGTCGGCTTCCGATTCGTAGCGCGACTTGCTCAGCTTGGGCGTGGGGCCGGCGCCTTCACCGGACTCACGGGCGCCGACGGCGCCGTCGCGGTTGCGTGCGTCGTCGCCGTGCGAAGGCACCGGCTCGCGCGAGATCAGGCTGCCCAGCGGATTGCCCGGCTCACCGGGAATGCGCCCGCCGCCACCGCCCTCCATCGGGCTGCCGCCCTGCGCCATGCGCAGTTGCTCGGCGGTTTCCTGCTGCTCGCGCGAGGCCATCAGCCACAGCACCAGGAACAGGCACAGCAGGGCCAGGCAGAAGTCGGCGAAGGCCACCTTCCAGGCGCCACCATGGTCGTCATGGTGGCCCTTGCCGGAGACACGCTTGACGACGGTCTCTTCATGGTGCGCCTTGCCCTTGCCTTCAGGCTTCGACACGCTTGTCTCCCGCGCGGCGCGACGGTGTGGCGTCCGGGTCGCCGGCGTTCTGCATCTTGTCGATCCAGCCTTCCAGCACCGCGAAGCTGGGCTTGATGTTCAGCTGCACCAGGCGGCGGCCGGCGTCGATGGCCAGCAGCGGCGGCTTGCCCGCCACATGGGTGCACAGCACCACCTTGACCGATTCCAGGGCCTGCATCTCCTCGGCCACCAGCTGCTTCATCATCATGCTGATGGGGTCGAGCAGGCCGTAGCACATGAAGATGCCGATGAAGGTGCCCACCATGGCCGCGCCCACGCGCACCGCGATCTCGCCGATGGCGGCGCCGTCGGCCACCACGTTCATCGTCATCACGATGCCCAGCACGGCCGCAAGGATGCCGAAGCCGGGCATCGCCTCGCCGATCTTGGCGAGCGACTTGGCCGGCTGCATCAGCTCCTCGTGGATGGCCTCGATCTCCTGTTCGAGGACACCCTCCAGCTCGTGTGCGTTGATCTTGCCCATCGCCATCAGGCGGAAGTTGTCGACGATGAAGTGGAGCAGCTTCGGCTCTTCCAGGATCAGCGGATAACGCTTGAAAAGAGCGCTTTCATGCGGCGCTTCGACGTGGGCGTCCAGCGCCTTCAGGCCGCCGGCGGCGGTCTGCAGCAGCTCGTACATCAGCAGCAGCAGCTGGCGCTGGAAGTCTTCGCCCGGCTTCTTGCGCAGCATCACCTTGCGCACCTGCAGCCACAGCTCCGACAGCACGTGGCCGGGGTTGCCCAGCACCAGGGCGCCGGCGCCGGCGCCGACGATGATGACCAGCTCCACCGGCTGCCAGATCATCGACAGCGCACCGCCGTGGAACACGAAGGCGCCGAAGACGCAGCCCAGGATGATGACGATGCCGATGATCGATTGCATGGGAATACTCGGGTAATGCGGGGGTCAGGCGGGCTGCAGGAAGCTTTTCATCTTCTTGAGCGCGCCCTTGTTGATCTGGCAGACACGCGCCTCGGTGACGTCGAGCACCGCGGCGATTTCCTTCAGGCTGAGCTCGAACTCGTAGTACAGCTGGATGACGCGCTGCTCGCGCACGTCCAGCGCGCGCAGCGCCTGCTCCAGGCTGCGGCGCACCACGTACTGTTCTTCGGGCGACTGCTGGTCGCTGGGCACCAGGCTCAGCTCGGAGACCAGCTCGTCGAAGCTGGACAGCGCCTCGGCGTTCTCGTCCAGCTGGTGCTCGTGCCACTGCTCGGCGGTCAGGCCCAGGGCCTTGATCACCTCGGCGTCGCTGGGCTCGCGGCCCAGCTGGCGCGTCAGTGCGCGCACGCCGTCGCGGATCTTGTGGCTGTCCTGGCGCACGCCGCGCGGCCGCCAGTCCTGGCGGCGCAGCTCGTCGAGGATGGCGCCGCGCACCCGCATGGCGGCATAGCTGCCGAACTTCTCGTCGGGCGGGCCGTAGCGGCGCAGCGCGTCCAGCAGGCCCATCAGGCCCACCTGTTCCATGTCGTCGCGGCCCATGGTCACCGTGACCTGGGCATTGAGCTGGCGCACGATGCGCTTGACCAGCGGCGCATAGGCCATCAGCTGCGCGCCTTCGTCCAGCGCGCCGTGCAGCGCGGCGGCCGGCGGCGCACCCCAGGCCTGTTCACCGTAAGCGGCGACGTAGCTCATCGGCCGCCTACTCGATGATGAGCTTGCCGATCATCGCGGTCTTGAAGGGCATCTCGCGATGCTCGGCTTCATAGCTCTTCGCGAAGGCGGCGTTCAGCTCTTCGGTGTACTGGTCGATGGTCATCTTGCCGGCCGTCTCCAGCGTGTGGGCCGACAGCGCCTTCACCGCCACGCTGCGCAGCAGGGGCAGGTGGTCCTTGAGCACCTTCTCCTGCTCGGCCGGCGTCTTGAACACCATGTCCACCGCCAGGTAGTGCGACAGCGGCTCGCCTTCACGGCCGCGCAGCATCACCAGCACCTTGTCCAGGTTCACGTACTTGTAGACGGTCTTGTCGACCTTGGGCGCCTCTTCCACAGGCGCGGCCTTGGGCTTCAGGTACCACCAGGCGGCGGCACCGCCGCCCCCCAGCACCAGCACCGAGGCCACGCCGGCGATCAGCAGGACGTGCAGTTTCTTCATGGGTTACTCCAGGCTGGATGCCATCGAGAACGGGCTGCCGCTGGCGCCGCGTTCGGCTTCGGCCAGTGCACGGCCGGGGCGCTCTTCCGCCTGCGGCTGGCCACCCTGGCGCCGGCGGCCGTCGGCATCGCCGGGCTGCGCCGCCACGTTGACCGAGACGTCGGTGTACTGGCGCTGCGACAAGTCCTGCCGCAGTGCATCGCTGATGCTTTGCAGCTGGCGCTGCACATCGGGGTGGCTGGCGCTGAGCTGCACCTGCAGCGCGCCGGCCTCGTGGCGCAGCACGATCTCCACGCTGCCCATGGCCTGGGGGTCCAGGCGGATGACCGCATGCTCGCTGCGCTGGGCGATCTGCACCTGCAGCCGCTCGCCCAGGGCCTGCAGCAGGGCCGGTCCATGGGCCGGCACCGCACGGGCGGTGCTGGCCACGGCACTGGCCGATTCGGTGGCGTGGACCGGCGCTGCGCCGGTGTCGGTGCCGGGCGTGGTGACCAGCGCGGCCACCTCGTCGCGGCGCAGCGGCTGGGCTGGTGCGCTGCGCTCGGCCGGGCTGGCGGGCGCGGGCTCGCGCAGTGCGGCGGTGGAGGCGGCTGCAGCAGCGCCCTCGGCCCGGCCGGCCCCGGCGGCCACGGACGCGCCCGCGTCGGCGCTGGCGGCGGGGTGAGCGCCAGCCAGTGCCGCAGCGTGACCCTGGGGCAGGGCGGTGCCCGCAGCCTGGGCGGCGCCTGGTGTGGCCTGTGTGGCCAGGCGGCCGTTGCGCGAGAGGGCCTCGGCGGCAGGCATGCCGGCGAGGCCGCCGATGGCGGACAGGCCAGCCGCGGTGCGGTCGCCGCTGGCGGCTGCGGCTTGGGCGTCCGGCGTGGCGGCGGCAGCGGGCAGGCCGACCGGCGTCACCGCCGTCATCGGCAGGCTGGCCATCAGCATCGCGGCGTCGTTGCGCCAGGCGGGCGTCAGTTCAGCGGCGGGCTGCACGGCGGCGTCACCCACGGCGGCCACGGGCGCTGCGGTGGTGTCCGCGGTGGCGGCAGGCTCGGCGCTGGTGTCGTCACCGGTGGCATCGGCTTCCTGCGGCGCAGCGTCGATGGTGGGCAGCAGACCCAGGCTGGCCAGCAGCGCCTGGAAGGCGCCGGCCTGTCCTTGGGCCGCATCGGCGGCGGGCGCGTTGCTGCCGTCGGCGGCCGGGCGGGCCGGCGCATCGGCCGCAGCTGCCACGGCCGGCTGACTGGCCGGTGCGATCGCTGGTGCAACAGCGGTGGGTGTGGCTGATGCGGCGGCCGCAGGCAGAGCGGCGTCGAGCGCGTTGGTGGTGGGCAGGTTCATGCGGTTTCCCAGGCCTGGCCGCCGGCATACGCCAGCCAGCCGTCACGTTGTTGGCGCATGCCGTCCAGCTGCTGTGCCAGCGTGGCCACGGCGGCGTTACAGCGGCTGCTGGCCAGCGCGTGGCAGGCCCGCAGCTGTTGCAGCGCCTGGCGTTCCGCGGCCGACCATGGGCCGGCGGCGGCCAGTGGCGGCAGGCCGGCGGCCACATCACGGTCGGCCTGTTCCATCGCGGACCAGTCGTCGTCGCGCAGCGCGGTTTCCAGCCGCTGGCGCCAGG